>JAKJCY010000274.1:3449-5204 GCA_022706235.1 Candidatus Hydrogenedentota bacterium | reverse complement strand
GGACCGTCCAACAGCACCCGGCCGGTGCTTCTCCCCTGCATCCGCCAGATGTCGCTTCCGGCGGTAAACATTGGATATAATGAGCGACGGCCCGCGTGAGGCGCCGGGCAGTAATCCCAATCAAAAAGGAGCAAACAAATGCAAAGCCTTAAGACACTTGGCCTCGTTGTTCTTGTTACCGTGGCATTTCAAGCGTTCGCCGCCGAAGAATCCAAAACCCTTTTTAATGGCAAAGACCTGGCGGGATGGCACCAGGATGTGCCGAAGCTGGACAATAAACCCGATTCACCGGGCCCGTTCATTGTTCGCGACGGCATGCTCGTCAGTCTGGGCAGACCCGGGGGCCATCTCATTACCGACGAGGTCTATGAAAATTACCGCCTCGAAGTCGAGTACCGGTTTGCGGGAAAGCCGGGGAATTGCGGCGTACTAGTGCATGCTTCCACGCCCCGGGCGCTCTACGAAATGTTTCCCAAGTCCATAGAGGTGCAGATGCACCATGAAAACGCGGGGGATTTCTGGTGCATCGCCCAGGATATCCAGGTGCCGGACATGGAAAAACGCCGCGGCCCCAAGGCGGAATGGGGCGTTGATGGTGACAAACAACGCCGCATCCTCAATCTTACGGATGGTTCCGAGAAGAAACCCGGAGAATGGAACCACATGGTGATCGAATGCCTTGGAAATGAGATCAAAGTCTGGGTCAACAATGACCTGGTCAACTACGGTTTTGGTTGTGAAGCATCGAAAGGGCAGATCGCTCTCCAGGCGGAAGGCTCCGAAGTGGAATTCAAGAAACTGCTGTTGACGCCCATAACGGAATTCAGCCCGGAAAAGAAGGCGGAGTAGCCTACCACCCCGCAGTCCATTTGGGAATGCACTCTCCAAAACGGCCGCCTGCGAAGCAGAACTTCGTACCCTATTATGGCGGGTAAGTTAAGTCCCGCATCCCGTTATGTACCCTGGGGATACGGTGGATTGCCGAAAGCGTTCCTGAAAGCGTTCCCAATGATTTGTCAACTGTCGGACTCCTCATTTATAATCGGAGCATAACCGATCCGCAAACAAGCAAGAAAGGCTGTACCATGGCAGATACAATCAAAGCCACCAACATTACATGGCATCATCACACGATTTCCAGGGAAGAACGGGAGGAACACAACGGGCATCAATCCGCCGTCTTATGGTTTACGGGGCTGTCCGCCTCGGGCAAATCCAGTATCGCCCAGGCCCTGCAGGCGGTGCTGTTTGAACATGGCTGCCAGTCCTATGTGTTGGACGGGGACAATATCCGTCACGGCCTGAACAAAGACCTCGGCTTTTCGCCAGAAGACCGTGAAGAGAATATCCGTCGTATCGGAGAAGTTGCCGCCCTCTTCAGCGATGCCGGGTTTATCGTGAGCACCGCCTTTATCTCTCCCTACCGCGCGGACCGTGACAAAGTCCGCCAGTTGTGCGGGGAAGGATTCATTGAAGTCTATGTCCGCTGCCCGGTCGACGTCTGCGCGGACCGTGACCCGAAAGGCCTGTACCAGAAGGCCCGGGAAGGCAAAATCCCCGAGTTTACCGGCATCAGCGCGCCCTACGAAGAGCCGCAACATCCGGAACTTATCCTGGACACTGCGGCATTATCGCTTGAAGACTGCGTCCGTGTGGTCGTGGAATACCTGCAATCTCGCGGAATCCTTACCAATTCGTAATTCTCCGATCCTCCCCCGCTCCATATGCGTCCTTACGCGAAAGACAAACGCCCGT
>JAKJCY010000274.1:0-3352 GCA_022706235.1 Candidatus Hydrogenedentota bacterium | reverse complement strand
TCGCGGAATCCTTACCAATTCGTAATTCTCCGATCCTCCCCCGCTCCATATGCGTCCTTACGCGAAAGACAAACGCCCGTACCGATGGATTCCACCGGACGGGCGAAAAAGGCAAGATAAAGAATCGTTTAAACGGTACGGCGTCGGGCCTTTACGCGTGCCGCCTTGCCAACGCGGTCACGAAGGTAGTACAACTTGGCACGCCGTACGCGGCCTTCGTGGGCAATGTCAACCTTGGCAATCCGCGGCGAGTGCAGCGGGAAAACGCGTTCCACGCCCTCGCCGAAGGCCACGCGCCTGACGGTGAAGGTGGCGGTGGGACTTTCAGCGCCATTGCGGGCGATGACCACCCCTTCGTATACCTGAATGCGCTCTTTTCCGCCTTCAATGATACGAAAATGTACGCGGACCGTATCGCCTATTCCGAATTGCGGTATCGTTCCGGGTTCTTTGCGAAACTTGTCCGCATATTCCTGTACCACGTTCATGACTCGTTCTCCTTTATGGGTAATCGGGTTTCGTTTTCTATTTCCGCAAGCAACTGCAAATCTTCTTTTTCAGTCAAGTGCGCCAGCAAATCGGGCCGCCGCATCCGCGTGATGCGCAAGGCCTCTTTGCGGCGAAAACGCCTTATCGCGGCGTGGTCGCCGCCAAGCAACACATCGGGCACGTCCAGACTCCGAAACGACGGGGGCCGTGTATATTGCGGCGGGCCGAGCACACCGCAGAAATAAGAGTCAGTTTCCACAGATTCCCACCGACCCACCACCCCCGGCACCATACGGCTGACCGATTCAATCAGCACCATCGCCGGGACCTCGCCGCCGCTGAGCACATAGTCGCCGATGGAGACTTCATGCGTAACCAGGCTGCGGGAAACACGCTCATCCACGCCTTCATAGCGGGCGCAAATAAGGACCATATCGGGCCATGTTGCCATTTCCCGCACCATGTTCTGGTCCAGCCGGTCGCCGCGGGGCGACAATAACACGACATGCTCCAGTGAATTCCTGCCGATTAAACTTTCCACCGCCGCAAACAGCGGCTCACATTTCATGACCATGCCGGCGCCGCCGCCGTAGGGTGCATCATCCACGGTCTTATGGCGGTCCGCAGTGAAATCGCGGGGATTCACCAGCGACACGGTCAACAACGCATTGGCAATGGCGCGCCCCAGCACGCCTGCCGCCAGCGCCGGCTCAATTAATTCCGGAAACAATGTGAGGACATCTATCCTCATAAGGCGCTCCCGCAGCGTACGCGCGTCGGTATCACGCGTCTGGAGCTGTATCATCCAAAACCAGAAACGGCTCCGGGTCCGTAATCGTAATCACTCCCGAAAGGCCGTCAACATCCTTTATCACGGCATCTATAAAAGGCAGAGCGGCAATCCGCCCGGTTTCTTCTAACCGGATGCGCAATGCGCCGCCGGCTTGCGTTTCCACCGTTTCCATCACCGTGCCCATCACCGCGCCGCCGGGCAGGACAACCTGCATGCCCACGGCACGGGCGAGCGACCAAGGTTCTTCCCGCGCTTCGGTACGCCTGTCGGCGGGAAGCAAAACACGCGCATTCCCCAGCATCGCCACCATATCCCGGCTCACCCCGGGGGTAAACACAATCTTCAAATGACCGCCCGACAGGTTACATTCGGCAACAAGCGCGGCCATCGGACATTCCCGCGCCATTTCAAGCCAGACACGGCGCTGAGCCCCAAATTCATGGGCGCTTCCGGCGGCCGGCAGTACACGTACACTTCGCCGCGCCGCGTCCACCGAGACAACACGCCCGATTTCGAGCCAGCCAGCGTCCGTCATTGCCGCTGGGAAGGATTCACTATTTCCAATCCCACCTGCGTCTGCGATTTCGTGGCAGCGGCAAAGAGCAACGTGCGAATCGCCTTGGCGGTACGTCCGTTCCTGCCGATGATACATCCCATATCCGCCTCATCCACGGTAAGTTGCACCGTCTGTCCGGCATCGCCCTCGATCAGGCGCACTTGAACGGATTCAGGGTGTGTGACCAATTTCTTGGCGACAAATTCGACCAAATCAGAGGCTGCCATTACGCTTCTTCCGTTCCAGCGGCCGCCTGTGTGTCGTCATCACTCACGGCAGATTCCACTTCCGAAGGTGCGCCCTCGCTGTCAGGCGAAGCGCTTTCGCTTTCTTCCGTTGCGGCGGCAACGACTTTTTCCACGGGCGGCGGAGGCGGATTATAGCCTTTGTTTTCGACCATTTCACCCTTGATAACCGCACTGACTTCCTCGGGGCGGGTACCCTCGTGGTAATGTTTCAGGACCCCGGACTTGCTCAGGATGTTCCGGGCGGTATCCGACATTTCGGCGCCCTTTGACAGCCAATCCAAGGATTTCTGCATATCCACTTCGCTCACCGGTTCGGGACGGGCTGCAGGATGATAAAATCCGAGCACATCCAGTTCCTGCCCGCGAGGGCGCACCCGGGAATCCTGGACCACAATACGATAATAGGCCTGTCCTTTGCGGCCGCCGCGTTTCAAACGTATCTTTGTCGACATAAGTATCCTCTCCGCGGCCTCATGCCGCGCCAAACTTTCCCAAACCGGGGCTGTCCCCGATTTTACCATGGGAAACCATTAAACTGTTATATCAAAATCTATATTAAAAGCCGGGCATTGGCGGCATCGGTCCCCTGGGCAGAAACCCCTTCTTTTTGCCTTTACCGCCTTTCATGGCCTGCTTCATCATCAATTTCATTTTCTGAAACTCTTTGAGCAACGCATTGACGTCCTGCACGGATGTTCCACTGCCGTCGGCAATACGCCGTCGGCGGCTGCCGTTAATCAAGTTCGGCGTACGCCGTTCTTTGAGGGTCATTGACAGTATAATCGCTTCGGTGCGCCTCAACTCATCCTCAGCGCCATCCATGCCCTGGGGCAGCATCTTGTTTATACCGGGAATCTTCTGCAGCAGGTCACCCATGTTGCCCATTTTCTTCAGCTGGCGCATATGGTCCAGGAAATCTTCCAGATCCCAGTCGCCTTTGCGCATCTTTTTCTGGAAGGCCACCGCCTTTTCCTGGTCCACGACCTGCTGGGCCTTCTCGACCAGCGACACGATATCGCCCATGCCGAGGATCTGGCTTGCCATCCGCTCCGGATGAAACGGTTCCAAGGCATCCAGTTTCTCGCCGACGCCCACGAATTTAATGGGACAACCGGTCACTTCAATAAGGCTGATGGCCGCGCCGCCCCGGGCATCGCCGTCCAGCTGGGTGAGAATCACCCCTGTCAACGGCAGCGCCTCATTAAAACGGCGGGCCGAATTCACCGCGTCCTGGCCCGTCATGGCATTCGCCACAAACAGAATTTC
>JAKJCY010000273.1:2303-5295 GCA_022706235.1 Candidatus Hydrogenedentota bacterium | reverse complement strand
TTATCGGGCGGATGTTGGAACCGCTGGGCATTCAAATTGCCTTTGCCCCCGCCGGCGTTATTGTGGCGTTGACCTTTATCGGCCTTCCCTTTATCGTTCGCACCCTCCAGCCTGCTCTCGAAGATCTCGACTCCGAGTATGAAGAGGCGTCCCTGAGCCTGGGAGCGTCCCGGCTTCGCACCTTTCTGACCGTGATTTTTCCTTCGCTGCGTCCCGCGCTGCTCAGCGGATTCGCGTTGGCCTTGGCGCGGGCGCTGGGCGAGTACGGGTCCGTCGTGTTTATCTCCGGAAATATGCCCATGCGCACTGAAATCGTCTCCCTCCTTATCATGGGCAAACTGGAGCAGTTTGATTACGACGGGGCGACCGCGCTGGCGGTAATGACCCTTCTCTTGTCGTTTATGATTCTATTGTTCTTGAATCTGCTTCAATGGCGACTCGGACGCAGAACACAGCAGGGGGGATAAGAGTCCATGTTCGTAAAAAAAAGTGATTCATATTGGCCTAAATACTGTTGTATTACCATTACGCTGTTTTTTTTGGCGCTGTTCCTGGTGCTTCCCCTGGTTGTTGTTTTCGAAGAGGCTTTCCGGGGAGGAATCGCCGTTTACCTGGCTGCCATCACGGAACCGGACGCCCGGGCCGCTGTTGTGTTGACGCTGCTGGCGGCCGTCGTGGCTGTACCGCTCAATGCGGTTTTTGGAATCGCCGCGGCATGGGTACTTACCAAGTTCGAATTTCGGGGGAAGAGCCTCCTCCTCACGCTCATCGACCTTCCTTTCGCCGTGCCGCCGGTCATCGCTGGATTCCTCTTTGTTTTATGCCTGGGGACTTCCGGAGTGCTTGGGCCGTGGCTTGATGCCGCCGACATCCGGATTATCTTCGCCGTGCCGGGCATTATCATAGCGACCTTGTTCATCACATTCCCCTTTGTCGCCCGTGAATTGATTCCCCTGATGCAGGAACAGGGCGTGGAGGAGGAACAAGCCGCCCGGTCTCTGGGGGCAAGCGGGTTCAAAACCTTCTGGCATGTCACCTTGCCCAACATCAAGTGGGCACTGCTTTACGGCATCATCCTCTGCAATGCCCGGGCCATGGGCGAATTCGGTGCCGTCTCCGTAGTATCGGGCCATATTCGGGGGGTGACCAATACAATGCCCCTGCAGATAGAAATCCTGTATAACGAATATAATTTCCCAGCCGCGTTCGCAGTCGCTTCGCTGCTCGCGTTGCTGGCCTTGGTCACGCTGGCCGTGAAAAGCGCTCTCGAGTGGAAACTGCGGCGAGAACGCCTCTTGAGTTCTTTTGAAGATGGCATAATTGGGGAGCAACCCTCTCATGAGTATTGAAGTCTGTAATATCAGCAAGACCTTCGGCAGGTTCAAAGCCTTGCGGGATGTAAGCCTTCGCGTGGAATCGGGAGAACTCGTCGCTTTGCTTGGGCCTTCCGGTTCGGGGAAAACGACGCTGCTCAGGATTATCGCCGGGCTGGATATTCCGGATCCCGGTACGCAGGTACAGGTGCGCCTGAATGAGGAAGACGTCGCGGCGCATAATGCGCGCAACAGGCGTGTAGGATTTGTCTTTCAACATTACGCCCTGTTCCGGCATATGACGGTATTCGACAATATCGCATTCGGACTGCGCGCCCTGCCCAGAGGACTGCGTCCGGACCGTAAAACTATTCACCTGAAAGTTACGAAATTGCTGCAACTGATTCAATTGGAAAACCTGGGGAATCGCTATCCATCCCAACTTTCTGGTGGCCAGCGGCAGCGCGTCGCCCTGGCGCGGGCCCTCGCCATCGAACCCCAGGTGCTGCTGCTGGATGAACCCTTCGGTTCTCTTGACGCGCAGGTGCGAAAGGACCTGCGTAAATGGCTGCGCCGACTTCATGAGGAAATCCAGATTACCAGCGTCTTTGTTACACATGACCAGGAAGAAGCGCTTGAACTGGCCAACCGGGTGGTCGTGATGAACGAAGGGCATATTGAACAAATCGGCTCCCCGGACGAAGTGTTCCACCAGCCCGCCACAGAGTTTGTCATGAAATTTCTGGGCAATGTCAATCTGTTCCATGGACGCATTGAAGATGGCAGAGGAATCTTTGGCCCTTGGGAAATTCAGACGGAAACCGGGACGGAAAAGGACTCTGCCCCGGCGCGGTTGTTTGTGCGCCCTCACGATTTGGATATCCTTCGTGAGTCTGACGGTACGCCGGTGGCCAGGGCAACCGTGCAGCGTGTTCAGTCCGCAGGTCCGTGCGTTAAAGTCGAACTAAAGTTGGCTAGCGGCGAAACGCTTTTAGTCGAACTCTCCCATGAACGGTATCGCCTCATGCATCCGGAAATGGGAGAAAATGTATTAATCAGTTTGAGAAATGCCCGTGTATTTACAGAGGATTATCATATTTAAGATTTAAAAAGGCAATATAAGTTCTTTGATGATTCTTTGTGCCAATCTGAAATGGGAAGGCTAAATAACTACTAAATATGACCTATTTGCCCGACTACGTTTTGCGGGGAGAAAAGTGTTTCGTTTCTGCTTCCAGAGTTCCAGGCCGCAGGTTGTCCCGCAAGATAGATTTGCCTATTTACCCCTTCTAGGTTATAATAGTTAAAGTGGATGGTTTAATTTAAATTTATGATAGACTATATTAATGGTGCTTAATATTTATTTTTGAAGTGAAGCGGGTTGGTTTTCCATCTGTTTAAGAGGGAACGGTCCAGTCTACACGATGTTTCTGGAGGTATGCTGAATGGTCCTAAATAACGCAGCGTTAGTGACATTGACTTGTGTGTTCATCGTTGTTTCAGCCGTTGCTCATGAACCCGTGCCCGGGCCTGATTTTGAAGGATGTATATCCCAAAATTCCTCCGATACACTCTATGCAAAGCTGCCTTTTTTCAATATGATGATTCAGGGGGGGCCCGTTACTTATGCTGCGGATATTGTTTATGATTTTTGCGCTTACATGGACACATTGTATTGT
>JAKJCY010000273.1:0-2204 GCA_022706235.1 Candidatus Hydrogenedentota bacterium | reverse complement strand
TCTGATTGCCGCTTTGAGTGACGTACCTCCCTTCGGTAGTTTTCCGGGGGGAGACCTTCGAAACTTGGTGCGCATCGTGGCTCCAAACCTTCCAAGGGCGTTAGCCGCCATATTGGCGGGGTATGCGGTATTGGGGGATAACAAGACCTTGGATATGCTGGATGAGATGCTTTCCATGCTTTCCATGCTGGGGCTCACCCCTCCTGAAGGAGGCATCCGCAGCCTTTCGCAATCAGTGCCTGCTCTGGCGCATAACGGCGATGCCAACAGCGATGGTTTCACTAATCGTCAGGCATTCGATTACTATGTCAGTTACAGCGGCTGTGCGTATTCGGATTATCCTGCGATAGCGGTAGACCCTGACCAACCCATTCAGTTGTTAACACTGGAGGGAGGCGGCGTTTTTACGGTGGGGACCCGCGTGGAATTAACAGCGGTACTTAACGAAGAGGTGGTTGCACCGGAAAGCCCCGATGCGTTTACCTGGTATAACGGACTTGACCCCCTCACCGAGTCTACAGAAGGCTATCTGGTGCTGGAAGATACGGATGAATCGGATTCTGGAAACTATAAAATCGTTGTTCCTGTTGAGTGGTTGCTCGACCCAGAGGACAATACACCGATTATTCTAAGTGCATCTACCGCTGTGCAAATCAATCCGCCTGTACCGGCGATATCGGGCAAATGGTGGTTAACGCTTCTTCTTTCCGTGGTTGCACTCTCAGGAATGGTGGTCATCCGCTACCGGAAACAGGAGCGTCTTATACCGAAACAAGAAAACCAATAAATCAGTTTCTCGATGTTAAAAAATGTACGGAGAAACTAAAAAAGTTTTTCTGGTAAGTGAGAACATATTTTTGTATAATGAAGCCTGATTTAACGGTGTAAGGTTTCGAGAAGCATTTTTGATACCTTAGTTCGGTGCAGAACTCCGGGCAGGTTATGTATAATGTAAACGCAGAGTTTTAAAACACGATGCGTGCCTTGATTTGTGGGTACTCGCTCTGAAAAAAAAAGAAATAAAAATGTCTGGTCATGCAGGTATAAATGCATGGTAATTTAATGGCGTACATGCAGGTAGAGATTCGTGTTGTTTACGTAAAAGGAGATGTTGGTATGACTCGAAAAAAAATGATGGTTGCTTTTCCTGTAGCGCTCAGCATTGCGTTGTTACTCGGATTCGCGGCTTCAGCCCAGATTGATGACTGTCCTTACTGGGACTCGGACTACGAAGAACCTACCATGTATGTAGGCGGGGAGGCCATTTCCGGCGCGCTGGCATTGCTGGGCTTCGCGGTTCCAGACAACTTCCTCTGTGAAACCTATCCCGGGGAATGCTTTGGGGATGAACGTGACTTGTACTATTACGTGAGCGGTAGTACGACCTATGTGCGATATTGGTATTGGGATAGTGTCTTGGGGGCATTGGCTTACAAAAATATAAAGGACCTTCCCATGAGCCTGGAACTGCCGTTCCGGTTGTGGGATTTCGACGAGAACGGTGTCCCGGACAAAGTGCAACTGGAACTACTGACGCAGTTGCTTTGCCTGCCCGAAGGGGTACAGCACCCCCTTGTCGATCTTGATAAACTGCGTTCGGACATGATCGCGAATGAGGCGCAGTATGAGAATCTGGCGGGCCATCTGTTCAGCATCCGTCAGGAAATGGTGGACGCGTGGCCCCTTCTTTCACAATCTACGGTCCCCAAGGGCGTTGGCTGGCTTATCCGTTCACAACTGGGGAAACCGGGCATGCCGCTGAGTGCCACCATTCTGGATGATCCGCTGATTTTCAAATCGGGCGTTATTCCGGAGACCTTTGCGGAAGCCACCTGGGGCGGGCTCGCCTACTTTCTGATTGATATTGGCGACGCTTTCAAAACTATTGATGAAAATTGGGACACAGCCGAACTTGCCCTGAATAACGAGGGCGCGGTTCACCTGTTTGCAGCGGTTTTCGGGATGCTGGAGGTTGATGTCTGGGATATCATTCTGCAAGAGGCGCTGCTGCAGTCGCTCAGCATGGCCATGTACCTTGATCAATTCGATTGGGAATATATTTATACGAAGTTTAATATTATTGATGGTCCTGATTTGACTGTTTTGGAAAATGCCATAAATGCTTTGGACTTCTCCCCCGAAATGATGCCCTCTCCCGAAACGATAGACCAGTTTGACTGGGATGCTCTCTTTGACGGATACCC
>JAKJCY010000272.1 GCA_022706235.1 Candidatus Hydrogenedentota bacterium | reverse complement strand
CGGGCACGATGCGCACGCTTACGGGCTTGCCACCTCTCTCCGGTACCTCGAGACGCTGCCAGCGATAGCCTCCGGTCAGGGAAGCGTAAAAACCATCGTCACAAGCGACATAAATCATGCGTACGCCCGGGCCCGCAGCCACGGCACGAACGGGCGACGGCAGCCCTGCGTCAATGCTGCGCCAGCCCGCCGCCGTAGCCGCACCGTCCCGCGATTGATACAAGTCACCAAGGCTGTCAAAGGCATAAATCACCAGGGGGTCTTCCCTGGGCACGGCCACGCCGGCAACAATTCGGCTGAGCCAGCCATCAGGACGAAGCAGGTTTCCCTTCCAGATATACTCGTTGTCCCAGGCGGCGGCATACACCGGGTAGGGCGGCGTTAACTCCGGGTTCAGGCTGCTCATGGTGGGCTGGAATATCATGTCCGTCGGCCATGTCTGCAGGGAGTACAACCCCTCTTTCAGCGCCTTGTCGCCGTCCGGCGCGTCAGGCGTCAGGCTCAGGTAAATATAGGTGAACAGGGTCTGTGCATCGTTCTTGTGGTTGGCCCAAAGCCCGTCCAACACAACACGGTAGGCCGCCAGCAATTCCGGGTCCGTTTCGATACGGAACAAATTTTCCAAGTGGCAGAACACGTGTTCGGCGTCATCGAAGTCTTTTTCAGTCGTGAAGTGCTTCAGCCCGCGCACGCCAAACTGACCAACCAGGCGTTCATACATCTCCTGGTACTTGGCATTTCCCGTGGCATGGAGCGCGGTCCTGGCCCCGGCAATGGCCATCATGATACGCGTGTTCAATGTTTTTCCGTCATGAAAACCCAGGATAGGCGTGAATTTCTTGCCGTCAATATGCACAACCTTGCAATCCTTGTCCACCCAGTAGCCGACCAGCGCGTCGATCGCTTCGCGGCACCGGTCTTTTTGCGGGCCTTCCGCGGCAAGGTCATAGTAATGCCCGAGACCCGCCGTGACATCACTGTAATTATGATGGCTCGGGTCTCCACGCCAGCGCAGGCCGGAATATTCTCCTGCGCCCTGCTGCCAGGAATCATTGAACGGTTCTATACCCCGTTCTTCGTAGGATTCCCCATGACCCAGGGCATACCCCCTTGCCTGCAGTCCTCGCACGCCTGTCACCAGCTGGCATCGGTAAATACCCTCGAAGATCTCGTCCGCTCGGGCACGCGCCTTCTCCACGACGTCCGCAGGCGCGCCGGACCGCTTCAAAAACGCATAGCGGTACGAAGCGCCCGCCAGGTAATTCGCCGACCAGCAGACGGCGTGGGCGATATTGCAGGTGCCCAGGGTGGAATAATCCACAGGACCGCCATCCAGCGGCACATCCACCTGACTGGGATAGAGCCCCAGTATGTTGTGTCGCTCCACGTTGTTCTGTTCCAGCAGGATCTCCTTTTCCTCCAGGGGCAGTTTCCAGGAATCATCCGCCTGGAGAAACAGGGGAAATATGCAAAGGGCAAGGATAAAACTCGGTTTCATAAACGTTTCTCCTTTACGAAGACAAGGCATACAGGTACAAGAACGGATCTGCATTTTCCGGAACATCACGGCAATTCAATGTTTGTAATCGGATGAAAAACGATTACATCAATCCTTCCGGCCAAGAATTTCGGCAACATCAAGCAGGTACATCTGGCGCTGCCCGGAACATTTGGAGTCAATACAAATATAATTCCCGTCGCGGCTCCAGCGGGGATGCAAGTCGCAACGCAGCTGAATGTCCTGAGGTTTCTCCTGGAAAAACCGGCCCAAGTCAATCCGCTTGCCGTCCGCCACCCGATACAGCATCAGGGTTTGCATGTTTTCCCGGTCGGGATAGGTGTCGCTCAGAATCCATTTACCACAGGGAGAGTAGGTACAATGCCCGTCCGTGGTCAATGTGCCCTCACCTACCACAGTAACCTCATCGGTCTTGTCTTTGTATACATGAAATTTGTTGCCCGAATCCGGTTCGTGCGACCAGGCCAGCAGATGCTGCGGATCACGCCAGATGAAATGGGACACCATACCATGACCGTTGAAGCGGAAGATGTCCCCGCCATCGGGCCGTGCGGTGAAGCCGTGCGTATATCGTCCCTTGCCGTCGGGGCGATGCCAGCGGTGCAAAAAAATAAACCGCGACCCGTCCGTATTGAACAGGAGATGATTGAACCAGTGTTTGCCGTCATCTGTTGTCTCATCAGCGTAGGCTGTGGCGACCTGGGCAAGGGTAATAATCAGCCGGGATTCCCCCGTAACCAGGTCAAGGGCATAGATGCCGTCGTTGTCCGGATACCGTTCCGAGGCCCCCGCATCCGGAATGCCGGCATAACCGTAACCGGGACGGGTATCGTTAACGCGGGCAAAATTAAGTCCCACTGCGGTTTTGCCGTCGGGACTGACGGCATAGACCGGCTTGGGCAACGTGCGCTTCTCCCCGGTAAACACGTTTTGGATAACGCTGATGTAGTGGTCTCCTTCCCGGGCATTGTATATGACTTCGGCGTCCGTACCCGGCAGCCATTGAAGCATACAGCCCTGCTGCCAGCACCAGGCAGTGGACTCGGCAAAAGGAATCCATTTGTCAGCATCACGCAGGTCTACCATGCCCAGTACACTAGCGTCCTCCAGTCCCGGTGCGCGGTCCTCGAACCCAACTTCCATACCCAACACATACCGGTCCGAAGGATCAAACTGATGTTTGTCGTAATAAGCAAACCAATGCGCTTTCGGACCTGAGGTCAGCGGGCGAAAAGGGATGCTTGCCTCGCATCCCGGTACATCGGGACCGGCCGTTTCCACAGAGGGAGAAGTATAAGCCTCTTCTTGTCGCGGTGGCGGGGCATCAGCGGCAATTGCGGACAAGATACGACAAGACATTCCCAGAGCAAACAAAAATATAAATAAACGGCCATGTTCCATTTCAGCAGTCCTCCAACGTTGCGTTTCGCTTTCCCTTTTTCTGACCGGAAAGGACTGAACGCGGGCGTTCCAAATACCTGCAGGTACTGTAACGGGTGAGTACGGTTAAATACAACTGGAAGACCCTTAATCCGCACCTAAGAAATGATGCGTATCATAGAAGTGGCAGCCTGACACTTCCATTGTAACTGCGGCCGACGTGAGTTTCTTGATGTAAAGCGGCAGGATGCCGCTTCTACGTTCTTTATGATTATAGGTTTCACTCCAGATATCCTGATCTCGTCGGAAATGTCCATGGCACTGAAAAACAAACAAAAAGACGGAGCAAAAAGGGACTGACGACGAAATAGCCGTCAGTAACGAAGCATGGATGCCCTTTACTGCCATTGGCTATTTCGTGGTCCCTTTTCTGCGGTCCCATACGAACATGGCATCAAAAAAGTGCCAAAACGGATTCTGAGTAATCATTGAATAACCCCGATGAGATCAGGAAGTCTGCACTCCGACAATTCGGCTTCTTACATGCGGATTTAGGAAGATGTTTCAGAATTTTGCAGAGATGTTTAGGGACACCTCCTGGAAACAGGTGGTTGTCTGACCGTTCCGAGACTGCCCGATTTTGTCCGACAAACCTACAGCACTTCAGTCGTTACGATTCCGTGTGCTGAAAGGCTGACATTTGCTAAGACTTAAACTCGATACACCGACAATTGCGAGCGTCAACGCCAGCATCAACAGCGGTATTGTTCCTGCAATCGGCAGACCGTGCTCTATAACCAGCATGATTATTGGTGATTGGGCTGCGCCTGCAATCGTATCGGTTGCCATGCACTGATACTTGCCGGCATCTTCCATGGATACGGGGTCAAATACCAAGGTATCCTTGTCTTGTCCCTCAAGAAGCACCAGGGACAGGTCCTCCATAACACGGTACCACTGGAACGTGACCGTGCCCGTGCCATCGTGCGGGATTACCTTAATCTCGGCAGGGTCGCCTGCATAGGCGGTTACAGGATTGGGCCCGTTGTATTCCAGCCAGAATTCAATCTCCCCTTCGGCTGGCGGTTCGCCTTCGCCCTCGACGGGTGGTTCTCCTTCGCCTTCGACTGGCGGCTCGCCCTCACCCTCACCTTCATTTTCTCCTTCAGGTAGAGAGACTACGGTGATGGTCGCGGGCTGTGAGGTGATATCATCGGTATGGTTGTCATACACCACCAGTTCATAGCCGCCCGCATCACTGAATTGCAGGTCACTCAGGGTCAATGCGCTGCCCAAGGGTTGTTCTTGCACCGGAAGGGGCTGTCCCTCCTTGCGCCAGACATAGGTCAGTGTCGGGACGCCGCCAGTCACCGTGGCGGCCAGGATTGCCGTTGAGCCCAAGGTATAACTGCCACCCGCAGGCTGTACTGTAATAGCAAGCCGGGGGTACACGTATAAATGGGCCGTTTCCGAAGGTTCCGACGCCTGGGGAAAGGCCGCATCGGTTACAATGCAGCGGTAGGGGCCCGCCTGGGCCGCCAAGGGCGCGGCAAGCGTCAGCACGGGGCCGTTCGGCTGTGCGGCCGGCGGCAGGGCCACATTATTGTAACGCCATTCATAGGCATAAGGCTCCACGCCTCCAATCACATCTATGGTGAAAACGGCCTCGCCTTCGTCGTCGTAGGCAACCACTTCTTCCGGTCCGGTAACCGTCAGCGGGTAGGACACGGTAAGTGCGGCCGCAGGGGACGGACTAATGACCCTCCCCTGGGGCGCAACGCCCAGCATGTCGGTAATCACCACATCGTAATCGCCTTCACTTGCCGCGACGACGGGATCGATCGTAAGGAAAGGCTGGTCCGGCGCGCCGAGGCTGATACCGTTTCTGCGCCAGTCATACTGCAGCGCCCCGTGCCCGCCAGAAGCGATTACGGTAAACACATGGGCGCCGTTTACCGGCACGGTGGCCGACATCGGCGGCTGGGTGATAACAACCGGGTCCGCAACGTACACGGGCACATCCGGCGTGCTGGACGCCTCCTGCAAGAGAGCGTCTGTCACGGTGACCTTGTAGAGACCGGCGTCAGTCAACGCCGCGTTGTAGATTTCGTAAGAAGAGGCGCCGCCTTCCTGGACGGTGGAACCACTTCGCGTCCAGCGATACAGCATGGGCGTAATGCCGCCATCCGTGATCGCGGTCAGGGAGAAAGGTTCCCCGACATAGGTGTATATCTCCTCCTCGGCGAGGGCAACGAAGAGCGGCGCGGAAACGGTAACGCTCGCTCCCGAGGGCACCGTGGTGGTCCAGATGGAACCGGCGGCCATCGTGCCGAGCAGGTAGGGCGCATAGCCCTGAATGGTAACGGTAACCCCATTAATGAGTTTGCCGGAGTTGTTTACGATAAAGACCTGATCGAAA
>JAKJCY010000271.1 GCA_022706235.1 Candidatus Hydrogenedentota bacterium | reverse complement strand
CCACCTGGGCGCCCAGGCTCTTGGCGATGCGAATGGCTTCCAGGGTATCGGCCGTCTCGCCGCTTTGGGACACGGGGATCATGATGGTATGGGGCGGCACGATGGGATCGCGGTACCGGTATTCGGACGCCAGGTCAAGTTCCACGGGCACCTTTGCGAACTTTTCAATGAGATACTTGCCGACCATGCCGGCGTGCCAGGCGGTGCCGCAGGCGACAATCACAACTTTCTGGCAGGCCTTGAGTTCTTCGGCGCTGATGTTCATATCGGGAAGTTTTACTTCTTCGGAGCCTTCGTCCACGCGCCCGCGCAGCGTGTTGCGGATAACGTCGGGCTGCTGGTGGATTTCCTTCAGCATGAAGTGGGGATAGCCTTCCTTTTCGGCGGCGGCGTCATCCCAGTCCACATGCTTCAATTCGAGCGTGACGGGGTTGCCGGCCAGATCCTCCACCTTCACCTTGCCCCGGCGGATTTCGCACACCTGCCCGTTGTCGATATACATGACATCGCGGGTATATTTCATGATGGCGGGTACGTCGGAACCGATAAAGGCTTCATCCTCGCCCACACCGACGATCAGCGGGCTGCCATGGCGCGCGGCCACCATCAGGTCGGGATGGTCTTTGCATATAACGCCGATGGCATATGCGCCTTCGACATCCTGAAGCGCGCGCTGGACGGCCTTGAACAAGTCGCCTTTATAATACTTGCGCACCAGGTGCGCAATCGTTTCCGTATCCGTCTGACTGCGGAAGGTGACGCCTTCCTTTTCCAGCCGGGCGCGCAGTTCCTGGTAGTTCTCGATGATGCCGTTGTGCACCACCGCGATTTCCTTGGCCATGTCAAAGTGGGGATGGGAGTTTACTTCGCTCGGCACCCCGTGGGTTGCCCAGCGGGTATGGCCGATGCCCAGGCTGCCCGCAAGCGGATGTTCCGCCAATTTCTCATCCATGATTTTAAGCTTGCCCAGGCTCTTGATGCACTCGAGGCCCTTCTCATTGACAACGGCCACGCCGGCCGAGTCGTAACCGCGGTATTCCAGGCGATGCAGCCCGGTCATAATGACTTCCACGGGACTCCTGTCCCCGATGTATCCTACGATTCCGCACATGATGATGTTCCTTTACTTTTGCTTTGCGTTTGCTCAGATTAAAATGTTACTGGGGCTTGCCCGGGCGTGTTGAATAAACCGCGTCCGCGATCTTTCGGGCCCGGCCTGAAGGGTGAAAAAACGGCGGCTTGCGATTCAGGGAAGGCAAGCCGCCGTGCTCTATAATATCACGGCATCGCCCTGCGGCCACGCCATGCCTTAAGCGTGTAATTAGCGATACAGCGCTTTTGCGTCTTCCAGCGTTATCGGCTTGTAGTCGCCGGCATGTCCCGCCTGACCGAAGGCGTTCATGCGTTTTACATAGACGTCGTAGGCGGCGTCGCGGGCGGGCTTCAGATAATCACGCGGGTCAAATTTTTCCGGTTTTTCAGCAAACAGTTTGCGGATGGCGCCCGTGATGGCCAGGCGGCTGTCGGTGTCCACATTGACTTTGCGCACACCGTGCTTGATGCCGTCCTGAATCTGTTCGATGGGGATGCCGAAAGTGTCGGGCATGTTGCCGCCGTACTGATTGATGATATCGACCAGTTCTTTGGGCACCGAACTGGACCCGTGCATGACCATATGGCATTTCGGCATGCGTTTGTGGATTTCATAGATACGGTCCATAGCCAGTACGGGGGGGAGCATTTGACCGGTTACGGGATCTTTTCGGCCTGCTTTATAGGCGCCGTGGCTGGTGCCGATGGCAACGGCCAGCGCATCGAGGCCGGTCTTCGCCACGAAGTCTTCCGCCTGCGCCGGGTCGGTCAGATGGTCTTGGACCTGCGCGTCGCTCAGGCCCGCGCCATGGCCGTCTTCGATGCCGCCCAGGCAGCCCAGTTCGCCTTCCACGGTCACGCCAAGGGGATGCGCGTATTCCACCACCGCCAGGGTCACGGCGACATTCTGCTCATAGCTATTTGGTGTTTTGCCGTCTTCACCCAGGGAGCCGTCCATCATGACGGAAGTAAACCCGAGCGCAATCGCTTCTTTGCAGGTTTCAAGGCTGTTGCCATGGTCGAGGTGCATGGCCACGGGAATGTGGGGAAACTCTTCCGCGGCCGCTTCCATCAGTTTCTTCAGGTAGATCATCTTGCTGTATTTCAGGGCGCCCCGGCTGGCCTGAATGATAACCGGGCTGTTGGTATCATTGGCCGCCTGCATGATCGCTTGAATCTGTTCCATATTGTTGACGTTAAACGCGCCGACGCCATAGCCGCCCTTCGCGGCTTCATCCAATATTTGACGCATGGGTACAAGTGGCATGGTATTCTCCTTAGAGGTTATATGGATTGATACAAAAGTACCGGGTTACACACAAGGCGAGAGGCGGTTTTACTTTCCGACGCAGGGCGGATAAAAGAAATTATACAGGTATGCCCCTTCTCCTTCTATCACGCTCGACGGAAGACACTACGCATGAAAACCTGAATTTCCACACGTATCCTCAGTGGTTTCATTATACCTAAAGGGGGAACACGAATGCAACATTACGAAAAATGAGGCTTGGCGAAGAAATGTTTTCGGGACACCGCGGAACTCAGGACAGTATCGGGATCTCTACGCGAAGAATTTGCCGTTCTTTATCGCAGACGAAAGAAATAATTGTCGTCAGACATTCATGCATCACTCTAGATTCACTCAACTCGAATTCATTATACTATTTAATGATGCATACATCATGTGAATACAAAGTAACATTCCTTCACAGGATCTTCTATAATTTGTGAGTTGACTAACCGAATCTTGACATAAAGGAAAATGATGATGGAAGACCGGAAGTCATTGATGGACGAAGCAAAACAACTTGAAGTCGCATATTCGTCAACTCGGAATGAGGAAGAAAGAAAGGCATACAAGAAACGTTATAACGAAATCCGCCTAGCCCTTAAATCCTTTGAAAATTCAGACAGTGCGTCAGATAACGATACCGCAGTTAAGCAAGACTCACAATCAGAAGAAGCAGAGAAACAGGAAAAGTCTATGGGGCTGGGACGTATTGCCGTAATCATAATACGTATAGCGTGGTCTATAAGTATCGGCTTAATTTTCTTTTTTCTTGGAACTATTTTATACATCATCTTTGATATTTCGTACCCCCAAAAAGAATATGGCGCGAAAATACTTACACGTTTTTATGAAGTAGGAAGTCTTGCACGTCTGTCTCGCCTAAAATTAGATATTAAACTCAGCCTTGATGTTGAAGGCAGTGACCTTGAAACCGTCGTTACCAAGCAAAAACGACAGCAATAGACTGTTAGGGTCCTTTACAGGATAACATAGGGATAATTCGTTTGCCTTGTCGAGCGGAATACAACGATGCAGACAACGGTATCACCTGTGTGCCAGGATAGGTGTTTTGGGCCCGATACAGACACTATTCAGAGCGGAACCCGCCTTTTCGTGGGGGCGACGGGTTCCGCTCTGGTGTTTTATTTTACAGCAACCTCTATCCATTTCCATAGCGCAGTGTTACCAGGATTGTCGCCCAGCTGGAGATACGTCTCCATGCAGTTTTCGGCGGGAATCTTGCCTGCGTCCAGTAACGTCAGCGCGCGCTGGACCTGTTTCTGAAGATTCGGGGACAGGGCATTGATGTCCTGGGCGTCCAGAAAGGCGCTCATGCGCTGGGCATGGACGTCAAAGTGTTGCTCTCCAGTGTCGTGGGCATAGCGGCGCAGGACGATAAGTCCCGCAAGGGTGTTTGCGATGCGCGTTTCCAAATCAGGACCCGGCAGGCCGCCATCAGCTTCCAGGTATCCGGTAAGTTCAAACAGGCGGTCAAGCAAGCGATTTTCAACGGCATCCGTACTGATACGTTTTCTGCTTTCCTGCCTACCAAACATCCTGTGGGCTAAGCTAAAGTCAGGCGGCGGGGCACAAGCACAGACATTATTCATGATTAATGCGTTTCGCGTCCGTGATACGATGTTGCCCGATCTTCCGAAATAGCTTTCAAATGCCGTATCCTGCGGCATGCCGACGGGCACGACGCGGGTAACCGGGACGGCCCCCGGCCGGTCATCGGTACGTTCCACCACGGCGACCAGCGACATGGCCGGATTGGCGAGTCCGTATTCCTCGGCCAGGGCTATCCATCGTTTTTCCTGCCGCTTTCTATGACGTTCGGCAGCCCGCTGTGTTTCCGGCGCGTCCGTGTCCAGGCTTTCCAGGTCCGTGGTAATGCGCGCCCCCTGCACCAGTTTCAGGGTTTCTCCCAGCGGTACAGGCGTTTCGGCCTCTTTTGAAACATCAGACGCCGGGGAAGCCTGCTGATCCTGCTTTACGGGGAAGGGGATGGGAATTGTCCGGTTGCCGCCTTTCCAGGAGAGCTGGAGGTTCCCGTTATCAGATCCGGTGCAGGAGCCGAAAATCAGCAGCGGCTCATTCACACGCACCAGTTCGGGCAGGTCAGGAGCAAAATCCGCCTGCTTCATCCCGGTGATTTCGCAGGACACTTCTTCGGCGGCCGGTGCGCCGATCGCATTAAACAGGCGGAGGGCCGCTTCGTCCACCCGCTCCCGCGGCGTGGCAAAGTGACTGGCACCGCCAGTCTTGCGAGCAAGCAGGGCGAGGAAACGGTCCTGGCTGGCAGAGCCGATACCCAGGCAATGGACGCGCACGCCGGCTTTGCGGGCACGGGTGATAATGGTTTCCGTTTCATAAACCTGCCCGTCAGTGAGCAGGAGAATATCCCCGCCCCCGGGCAGGAGTGTTGCCGCCTTGCAAATACCGGCGGACAGTTCCGTGCCGCCCGCGGTTTCCATGCCGTTCACAAAGGCGCGTGCGGCATCGCGCTGCTCCTGGTCCGCAGCGGTGCAACCGGCGGGAAAAACGGTGATGCTGTTCTCGAAGAAGACGATACCGAAGCGGTCCTCGGGCCGCAGCGCGGCGATACAGGCCAGGGTGGCCCGTTTTGCCTGCTCGAAGGGTTTCCCCTCCATGGAGCCGCTGTGATCGATGAGGAACACCACCCGTTTTGGTGCGTCGGGGGCGGGTCCGAAACACGTGGAAGGCACCACGGCGGCGAACCGTCCTTTTCCCGCGGTATCCCACCCGGCAAACACGGCGGGCGCCTTCAGGCTATACTTCGCTTCCAGCACCAGGTCCCGGTCGGGAATGTCGGCTTCTGTGGCCAGGGATACCCGCGCCGGACCGCCGGGACGCTGTTGTACGGATATCGAATGAGATGGCGACGCAATTTCCAAGGTATCACTGTCCAGCGCCAGGTTGAGGTCAAAGCCGACCCGGTG
>JAKJCY010000270.1:284-5359 GCA_022706235.1 Candidatus Hydrogenedentota bacterium | reverse complement strand
AGAAGGCGCCGGGCCTCCACTATCGCGTGTTCGCTGGCTGTCGCATAGTCCGGCGAGGCTGCGAAGGTAAGCACTTCGCCCTTTCCAACCTGATTCAGCAATAAGGCCGGTCCGACGGGCGTGTCGGGGCTCATGGGCCATTCCGTGCCTTCTTTGCCTTCCTTTTGCCGGGTGGTACGGTAAGGCTTGAGCAATTCCCCGAGCGCTTGCGCCGTATCCGGTTGGTAGACGGCGGCGGGGCCTTTCACCATGCGGTCGTAACACCCGGACAGGCCGGTAATAATCAGTTTCCCGCCGTTCTCCACATAGGCGGAAAACAGGTTTACTTCCTCCGCACCCAGGATACCGGCATTGGGAAGAATCACCACGGGAAATCGTTGCAAGGTTTCCGCGTTGACACTTTCATCCAGCACTACCCCCCAAGGGATATGGGCATATACCATCGCTTTGTGAGCGCCCTGAAACGAGGCGAAGTATTCGCCCGGCTGTTCCCGTCCCACCCAGTCGCGGCTTCGGTGACTGAAATACAGGCCCACATCCGCAACAGGCGGCTGCCCGAAATGGGCCTGTTTCGCATGCACTTCCCTGAAGGCCTCGCCGATGCGTTTATAAGCCTGCGTATCCAGCCCGCCGTCGAAACCGGTCTTGTCCACCATCGTCACAAACGCGCCGTGAGCCAAGAGGGACAACAGTTCCCAGCGGATATCGGCCAGGGGGCGCGTGGTCTGGTCATGATACATGCGCACGCCCCGCTGCATGGCGACTTGCACCGCCTTTCCCGGCGTGGCAGCCCGGTAAAAGGCGACATTCAGTCCCACCGTGAGGGCGCTGAAGCCCCAAACACCGGTCTCGCCGGTCACAAAGTCGGCCGTGTTCGCATGCTGCACGGGACGCTGTCCCACTTCGAAGGAGAAGGGCGGATTGCCATGGTAATTGAAGTCTACCGACGCATTCGGGTCGATGGATGTTACATGGGCGTATAGCGCTTGCATAAAATGTTGGCTGCTCTGGTACCGGAATTCAAGAAACTTGTCCCAGTCCTCGTCCCAGGTAACGCCCGCCGGTATTTTCCGGCCATATTGCGTTTCAAAGGCTTGGCGACACGCCTCGCACCAGCAGCCATAAGGCGGGCCGAAGCCCTGATCAAGCATATCAATATGAAATCCCTGGATGCCGTACGCGAGTTGTTCCGCCAGGATTTCTTTCATCGCTTCCAGATACCCGGAGTTGTAACAGAAACGGCCGATGGGAGAACCGTTCATGTCCCGCATCGCGTATTCCGGATGGGCTTCCAGAAAATGACCGCCCTGCTGTACCACACAGTAGGCGATTACAGGCATGTCATAGTCGGCGGCGGCATCCACCGCCTCTCGGAGCGGATCGCGTTCGCCCAGCCCCGGCGCTTTCGGCAGGATGGAGGAGTTGTAGTAGGCGTAGTCCCCGTCCCGCACCCATAAAACCACGTATTCACTGCCCGCCTCACGGCACTGCTCGACAATATCCCGCCCGTTAAAATGGGCACAATAGCGGGCGTCCGATGCGTCGCTGTGCCCGAACTGGGCGCCTGTGGGTCCCACCTCCATCCCCACCAGCGCAGTCGTATACCAGGGCGCATCAACGGTGCCGGCGTTCGCCATGATAACGAGAATGCTCATCAGGATTATCCAACAAGTTCTCATGGTATGTTTTTCCTTACAGGCAGACAGGATCCGAAGAAGCATACGCGGGATTTAAGAGACACCATAGAATAGCGCTAACTTAAGGCATTTATCAGTCCAGAATTGCGGTATAAGACGAAGCAAAGGAGGGACTGACTCCCCAAAAACAGGCTCAAGCCATTATCTCTATCAACAATAGCACTGTTTTTGGGGTGTCTGTCCCTCCTTTGCGGATTTAAGATAGTGCCCTTCGGAACACCCTACGTATCGCTGGCGATTGCACTGCCAAGTATTAAGGTGAGGCGGCGAACGACTGAATAGTCTTCATTTTGCGGTCTTCCGGGGGGCCGTTCGAGGTTTGGCGTGCGGTACCGCGACAGGCGTTATCTTCGCCATGCGCTCCGGATGTTTCTTCTCGTTCTGTTGCATACGCTGAAATATCTTGTGAACGTCGTAGTCCATCTCTCGTGCGGACTCGTCTTTCATGCGGTGAACCTCGCGTAGAATCGGATCGCTGTGCATGTTCTATTCTCCAAGTAGTTCTTCAGGCGTGCACACCTGGGGGGTAACTATTCCATGTTTTTCGTTCAGGTTCCTTAGCCGCTGGAGGACCAGGGCGTTTGCCAGATGCTTGAAATTCCACGTGCATAGGAATTGTACGCGGTAGGCGGTTGCAAAAGCCAAATGGATTGCGTCATCGGGCTTTTCGAAGGGAACGATATCATTTTTTGCTCCGCACCTATCGTACGCTATTGGGTTTCGGGTAAAGCCCGCGATAGAAGATTCTGCTTTGGAAGAGACCCGGGACGTTGTGGTACATTTAGAAGGCATGAAATATAGGTTTCGCGCAACATTGGCATAAGCAGGAGCGTACGATAGTATGGCAAACGTACTCGAAGAACTTGAAAAACTCTCCGTAGCCGAACGGCTGCAACTCGTCGAGGATTTGTGGGATAGCATCGCACGCAGTACCGCGGAAGTTCCGATACCACAGTGGCAGAAGGATGAACTGGCGAGACGTAAAGAAATCTACCTGCGCACCCCTGAGTCCGTGCTGACCTGGGATCAGGCTAAGTGTGACTTATTGCAGTCAACTTATTGCAGTCAAGTTGACCGTAACAGTGGTATTGTTTGTTCTGTATTCCATTGCGCTCAAGACCCGGATAAATGGCGAGAGAGGCTCACATAATGCTTCTTATAGAACAACGATGGAGTCCCGAATGGCACTAACTTAAGGCATTTCCCGGTTGAAAATCGTAGTATACAATGAAGTAAAGGAGGGACTGACTCCCCAAAAACGCATTCAAGCCCTTATCATTATCAATAACAACATTGTTTTTGGGACGTTTGTTTCTTCTTTGCGGGATTAAGTTAGTGCCATTCTATGGCGCCCCCAGAATTTCTCCCTGAATTATCAAGATAACCGCATATTATGCGAGTCTATCCAATAATTATTGTAAATTGAGATGATTGCATGATTTCTCTTCCTGATTACTGGCCCTTGATCCTCCTGTATGGAGGCCCACTTCTCATTGGCATCGGGTTTGGGCTTGGGCACGCGACTCGAAATGTGATCGCGCGAAAGCGTATCCAAAACACACTACAGGAGAGAGATGAGGCATTTCTGAACTCGCACGCCCAAGGCCGCCAGTGGCTGGCTGACTTCATTGCTGAAGCACGTGCAGAGATCGACAAGCAACTCGAAGATCATTTGCGATACAAACCGCACCCGGCAAGGAAATCAGCAGAAGTAGTTAAGGATATCCGGAAGGAAAAGAGATATCTTCAGTCGCGCTTGACTTTTCTTGAATACCAACTTCGTGCGTATGAGGAATATTTCCCATTCCTTGAAGAATATCGTGACGCCATTTTGGATGATCGTTTTGGCCTTTCGGCACAGGCTGACAATATTCAGCAACTGGAATCAATCGATCCGGTTCATCTCCTCCTTGGGAAAGACGAATTCGATCAACTATCTACTGCTCAACGCAACCAGTTGGCTCTCGACAGGTATTTGTCTCGCTCAAAGAGCAATTGGGAAATTGGACGTTTATACGAACGCTATATCGGGTATCTATACGAGAGTCGTGGCTGGAAGGTGGTATTTAACGGAGCGATAAAGGGCTTCGAGGATTTTGGACGCGACCTCATCTGCACTTGTGACGGCAAAACTGAGGTCGTGCAAGCGAAGTGCTGGAGTCGAGAAAAGGTGATACGAGAGAAACATATTTTTCAGCTATTCGGCACCTATATTCACTTCCGCAAAGGCAGCATTGGAAATGTCGTTGCTGTTTTCATTACGACAACTGAACTCTCGCCGGAGGCAATTGAAGTGGCTGAGGCTCTCGGAATTCGTGTTGACAGAATTCCCCTCACAACAGACTACCCAATGATCAAGTGTAATATCTCCGGTCGGACTAGGGAAAAGATTTATCATCTACCTTTTGACCAGCAGTATGATCGGGTAGTGATTGGCGATCGTGACGGTGAGTTCTATGCGGCGACCATTGAGGAAGCTGAGGCAAAGGGATTTCGGCGAGCATGGCGGTACGTAGGAGAACAAGCAGGCCGAGCAGGAATGGCGGAGCACACAACCAAGCCGTCCAGCGTCCGGCGTACGCACCGCCGCTGACCGCCGTCGTTAGAACTGCAGACATGAGTACGACATCGGACATGTCTGACAATCGCGATCCCCGACCTTGCCCACAATGCAGCCAAGCACTCCTCCATGTGGGTACTTTCTCGGTATGTCCGACGCATGGCCAAGTTCAGGAGGAAAGACCGTTCACAATCCTATGTACCTTCCTCAGCTACGGCCACGACGCGAACGAGGAAGAGGGCTGCTACATCAAGGTCGGCCTGGAGCAACGCCGTCATAAAGTCTGGTTTGACAAGACGAGCATCAAGGTGTTTCCAGAATTTCGAAGGGATCAGTGTATCTTGTACCAGGCAAAACCGTGCGCGGGTACTTGAACGGGCACATGGACACTGTAATTCCGATTTAGGGGCAAGGTGAGCTCCTCCCCGGATTCATCAGTAACAACGGCCCGGTCTTTCAGGCCAGTGTAATATAGATTCACCTTCAGGGTCCGTTCCGCCGGCTGGTTGAGCGGATTGAAGACCACGAGCATGCCTTTTGTTTCCAGCTTCGGGTTGACGTGCAGCATCCAGTCCAGGTCGCGTCCATCGGCGCGGCGGCCGTGAATGAGATCGCTTTCGAGGATATCCCGGTGTTCCTTGTACCAGGCGACCCACTTCTTCACCATATCACGGGTGCGGTCTGTGTCGTAGAGGCGCGGGCCGCGGTAGCAGGCCTGGACGCCGAAGGCCAGGTTGCCCACCAGCATGCGCTCATAATGGTCGAGGTGTTCGTCCAGCGGTTCGATGGTGGCGGCCGCGCCGCCGCCGTGGTATTCC
>JAKJCY010000270.1:0-242 GCA_022706235.1 Candidatus Hydrogenedentota bacterium | reverse complement strand
TTGTTCGACCCGCTCAGGAAATACCAGTCGGGCACATTCAAAAAGATGCCGCGCCCGCGGCACCAGTGGTAAAACTCCGTGATGGTTTTCCATTGGGTCCACCGCGAATCGTCCAGGCCGCGATGGCCGGGATGGTTCGCACTCGCGCACAGGTCGCCGGGATAGGACCCATCGTGCTCGAGCAGGGTAAAGCCCGTGCGCTCGAAAAAGGCGTACAGTTTGGCGAAGTAGTCCTGGCCCCA
>JAKJCY010000026.1 GCA_022706235.1 Candidatus Hydrogenedentota bacterium | reverse complement strand
GTACGTGGCGCGCAAGGCATTGACAAAGGCCTTGGCGAACCACTGGCGCCAAAGGGGATTTGAAAGGCGCTGCTGGTCTTGCTCGTTGTTCATATTGGCGACTTCAACCAGTACCTTCGTGGGTATATTGTTGTAGCGAAGCACCCCCGGCAGAAACACTTCAGTCTCGCTGCGCCGTATAACACCGCGAATCGGGTCCCCGGCGTCATGCACTTTCAGGGGGGGCTGGTTTGTTCGCATGGATTGGATCAGCGCGGCCGCAAACAGGCGCGATAACGCCTCATCACGTTTCCGTTCAGCCTTGGTGCTCTTTGAGGCGGTATCCCGGGATACTTCCTTGTATTTGCTGAATGTGGCGGACGCGGAAACATCTTTATCGCTGCGGTGGGCGGCGCCGGGTACATAGACCATGGCGCCGCGCAGGGTGTCATTGAATAGATAATCGCAGTGGATGCTGGCAAAAACGACTTTTCTCGGGTCCGTGCCTTTCTTACGTTCCCGATGATAGAGGTAATTGGCCAGATTCCAGCGCAAAATAATGGAATTGTCTTGATCCCACAGATTATAGGATGGGGTGGTTTTCAGGAGTTCGCGGGTATCATGGCTGAAACTTGTTTCCTCCGAGAAGGCATAGTTCTGTTTCGGGTCATAGGTGGTGACATAAACTTGAGCATTCGTCTGTTTTTCGAGCAGCGCCTTGATGCGGCAGACGATATCGTAGTTGATTTCGTCTTCATATAGACCAAGTTTGTCTTTGGCCGCCCCATGGTCGCGCCCGCCATGGCCGGAATCCAGCACGACTACGATGCCGGCGAGGTCTTTGGTATGGACACGCTCTTTCTTCAGGCGTTGTTCCTCTTCTCGAACAGCCTCATAAGCGATGCGTTGTTCCGAACCCTGGGGCTGGAAACGCGCCGACAGCATTTCCATGGGTATTACTATTTTCTGCCCGGCTGGAATACAGTGTACATTCTGAATGCCGCTGCGCTGGGCGATGATGCCGCAGGCGGCAAGAATGGATTGGTTATCCCAATAGTCGGTAAACCGTACCACGACTGCGGAATACAGGCTTTCACCCGCCTGCAGTTTATAGATGGCATGATCGTCATGATATTTGAGGAGTCCTTCCGTATTCCCGTTTACAAAGGGGAAAGCAATGCCGGGGGTTTGCCCTGCATCCTCCTCCAGCGGCGTTAAGAGCTGCTTGCTGACCGTTTCCTCCTGTGAAACAACCGCGGGATCCGGAGCGGTTCCCTTGACTTGCGGTGCGGTCTTAGGCGATGTTTTTGGAGGCGGGACGGATACGGCGGGTAATGGACGTTTCTCCTTGAAGGCGCGCATCACAGGAAGCAACAACGGCTGGGGCACCAAAATCTGGTCCCCGCGCTGTAAAGGTTCCCGTATGGCACGGTTTTGCTCGCATGCAAGAATCCGGGCGCAGGCGTCCCCGGACCCCGTTAACCATCCGGCGAGGGCTGCAATCGTTTCACCGCTTCCGGGACAGGAAACCCGAACCGTATGCCACCAGCCGTTTTCATCGATGTAGTCCAGCGGGAAAATCGTCAGCAAAGCATGACGTCTGGCTTCAGGGGACAGGCATTCAAAATTAAGGGCGGCCGCACGCAAGGTGGCGTAACGGCGCCACAGACTGCCATCGGCCAGATAGCGTGTCCAGAAGGTCTGTACGTCAATATCCGGCGGAGGGGAACATTCAAGGAACAATCGGTTTCCGTTCTGCAGCGCCACACAGACCCCGGATTCCATGGACTCTCGAATGCTGGTATCCGCCGACGCGGTAGATGCAAGCAGTTCCAGAAGTAAACAGAGAAATACGCAGCCGTATTTCATTCTTGACGTATTCATGAACACCAACAGTCTCCGCCTTGCCAAGAAATCCTGGACAGATTTTTTCCTCGACAACATAACCCTTTTAAGATACTCTATAATGTATCATAAATTATTGACAAATACAACCCATAGTTTTTGGCGGTTTGTGGGAGTTTGGTCGTGGGGACAGTCTCATCAAACAGCCCTTTTTTTTCGCCCAGAGCCCGGCATGGGAATCAGTCGGTGATTCGCAATGTTCCGGGTGTCCATATGAAAGTCTGTTGAAGTTTGCCGGGGTCAAGGGTGGCATGGTACTATAATCCACAGGCAGGTACGGATGTTTTCATGCTGCTTGAACGGTACCTTCGGAGAATCCAGATAACAGACCGCTTGATGAAGGAAATTTGATACGGTTCTGGAATGTTAAAGATATATGCGGCGCTGGAGGGTGTACCGGAAGGCGGTTAGTGTTGGGCGTGGACTTTTCTGAAACATTGACCTGCCGTTTTCTTCGGGAATCGCAATGTTTATGTGTTTGTTGTTACCGTACCGTGGATAATCTGTACACGTATTTACTCTGGAATACTTGCTGTTGAAAAGACTACGCATATTTCTGGCGAATATTGGCTTGCGCAGCCCCTTGTATCAATTGACTACTCCGCCCATGGGGTTGATGTATCTTGCCGCCTATATACGGGAACGCTTTCCTGTGGAAATCCGTATTGTCAATCAGCGCATGGAAGGCTGTTCCAATGAAGCGCTGGCAAAAATGGCGGTAGATTTCAATCCGGATATCGTCGGCTTGGGATGCATCACGCCGGCCTCCCATGGGCTGCCGGCAGTGGTCAAGGCTGTGCGAAAGGCGGCGCCGGAGATCAAGATTATCCTTGGCGGCCCCCATGTGTCGGCCTTTGGCGCGCCCGTGCTGCAGGACCTCCCGGCCGATGCCGCTTTTATCGGTGAAGGGGAACGCAGCCTGGCAATGTATTTGGAAGCCATTCTGGGTGATGGGAGTATGGAGGCGATTCCAGGGTTGATATGGAAGACGCCCTCCGGCGAACTTGTCACAAACCCCGGCATCGCGCCTATCATTGAAGACCTGGACAGCCTTCCCATGCCCGCCTATGACCTTATTGACCTTCCCAACTACTGGCATGTGCAATCCATTGCTCCCATTCCGAGACGGCGCTATGTGTCCTTGGTCACGAGCCGGGGTTGTCCCTACGGATGCATGTGGTGCCATAATATTTTTGGGCGCGGATTCCGTGCTCACTCGCCGGAACGAGTCGTTGATGAAATAAAGTTATATACGGAACGTTATCATATCAACGATATAGAATTTCTGGATGATTGTTTCAATCTTAAGCGGGACCGGGTGCTTCAGTTTGCGGACCTGATTGGCAGGAACAATCTTAAAATTCGAATCGCGTTTCCCAACGGTGTACGGGCCGACCTACTGGAAGAATCGGCCATGGATGCGCTGGCGGATTCCGGCACTTACTTTTGCAGCTTTGCTTTAGAAAGCGCCTCCCCCCGTATACAGAAATTAACCCACAAGAATATGAATCTCGAAAAATTTCTGCATGCGGTGGATCTTGCCGCCGCCAAAAGAATTTTCACCAACGGATTCATGATGCTGGGATTTCCGGAGGAAACGGAAGAAGAAATGCAGGCCACAATTCGTATGGCTACCGAGTCTCGTCTACACACGGGTTCTTTCTACACCGTTACCCCCTTTCCGGGAACCCCCCTGTATACCTATGCCCAGGAACATTATCCGGAAAAACTTCAGGCGGTCAATTATTCCAACATAGACTTTTGCGCCATGCGCGCAAACCTGTCTGCTGTGTCCGATGGAAAACTGTATTATTACCAACGCAAAGCAAATCGGACCTTTTTCTTGCGCCCCAACAGGCTTTACCGTATTTTTCGAGACTACCCGCAACGGAGTCTTTTGCCGTTGTACATCCCCATTGTGGCGGATAGAATGTTTAAAGGACTGTTCTCCTGAAGAAGGGTCGCTTCCGAACCAACGCGTCCGGTGCCCGCAACCCAACATAAAAACAACAGCATCCGGGCAAAAAACAGGACTGCCTCCGGCGCGCCTATGAACCATGAACGGTGTGTTTAATCCTGAATAGCGCTGGAGGCTGCCCCGGAGTTTTTGCGGATGTGGTGCACAAGACCGAAATAATGTGGGACAGTGCCCGCCGCTTGGTTATGTGCAAACCCGTCGGCCGAATCCTATATGCCTATTCCGACGATTCCGCCTCCTTGTTCCGAAGAAAGCGCCCTATGATTCCGAAGGATTCCGCCTTGGTATTCCGATGGAATCGGTCTCTTTGTTCCAAAAGAAAATGTGTGCGTCACCATTTCTTGTAGGCTTGACGCATGTCCTTCTACGATACAATAAAAAAGCGTATCCTACTGCGTCGATACATGGTTATTGATGGGGGCAGACCTTGTGGTTTCAGGACGCTTCCGTATCCGGGCAACTATTTTAGAACTAACCGTTCCAGCGGACCGGTTTTATGCGTTCGGAAATAGCGTCGGTCCTCAGGAATCTGTATTAACGGCAATAATTTCAGTCCGGTTGTGTCGCTTACACGGAAGGCCGCTTCAAAGAATCCCAAAGAGTCCTTCGGAATAGAGATGCCCTCGAACTTTCCCCGTTTCCACCAGTCTTGCTCTTCAAGGGGACGTGCATCCTCCATTTTTCCTGAAAGAAATGGATATGCCCGCCGAAAATCCCGCCACATGTCCATGCAGTAGGTGAGATCGGTTTCGTAAACCGGGAAGTAGAACCACACTTTTCCCGGGCCATTGTCCCTGACGCCGCGCAGGGTAATGGTTTGTGTATAGTCATGGAAAACACGGTTGCGGTCGTAATGCAATGTGACGGGAATATCGTGGCCATGGGTGTTAAACGACAGTGCCAAATATTCCCAGCCCGTTTCTCCTGGAACAGCGGTATCCGGATTGGACAATCCCGGTAACACCGCCTTCGGCTGTAGAAAGACGTCCTTGTCTTTTATTTCACCAGACATCTCAAGGGGCTCTTTGGCGCAGGTGCCTGTCCTGTCTGCAAGGAGGTCAACTTGTTTTGACTGCCAAGAACGCAGCACCGCGACCGGGAGCAGGATCACGCAGGCAACAATAAGGGCGAAACAGAGCGGCTTCCAAAAGGATAATTTTCGAATGCGCTCAAGAAAAGCCCTACGGTCTTTCTCCTTGGATAGCGTCTTCACAACCCCCAGCGACCAATTCAGGCAAAGCATAAACGTGAAGATGGGGAGTATTCCCATATAAAACGTATGCCGATATTCATAGATAATGCTAGGGTAGCCGCCAAACCAGGCCAGCATGCCGGTAATAAACAGGGCAGAGGAAAGACGCTTGGCGCTAAGCGCAAACAGCACCAGCACGACGTAGAGCAGACCCCATGTTGCCAGGTGGCGTGCGATCATCCTTTGGAATCCGAGATTGACCTGCAGCCACCGGGGCAGCGCATCGGCGGATTGGGACACCTGTTCGCAGGCCCGTTCCGGAAGGTTTCGTATGGCCGCCACGGCACTCCAGGCGCGGGCAACAAAGTCCGCCGGAAACGTGAAGAACAAATCCTGGACCAGCCTTTCGGCATTCTCCGCGTATACCTTGCCATTAAAGAGAAGGTAGGGATCGAGCAATAACTGGGTGTCTTTGTTACCCGTGTAACGCTGATATTCCGCACTGTTTTTGTTGAGCATGGACTCTTTAATGCCGCTGCGCCGGGCGTACACGTTTACCGCTCCAAGATTGGCGGAGTCCGCAATGACAGCATGCGGCATCACTTCATAGGAAGCATCTCCGAATTCCAGGGCGGATTCCATATCCGGGGACAGACCCAGCAGCACCGCGTGGAGTGGTGTCTGATCGCTGGTCATACCTCCGGAGAACAGGATCGGGTACGACAAGGGCACAAAGGCGGTCAGGAACAACATCAGGCAGGCTGCGCGGTACCGGAACGGGCGTTCTCTACGGATACGTGCAAAAAAAAGCAATGTCAGCATGACCGGGGGCAGGCCTATCAACAAATCGGAGCGGAATCCCACGCCAATTCCGAGCACAATTCCCAGCAGGATACTGAGAACGAGAGCGGCCCGGAGGGAACGGGGGCACAGGGACATGTATAAAATCACCAGAAACACCGCGAATAGAAAAGGGGCCCGGGCAAAATCCCGTATGAGCATGGTTTCGCAGAGTAATACCGGAGAAAGGCCTGTTATCAATGTCGTTATAAACGCGCCCAAGCGGCCTAGCCCAATCCGGAATATGCCGTAAATCAGGACGGTGCTTGTCGTACGCAACAAAATCAGGAAAAGTATCAACGTATCTTGTGAAACACCGAAAAGACGCCACATCCATCCCACCGCGTAAACGTAATATAAATGGGATCGGACCGGTGAGGTTATCGGGACGAGACCAACGTCTTGTGGAATCGTTGAAACGTCAAAAGACTCAACCTCTCCAAAAATGAATTCAGACAAGCCGGGTATTTTATCTACATCCGTCGTGCCCAGGCCGTGACCCGCCGCCCAGAAAATAGCCGGGTAAAGATGAGACAGTTGCGCCTGATAGCGATTTTCTAAAGGTTTTTCTATATGGTGCAAATAGACATGGTTTATAATGAAGCCAAGAAACATCACTATTGTGATAAGAAAAACTTCCTGTGCTTTCCTCATGGGTGGGTCCTATGTTGGCGCATGGGCCTCAAACCGGTTTAACGACATTGCTGCCAAGTTCCGGCCAAAAGGCTGCTGACGCCCAGCCGGGTATTCCCGTGGGTTACCCTGCCGTTTCGGTTGGGGCGCGGGAAACGCATCGGCGAAATCATCCGAAAAAGACAGCGCCTCACAGTGTAGCAGGGTAACCATACTTGTGCAAACAGACGGACAATCGCTTATTTAAAGTACCTATTGCTCCGATATATCCTGCAGAGAACTTCAAGACGGCTTTTCATTTCAGTCGTATAAGTACTATTGGGACCGCAAAATTGTTGTCGTTGATGATTATCACAAATGTCTTTAGCTGCCTTATAATGCTCAAAACGTAAACAGAATCTCCGGCTCTAATCATGTATTTTCTTTTGGCGGAGCCCCCGTTAAGGCTGGTGCTCAACGCGACATAGTTAAAGGTTGTGTGTGTGACGTTGCCTGTTAATAAAATCCTGTTTTTAAACCCGCCTCACCCTTTGTCGGTATCAAGACGGTACATGTGCACGTATTATTCGCCCATGTTCCTGTTGCCCCCGCATGACCTTGTTCAACTGGCAACCTATGTCAGAGAAATTAACCACGTCAACGTCCATATCGTTGACGCCATCGCTTCGGGATATTCTCTGCAAAAGGTCTTAACCTTGGTTAAGGAACTTTCACCCGACATGATTGTCTCGCTGGCCGGAGTAGAGACTTTTGGTGAGGACATGGCGTGTCTCGACCATATCAAAGAAACTTTTCCTGAAATTACCCATGCCGTATTCGGCTATTATCCCAGCGTGTTTCCGGAAGAAACGCTCCGGAAGAGCAAGATGGATTTGGTCTTGCGCTGTGAACCCGAAGAATCACTTTCGCACTATCTTACCGCCCTAGCACGGGGCGCCGGCGTGGACGCCGTTTCGGGGCTTGCGGGATGGAGTGAAGCGGGCCTGTTGTTTTCCAACCAGGAGCAGCGTATAGCGGACCTGGATCGGATCCCTTTTCCGGACTATGGTCTTGTTGATGCGGGGAAATACGAAGAAGCCTTTTTCGGGGGGCCCTGTGGCGCCATCCTGTCCGCGCGGGGATGCCCTTTTTCGTGTAACTATTGCACCAGCACCTATGGGAAACGCCTGGTGGTTAAATCGCCGGAAACGGTCGTTTCAGAAATGGCGCACCTGAAATCCGGAGGGATACGGTTTATTCGTTTCCTTGACGACACCTTTACCTGTGATCGCCGGCGCGTTATTGATATTTGTAAACGAATTCTGGATACGCGGCTCCAGGTGTCCTGGTCATGTCTTTCTCGTGTGGACACGCTGGAAGGCGAAATGTTGGAGTGGATGGCCCGTGCCGGATGTAAACGGGTGCTTGTGGGCGTCGAGAGTTATTCCCAGAAGGTGCTGGACTATCTGAATAAGCGCGTTGATGCGCATACCATAAACAACCAGTTGTTTCTGATCAAGCAGGCGGGAATAGAATCCTTCGGCTTTTTTATGGTAGGCGCCCCGGTCGAAGGAGAGGAAGAATTTCGAGAAACACTGCAAGGCATGCTTGCTGCACCTTTGGATTTTATCACGGTAAATTCCATGGTGCCTTATGCGGGAACCCCTTTCTTTCGTCAGGTTGAAAAAGAGATATATTTTAACTTGCTGCCTTTTCGGTGTGAATATAAAGACGCGAATGTTCCCAAAACCATGCAAGAACGCCGACGCCATCTTTATATCAGGTTCTACATGCGTCCCGGGATATTAATGCGGCATTTTTATGCCATTGTGGCACACCCCCTGCGCGCCCTCAAGTTACTATGGCTATTGACGACCCGGCCGGGATAAAAGGTTTCGGGTCACTGATGCCTTATTTCTTGGTCAGTAGCTTTACGGCGCCGATAATATTCGAACGGAGCTCATGAAAGGAATTCAATTCGAAAATTCTTTTCAGTATATAGCGCGGGCGAAAATAGAAACGGCGGTACGATTCCCGGTGAAGCCGTACGAGTTCTTGATCCGACAGAAATTCATTCCAGTGGTCCACACGAAAGCCGGGCTGGGGATTTCGTGACCATGCCTCCCAACGCCCGGCCTCAATCAGTCCCAGCGACACGGCCTCCGTATACAGTTCCGTGTTCGGATAAATATTGAGGATGCCTATCTGGGCATAGTCGGGATCCAATTGAATCAGGTAGTCAATGTTTCGGCGAACATCGTCCTCGCATTTTTCAGTGGGCACGCCAATCATGTAGTCCGCAAGGGACTTGATACCCAATTCCCTGCACCAGTGGAATGCCTGTTCCACTTGCGCGATGGTAGCCCCTTTGTTAAGCCGGGCTAGACCTTCATCGGTGCCCGTTTCCACGCCAAAAGATATAAGGCGTAATCCTACCGCTTTCGCGCGGGCTAGGGCGGCATAGGTTATGCCGTTCACACGGCCGCGAAAATCCCATACAATATTGAGGTTGCGGCGTTCCAGCACCCCGCAAAACTCCTCCACCCGTTTGGCCGTGATGTTAAATAAATCGTCATACAAGTGAAATTCGCTGTAGCCCATAGCGAGACACGTTTCAATTTCGTCAACGACCAATTCAAGATTCCGGGGCCGATACTTTTTATAGGGTACGTTGCAGAAGGTGCATTTGCACGGACAGCCCCGGCTGGTCAGTATTGTTACAAGTTTATTTTTTAAACCAACAATGCTCTTGTAGTTGATATGCTTGATGTGAGAGCGGTCAGGCGGCGGCAGCAAATCAATATTCTCCACATAGGCGGCCGGCACACGCAGGAACTCATGAAAACGCGGATCATGCATGTTCGGGTCAATATAGTGATGGATGGTTTCCGACGTGTAAAGCCCGGTGATAGAACCATAAGTCCCGCCGTTTTCAAGGCATTCGAGTAAGGCGGCAAAGGCGTATTCCCCTTCGCCAACGATAACGGAATCAAAAAGAGCAAGGGAAACGCTTTCCACCGGAAATGCGGTGGGGTGATGTCCTCCCAGGCATAAATGCGCGTTGGGCGCCATTTGCCGGGCTGTTTCAGCCGCTTTTATCACATCAATAAGGGATATGGTGAAACTGGTGAAGCCCACTACGTCCGGGGAGAAATCATGGATACGTTTCCCCAGTTCTGCGTGCGAAATATCTTCACCAACGCAGTCCAAAAGTAAGTATTGATGGTGAGGAAGCACCTTTTGTACATAGGAGAGTACATAGAGGGCTCCCAGCGGTGGGAATTTACCGAAATCAGCGGCCTCAAGAAACCCCTTGCCTTGCGTGTCTGCAAATTCCGGAACCACATTTTCATCAGGAGGGTTTAATATAAGTATCTTCATGTTTGCACTATAATCTTCAGACAGTATAAGGGCAGGCAATCTTGCTGCCTTTACACTGTCTGATAAGAAACCATGGTTAATTTGAGGACACCGGCAAAAACAGTTATCTGAATTCGTTAAGAACATCAGATAAGCGAGAAAGTGAGAACACTAAAATGGTATATAGAGCTGCCTTGTGCAGTCAAGTTGACACGCATCAGCAGGGATAATGACCTGCCGGAGTAATAAATGGGTTCATCTTATGTTAGGACAGGGGGCTGGTCGAATTGTTGTGCGAAAGCGCTGAATTGAAGTAGGTTGTCTGCAAGATCAATAATATATTTTTGGCATGCTGGAAACTTGTTGCGTTGGGCACAACCGGGTGTCACAATGTAAGGCAAGGTGTAGTATTAGTGTTCCGTATCGTCAGGCAGAAGAAGAGCAGATGGGATACAGGCGCGGTATGCGTGTATTCAATCGTAACCAGGCCTGCAGCAATAGGACGCGGCATTCCAGAGTGATTCTCCAGGCCGAGCATATGGTTTTTCCGGACTTTTGTTGTGCATCTTCAAAGAGCACTATCTTGGCGTAACGTTGATGATGGAGTGCATTAATTTTGATGCTGTCAATTGAAGGAACTTTCGAAATCATTTCTTCGCCTAAAATCGACCAAAGGAAGCCTTATCACATCCCGCATAAAAACAATGACACAGGCAAGACCTCCCATGGCGAGTAATAAAGTCTCTCAGAAACAGAAGCCACTGCCCTCCATATTTCCATTATTACTGAGAAATGCATGGCGTACGTCAAACGTTATTATAAACCGCTATCTAGGCCTGCCACCCCGTTATTGTCCCGTATTGCTGCTGTTTCTTACTGGCAGATGTAATCTGCGCTGCCGGATATGCGGCGTGTGCGACCTGGAACACGGGTATAACGATGAGGAGGAATTGAGTACGGAACAATGGAAGGAGGTAATCAGCGCGGCGGCAGAAAAACTTGGAACAACGCTTGCCGTGGTAAGCGGTGGTGAGGCGCTTTTACGCGAAGATGTTTTCGAAATTATTCACTACGCCGAGAATAAAGGCATATCCGTTCACCTGTGTACCAATGCTCTGTTGTTGAACGAGGATAAAATGGAACGGTTGCGGGATTCCGGGGTTTCCACGGTCTCCTTTTCTCTTGACGGACCGGAAGCATTTATACATGATGATATCCGCGGCGAAGGCAACTTCGACAAGACCGTCAGCGCGATTCGGAAATTTCACACCATAGCGCCCGAAATACATATGGGCATTAACTTTGTCATTACAAAGCAAAACTATCGGCGCATGATAGAAATGCTTCATTTCGCGGAATCCCTCGGGGCCGGCCAGATTAAGTTTGCACCACTTCACACCAACCTGCTCCATCGGAACAAGGATTTTTCTGGCTGTGACAATCTTGTGTTCCACTCAGAAGACCTTCCAGACCTGGAGCGGGAGGTTCGCAGAACAGTTCGGGAATGTCACAAAAGCAGGTTGATTACGACCTCGGCCGCTTTCTTCGACGGTATAGTAGACTTATACAAACAGCCCAGGCGCATTCGGTGTTATGCCGGGTATGCGGTTTGTGCCGTGAATCCCGCTGGTTACGTTGCGCCTTGTAATGATATTGACAGTCCATTTTCTGTTAAAGATTATTCTATTGATGCTATCTGGCATGATCCCGGTTTTCACAAAATACGGAAGCAGGTGCATGCGTGTCAGTCGCCCTGTTGGGATACGGCCTATACCGAACTCAGTCTGTGGCTTCGGCCCACGCGATTGTTAGTAAGTGTTGTCCGGAACGTACGCGATATCAAATTCTATTTTGGCCGTCGGAAAGAATAATGCGGGACTATAGTAAGAAGATTTCCGGGTGGCGGAAGGTAACCATTGAGAGTTTTTGTATCGCCTTTGTGTTCTTAGCGTCTTTGTCCATTTATCTTGCGGTTGCAAGTACGCGAGAAGATCCGCTGGAACATCCGCTATTTATCCAGACCAACCTTTTATACCCCGCCATCTTTTTCGCTGCCGGCCATGGTATGGGAACCGCGGACATCCGTGAAATTCCAGGACTTGCCGACTTCATATACAAAAAGGAAATGCAGTTTGATACTGCCAATATTCCCGAAGATATTGAAGTTACCCCGTTAAACACGGTTCTTGAAGTAACGCACATCTATTTTCTGTATGCCATGGGTTGGTTATGGCGTATTTTCGGGGTTTCCGCCTGGGTCGGGGCGCTCTATGCAGGATTGATGCGGGCTTGCAGCGCATCCATCGTCTATGGTCTATTCCGGCTTGTCCTCGGCAGGTTTACAAGTATGCTTGGGATATTGATACTGTTCAGTGCGCCTATGATGATAGACAGCGCAATTGAACTGCGGGATTTCGGAAAAGCGCCTTTTATCCTCGGCTTCCTCCTTGTCGCATTCTGGTTGATGCAAAGAAAATCTTCCTGGAGGATATTATGCTGTAGTGCGGCTCTGCTGGGAGGCTGGCTGGGAATTGGATTGGGGTTTCGCCAGGATGTTCTGGCATGTTTGCCCCCAGCCGCATTTCTAGTGCTGTTTGGGGCAAAACCAGCCTCAAGGCACCCGTGGATGGTGCGTGGGGGAGCCTTGTGCTTGTTTGTTGTTTTCTTTGGGCTGACGGCCTATCCTATTATTCAGGGTATTGCCCTGGAAGGGGGGCAGGCGCCCCTGCATGCTTTTTTTCACGGTATTAGTCCTGAATCAGAAGCACGTCTGGATTTTGGAGGCGCTTCCTATGACAGCCTGATTTCAGTTGACCCTGCCGCGTTTGCGATTGTAAATGTTTATGCGCGCCGATCAGGGAATTATGAGTCCATGGTAAACGAGGGAAGCGCTGAATACCGTCGGGTACAAGGCGACCACACCGCTCCGTTGTTAAGGGATCCCTATATTTATTTTACAGGCGCGGTATATGGTCGTTATGCCAACGAAGTTATTTGGGAAATGTTGAAAACGTATCCCGCTGATATTGTGGCGCGTGCCTGGCGTTCCGTATTTTCAATTCATACCGTTCCTGAAGTCATGTGCGATGACATGCAGGCCTCTGCGGTTAATCCACCGCGATGGTTGGGGGGCTTGCTGACCTTCCACGACTGGTTTTCCGAGCATCTGGCGTGCTTTGGACTCCTCTATACCGGATTAGCTCTTATTGTAATCAGTTTCCGGCACTTTTGGCTGGCCGTGTACATAATGGCTTTATTTGCGTTTTTTGCCGGGTATGCGACGCTCTGGTATGAGACACGCCATATCTTTTTCTTGGCGTTTTTCCCGGTTCTGGCCATGATTTTATGCGTGGATAGGGCAATACGGCTGGGATGGACATGTTCCCATGCGGACCGGCGTCGTGTCTTGATATCCCGTTATATACGTGATGGCAAATGGAAGATACCGTTTCGAAACGGCATTTGTTTTGTTTTTTTCGTGGCCATGGCCATTCTCATTCCCATTGGCCTGCTGCGCGTATGGCAGACTCGCCAGGTGTATGGTCTGGCAGAACAACTGGCACAAACCCATTTAGACCCGGTTGAAGTAACTAGAACCTCGCACAAAGAGCGATTGCATGTTTCTCCTATTCATCCGTTACCGGGCCTGGTGGATTCGAATAAATTGCCGCCGGGAGAAACGGCCTGGGCCTACGTGGCTGCGGTATTCGACACACAAGGGGAAGACATTATGGTTACCCTTCACTATGATGACGCCCAGCTGATATACAATTTTACACAGGACATTTGTATCCAGGGAATCGAGGATGGTGCGAAGGGAAGGGTTACACTCTTTTTCCCGATTTATGAAGCGGATATGAATTACGGTGGCGAACTCATGGCGAAAGAACTTTTAGAGGCCTATCCTGATGCGAAGGATGTGATTGATGATTCAAGGCCTGTTGCGGAACAAGAATGGTGGCGGCGCGGACAATTCCGTGGGATTTCCTTTCCGGAAAGGTTCGATGGCACCTTTAGAGGATTTTATCATGTGCAAAATATCGGCACAATGTCTCTTCTGCCAATTTTTCAATTACCGGAAGACATGCGATTTCTGAGACCTTACAAGACCGGTCCGTGGGAACGTCAGCTACGCGGCATGCCGCCTCTACCGATGATTTACGGCAGAACATACAGCGCGCAAAAATGACGAAGCGTTTCCCGAGGTGTCATTCAAAAGAAATCAGAACTACGAAAGGCGGGCAAGAGTAAGTGCATGCCGACTTTCTGTGATATACTGGTTCGCGGTAGAGGAGTAGGGGCCGTTACAGCCCCGCTTTCTCAGCAAAAGCATCGAAGAGAACTACACAGATAGTTATTGCGAATAAGGACGTTATTAGAAGTGACACACGATAAGGTGCTTGTAGGCAGGACAGTGGCGGTAGTCAATCTTCCCCACGCCGAAAAACTGGTACGCCGATACATGTGTACCTACCGCTCTCCCTGTTTTTGTTTCCCGCCACATGAATTGTTGCAGGTCGCGGCGTGCATCAAGGAAGGCACTGGGGCGCACGTAGTGTTCTTGGATGCTATTGCGGAAAACCAGAGGGAAGAGGACGTTGTCCGCTTTTTGCAGAAACACCAACCGGAGTTCCTGATCACTTTGCTCGGAGTCGAATCTGTCGCCTCTGATTTACAGTGTGCAATGGCGCTGCGACAGTCCGTCCCCGGCATGCGGGTGGCGGTATTCGGCTATTATGCCACGCAGTTTCCTTTGGACATTATGGAAGACAGCGAGGTGGATGCGCTATTCCGCGGCGATGCCGAGGCCAGCTGTGTTCCCTATCTCATAGCGGCAGTCCAGGGAAACGCACTGAAAACAATTCCTGGCCTTGTAGGACGTGACAAGACAGGAAGGTTTCTTAACGAACCAGCCTATATCAGGGATTATGATACCCTTCCCCTGCCGGACTACACTATGGTCAATCTCCGGCGATACAAGGAGATGCTGCTTGGAGGTCCCTTTGCCACTGTGCAAACTGCCCGGGGTTGCCCCTATGCCTGCACGTACTGCACCAGTCCCCAGGATAGTCGCTACGTCACGCGAAGCCCTAAACGTATCGTTGAGGAGATCGAAGGTTTGGCGCGCCTGAACGTGAAGGTGTTTCGTTTTCTGGATGACACGTTTACCGCCAGCAAAGAACGGGTCATTACCGTTTGTCAGGAGATTTTGCGGCGCAAGATCGTAATGAAGTGGAGTTGCCTCTCTCGTGTCGATACTCTGGACGCGGAAATGCTCTCCTGGATGGAGGAGGCGGGGTGTGTTCGCGTGATCGTGGGTGTGGAAAGCTATGCGCCCGGCATATTGGGCGTGTTTGGAAAACGTATCGCTCCGGAGACCATTAATTCCCGCCTGCGGCTTATCCGTGAAGCTGGAATGGAAAGCCTGGGATTTATTGTTGTGGGTGGGCCCTTTGAAAGCGAGGCGGATTTCGAACTTACCCGGCGTGGATTATTGTCTTCACCTCTGGACCTTGTGATTGTGCACACTATCTCCATTTACGGAGGCAGCGCTATGGCACAACGATTTAAAAGCGAAATCGAATTTCAACTGATGCCCTACATTAGCAGGTGGAATAATCCTGATATCGACAGAATAGCACTACAGCGTGAAAAAACGCTTTATCGACAGTTTTATTTCCGTCCCCGCATTCTGCTGCGCCAGATGTATACGATATTCCGCTACCCTGCGCGTTCGTTCAGACTTTTCCTACTGCTTATTTCTTTTTTATTTTCCTCTTCTCAAAACAGGGAAAGGAAGGACCTCTTTTAACCGGCGCTGGTCTCAGGGCTTGAGACCTTCGGAAAGCGCCTTCATGGATTCATCATAATGATGAGTCATCAGTTCATTGCCGGGATGTTCTTCGGCAAGCCCCCGCCAGATATGGACACGCTCTTCTCCTGCCTCTTCTTTTACCAGCAGCGTGTCAAGATGTTCGGCTATGGCTGCGTCATCGGGCGCCAGGCGCAACGCCTCCTCATAATGGGACAGAGCGGCCGCAATGTCCCCGTGGATCTCTTCCGCCCGAGCAAGCACAAACAAACGCCAGGGGTTCTTAGGGTCCAGATCTGCCGCCTTACGCAAGGACAAAACGGCTCGCCCTATGCCCCCCTGCTCCAAATACATTTCCCCCAGGCTGAAGCATGCTAGGGCCTGATGTTCGCCTGTTGCGAGAGCACCTGCGTAGCATTCCTCGGCTGGGCCAAACTCTGATTTTTCCGCGAAAGCCCGTCCGAGTTCAATGAGTTCATAGGCTGCCAATGCCTTGGTGTCGGGATGGGCGGCCAAGGTGTCGGCCAGTACTCGGTGCGCTTCGCTCAGGCGTGCTGAAAGGCGCAGACATCGGCTTTGCGCAAGATGGGTGTCAGGCTGGCCGAGATGGTATTTGCTCATCTCACGATAGACCTCCGCCGCCGTTGTGTAGTCTTTCGCCGACTCGAGGGCCGCTCCGTAAAGCATCCCAACGCGCCAATGACCTGGAAGGATGTCAAATAATACCTCCCAGTAATCGACGGCCGTTGGCGGTTCCAAATTTCCGGACAACATGGCAGTCCTATCCAGCACATCCATATTGTTTGCGCCTTCGAGCAGCGCCAGTCGGTACCAATGCAATGCTTTCTCGGTATCACAACAGAAATCATAGAGTTGGGCCAGGCGGAGTATATAGTGTGTGTCCTCGGTATCCAATTCACAAGCGGTTGCATACGCAAGGATGGCAGCGTTGGCATTTCCTGACGCATACCATCGTTTTCCGGCTTCGGATAGTTTTTTCGCCGCGAAGGGGGCTAGTTCCGGATTGTAGGCTGAACGTTCCTTCCATCCGTTCACATAGGCGGCAGGTTCATTCAGTGACAGAAGTATTTGATCGTAGCGATCGTAGAGTGTTTTTTCAAATGGAAATTGGTTTAAGAGATTTTCATAGATGCCAAAGGCATTAGAAGTATTCCCTGCAAACCTGGAATGTATCTCAACGCTTACAATCCTGAAATACTTGTGGAGGGGCAGCCATTGGGCAAGCCGCGGCCGATGTTTCTGTTTGTCGAAAAGAGCGTCTATCCAGCGGGCATCGCTTTTCAGTGTTTCTTTCTGTTCCCAAATCGCTTGTATTGCGATGGTGTCGGAGGCAAAAGTATAGCATTTGTCCTGATAGTCTCGACCTTTATCTTCCCGTTCGGTGAAAAGCGGCATATTGGATACTGCCAAAGAGGTTTCGATATCCCCGGGATCGTGTATTCTTTTCTCTGCGGCCTGGAGTACCCAGGCCGCCGTTTCACGGAATACGGGGATTTTCAGCCGGCTTACCTCTTCCAGGTGATCACGGGCGGCTGCTATGTCTTTTCGCTCACATAGGGCTTCAAAAAAGGTATCAAAAAAATAATCCAGTCCGATATGATGGGATCGGGCGGAATGATAGGCGGCCAAGGCGCGCTGGTCCTCTCCCTGTGCGGCCCACACCAGTGCCAGGGAAAGGTAACCCAGACCGAAGGAAGGATTCTCAGAAACGACGTGCCGGGCCATGGCCTCCGCGAGCGCAAGATCGCCTGTCTGAATTAAATCAAGTGGATACGTTACCCTGCCCATGGCGCTGACACCCGGCCATGTGCCTACGCACCGCTCCAAGGTCCGCAGCATCTCCTGTCTTCTTTCCCCAACCGTATCCTGCAGGCCGAGATCTGCTAGAACCTGGTTGTAATCGCACAACCAGGATTCCGGCGACAGGTTTGTAACCGGATGATTTTGCCATTCGGAAGATGGACGGATGCGTGCAACCGCCATGTTAAAGCCGCCCGGAAACTCCCGGATGTCGCAAGTCAAACCCCGCGACCGTAAGGTTTCCGCGAGCAAGGGTATCAGTTCGATACCAGGAAACCACTCCTTCCAAAAGCGTGTTTCCATCAAAAGCCAGGCAGAGGCTGTGGCGGCCGATTCTTTCTGTTGGGTGAAAAACTGTGCGGCCTCATCAGACGCAGCGATCAGGGTATTCGCGCGGCGTATTTCCAATGCGCTATCGGAAAAATAAGGCAGTCTGCGCGACATCGGGCCGTTCCACCATAGATCCAGGACAATATCCTCCACGGCTGCATTTTCCTTGACATAAGCCGCCCCGGCACGCCAATCGGTCCGTGTGCTTCCAGGCAAAAATAGCAGACACTGATATCCGTACAAAACGACAAGCACCCCAACGGCCGTACGAAAAGAACGGCTGGGCAGTCGGGACAAGAGGAGTCCTATTATGGTGTATATGCCGATGGTGGCGTAAATATCGTGTCCGTAGTCGGAAAAATTGGCCGAAGTAAGTAACGTGAGCGTTGCCAGGATTACAGAGGGAATGAAAATAATCGATAACAGCAACACCCATTCCGCCCGTTTATCAGCAGATGATTCTTCGTGGGAACCCGATTTTTTCTGCCGGAGGCGGCTGCCCATCAAGGCGAACAAGGCAATGCACACCAGAATAAGAAGCGTCAAAGCCAGATCAAAAAACGTTCGCATCCCCAAAATCGCTGTCAACCACGAGGGGACAGCAGGGGATGTACCGGATTCAAACCATGGCCAGATGCCCGTATGCCACCGAAGCACATCGGCGCAAAAAGAACGAAGTAACAGCGCGGGGAACAACCTGGCAACCAGTAAAAACGGAGACAAACCCAAATCAGGGTGATAGGCTTCTGATAAATGCGGTTTGACGAGAATGGCAATCAACAATAGCGCAACAAAGACTGTCTGGGCCGCAGCCCACCTTACAAAGACTTTATATTCCTTTCGTCCCAGTAGATACAGTCCTTGAGGAAGGAGAAACAACACACCGAAAAGATGGGTAAATATTAGCAACCCGTTAAAAACATAGTTCAGGAAGAGCCATCGTCGGAAGCCGTTATCCCGCCACTTTAGCAGACCCCAAAGGGCCATCAGGCAACACATGAACAACAGGCTGTAAGGGCGGATTTCCTGATTATGCCATATATGTTGCGGTGACAACGCGAGGCACAGGGCGGCAATCAGTCCCGCCCGCCGTCCGCCCAGGCGGCAGCCCAAGCCATACAGTAACAATATAGAAATGAGGCCCGGGACCACACTGAATGCTCTAATGACCGGTATATTCCCAGAGACGAGGGTGGCTGATGTATAAAGTAATGCAAGATACGCGGGGGTTATCGCCATTTCCGCCACATAGATAAATAAATTCCTGAGATATTCCCAAAAAGTTTCGCAGGGAAGGGCGACATAAAAAAGCCATTCGTCAAACCAAACGGAATGTTGGAAGATGCGGTAAATGCGTAGGAAAAAGGCCGCCACAAAAACAAGGCAGAAGCACTTGTTCCGTTGGAGTAAAGAGAAGAATGGGGAGATATGCGTCTTTAAACGAAACATTCTATGGCAGGAACTCGGTTTTCAGAGTTAATCTTATTTTGGGTGAAAGTGTACAAGTATTGGCTGTGAATCCGTCGATCTACAGACCGTCATTTCAAAAGGAGCATGAAATCGTTGACGAAATACTTACAAGAATATCGGTTGCCTTATGATGTTAAAATTCTGGTTCAGGGTAACAAATAGGAACATGAAGGTGCAATATGGTGGACAGGATATGTGCAGACCGGGTCATTGTCAAAACTCTTTAGAACCCCCAGGGCAGACGCATTTAAATTCCCAATAATTGGCCCAGAAAGTCAGTATCGAGGGCGGCGAAGATTCGTTTTTGTCGCAGAGAGACCTTTTCGAGGGGGTCTTTTCTGATGAGATTGAGCGCGATACGGCGCAATGTGGCGAGGTTTTGGGCGGCATTTTTAGAGCGGGCACGGCTTTGGTCTTCGTTGAAGGTGACATCAAGTGACCAATGGAGTTGATTTTCGACCCCCCAGTGGCCGCGAACGGCCTTGGCGAAGGTGTTGATGTCCAAGGGAAGACTGGCAAGGTAGTAGCGGCGTTCGATGGAGTTGTTACCCTTTACGCGCCGAATGGATTCGACCATGCCGATGGTGCGCAGGTTTTTCCAGAGTTTTTTGTCCTGCATCCATTCGATATCATTGGATTGCCAGTAGCGGCGGATCTCAATCCGTCCATGGTCTTTTTCCATAGTTTTTAAAGAGGTCATGGTTTTCGGGGCAACAGTGCTGTCGGCCTTCTCCGCGCAGGGCTGTACCGCGTCGGCAAAGAACTCCCCAATCTCCTGATGAATCGTTGCATGGTTGCCCTTGAGCGCCAGGACATAATTGGCCTTCTTGTCGACAATCTGTGCCGCGATGTCCTTTTGACATCCCATGGCATCGATCGTAACGATACATCCCTGAAGGGCCAGTGCCTGCAATAGTTGGGGAATGGCAGTGATTTCGTTGGACTTGTCGTCCACCTTGACCTGTCCCAAGGCCAGGCCATTTTCCGAAGCCCACGCGCTGACAATGTATGGGATGGAGGCCCCCTCATCCAATGCACGGCGCAAGGCCTTTCCGTCAATGGCGACCACGTCGTCCGCCAAGGTCGGGCAGAGTCCCTGGACCCAGCGAATGAAGCATTCCAGGAAGCAATGCGGGTCGATGGCGGCAAACACTCGGTTGAATGTGTCGTGTGACGGAATACCATGGGGCAGTTCGAGAAAGTTGTTTAGCCAATCGCGTTTGATCCTTCCAAACAACGCCATGTCGTTGAATCCTTCGCCGCCCGTCAACATCGAACACAAGCCAATGACCAGGATATCCACCAGTTTATGTTTGCGCCTGCGCTTCATGCGCGGTTCGGAGATTTCTTCAAGATACTCAACAAGGCTGCGCCGTTTGTGTACGCACTCGTTTTCCATGGTCGTTTCTCCTTTTCTGGCAGGTTGACTTCTGTATATAGTATTCTATATTATACTGCATACAAAAACAAGGAAAATATTTATGAAGTCAACAAGGAAGATGCAACGATTGCTGGAACGGATGGCGGCTATTGAACGGATGGAGCGAGGGAAAATCTGCCCGATGGCCGGGCGGCCGCACTACAACCATCAGACTTGGCAGGATGGTCGAAACATCGTACGCTATGTACCCGAAGACGAGCGCGCGGCGCTACAACAAGCCATCGACGGCTACAACCTGTTCAGAACACTGGCCGATGAATACGTCGATGAAATCATTCGACGTACACGTCTCGAACGCGCCAACAATAGAAAGCGCAAAAAGAGGGACGATTAGGCAAAAAGTGAAATCCCACCATTCAGTAGTATTAAAAGCGTCTGCCCTGTTAGAACCCCCAAAACGGGTTGTAAGCGAAACCCACTTTAAGACATAATATAAAAATGGTTCATCCGCGAATTCCGGGAAAGGCGTCCCTAATTCTTAGGAAGAAATACTCGTCGTCCCGGAATCCATAGGCCATTCGCTTGATAACCTTGATCTTGTTGTTGATGCCTTCGATGACGCTTGTATTCAGAGGATAATGGCAGTGTGCAAGCACGCCGTGAATTCTTTGGTTTAGTGCGTTGGCGAATTTTTTCAGTGGTTCAATGCGGCTATGCATAGCCCGGCTATACCATTCATTCCAGAACCGTCTGGCCGCCCCCTCATAGACAAAATCCCAGAGGCGAGCGAGGTCATCTTTGAGGATATAAGCCATCGCGATATGCTTGTTGGCATCCAGCAGTTCCTTGAGGCGGATGCGGTCCGTGGTTTTGAGGTTATCGCGATTGCGAAGCAGCAGCCATTTGGATCCCTTTACGACTTCCCGTTTACTCATGTCCTCCTTGAGACGATTGGCTTCGTCCACACGAACCCGGTCGATAACTTCGCGTCCATATTTGCTTTTTACATGAAAGAGATCATAGACGACCTTGGCGTTGGGGCACTGTGCACGCACTTCTTGTTCATAGGGTTCCCACATATCCATTACCACGGCTTGGATACGCTTGCGTCCGTCCTCGCCGAGTCTTTCAAAGAAAGGGCGAATGTCTTCCCGGCCTCGACCGCGGCAGACCCAAAGGACACGCCGGGTGGAAGGCTCAAGAATGACGGTGGCATACCGATGTCCTTTCTGGATGGCAAACTCATCCATACCAAGCATGCTCACTTCTGAAAGATCTGGTTCTGCAATATGCTTGCGCAGATAATCTTTGTGAATACGCTTGACTGTGTCCCAGGAAAGTCCATAGTGATCAGCCACCTGCCGTATCGGCATATCCCGGCACAGAATTGCGGCACTGTGTGCCAAACGATCCGTAACTCGAGCATAGCGCGACAGCCAGGCCACCTTTTCTATCGCCGTCCCGCAGCGCGGGCATTTCACTCGGCGAAGGTGTACAAGAAGCCGCGTGTCGGCTCCCCAAGCAGGAAGATCGCTTATCCAACGTTCAGTCCACTCATGAACAGCGGATACCTTTTCTACGCATTTTGAACACGTCATCGGACACTCCGAATCAGGATATAATTCTATCCAGACTTCATCCCTCATCCCGTCCCCTTTAGAGTCAAAACGACTGACCGTACCTACCTTAAAACCTTGCCACCCACCCAATTGTGCGATATAATGTTTCTCGTTCATCGGTAACCTCCTGCCGGATTGTCGGCTTTTGTGTGTAAAAGGAGGTTACCGATAACTTATTCTTTCCCGCAAATCACGGAAGAACCATAAAATTTATTGCATTCTGAAAACCACTCTGGACGTGGTAAGGAAGCCATTGGCTTTGCCTTTCTATGGCCCATGACATCTCCAGCATTCTGGGTTGTTCCACAACGACGAACGAGTAGATGCCATGAGCCGATTTCATAGGTTGTCTTGTGCGATATGGTATTGGCAGTACCATATGGTATGGGTACCGAAGTACCGCGATCGGGTTCTATCCGACGAAGTTGGTAAAGAAGTTCATTCTTGCCCTCGGTTGTTCCGTGGGCAACTGAGTTGCGATGTGATAAGACTGAATGTTCAGTCGGACCATGTACACCTTTTGTCAATGGTGCCTCCCAAGGTATCGATATCCGAGTCGGTGGGACTGTTGAAAGGATGTAGGGCGATGCGGGCGTTCAAGCAGTCCCCGTATTTGAACGGAAGCTCTATTGGGGCAATCATTTTTGGGCACTGGGTTACTGTGCGGATACGGTAGGACTGGAAGAGGAAATGATCCGTAAGTATGTGAAGTGTCAGGAGCACAAAATACGCATCGAAGAACAGTTGAAATTACAGTACCAACAAAGATGCGTTGTGGAACACAGTCGGCGCACGCATCCTTTGGGTGCAAGCACTCGTCCCCCTATGGGGGAACCAAACAAAGCCGCACCCTATGAGGTTGTTTACTTCGCAGATGGCAATCAAATCATCCCAAAAAAATCATCCCGAAAAAATATCGCGTCCTTAAACTATTCTGAGGTGTTTCGCATGTTATATAATCTGTTCCGATATCTGCTTAACCTAGGATCTACTACATGTCTCTTACTGAATTTAGTGAAATAAAAAACAAAAAAATAAAAAGAATGTTGTTGTTATTTATCTTCGTTGCATTAGGGTTTATTCTGAGATTCTATGGCGTTTTTGACTCAGGCCTAATGGTTGATGAATTTACTGAGGTATATGCGACAAGAGGGAACGATTTGAAATGCGAACTGAACATATACCATGTATATCGGCCGGACCACCCCCCCTTTTTTTTTCTAATCAGATACTTTTGGGCGACATGTGTTGGCAATGATTTGGTTTCAGCGCGTATGTTTGGAATCTTAAATGGAACAATTGCCATTGTATTGGTTTACTTTCTAACAAAATACATGTGGGGTAGAAATGTAGGATTATTGACAGCATGTCTTTTTTCAATATCCCCCTGTTTTATTCTGCAAGCCCAGATGGCGCGGTGTTATCCATTTTTTCAGACGCTTTTGCTATTATCGTTCTATTTTTTCATTCGGGCCCATTACGAAAACAAATTTACATGGTGGATGATTAATATTGCCATTAATATAGTTATAGTTTACACTCATTTGTTCGGCATTATTTGCATCGCAATACAAGGCCTTGTTTTATTAATATGCTCTTATAGAAAGATTAAGTTTATTGTTTTTTGGGCTACTTTTCAATCTTTCTTTATACTTCTCTTAATGGCATACATGCTTTATTTTTCGCCCAGAGATCCGGGCGATATGAATGGCTCAGCTCTTCTTAAGCCATTAATTTTTTTTATGATACTGTTTAACAGTGATCTCGCTGTATGGCGGACAGGACAGTTCTTTATTGGTTTGTACCAAGATTCTTATTTAGATTTTGCATCAAAGGTGTTTTGTATTGGTAGCATTTTAGGCCTAACTGTAATCTATATTTCATCCATTCTTTATTTTATATTCAATATTTTTTATAGAAAGAATAGAGAGTTTAGCGTAGCAAACAAAATCATAATACTTTGTACTTTATTCCCACTGCCTTTTATCTACACACTTTGTCTCACTTGGAGAAATTGTCTGGCTCCTCGGTTTATTTGGCCCTATAGCACGCTTGGTTTGTTAATCATGACGGCGTTCATGATCATCAATCTTAAGAAAATATCTCTAAAAATTTTCTGTCTCGGTGTGATTATCTGTGCCTATGGATATCAACTTATGATGTATTATCCCGGTCCTTCAGGCGATGGGGCACTTGCAGCGGGCAGAATCATAAAAAACAACTATAAACCTGGGGACACCGTATTAATAATGCAAGGCATTCAAGAATTTGAGCAATTCCGTTATGAAATGAAGGTGCCAGACATTCCTATTAAACCCGTCTATGCCACAGCTGATATTTGCTATACCATTTGGGAAGAAAGTCTTTGCGAGAAAAATCAGTCTTTTGCTGGCACAAATAACGGCGCTTTTTGGGTGGTTGGCTTTCCTAATCAGCATGAAGGCTTTAATATCCAGTTATTTGAAGAGTTTCTTGATTATTGCGGGATGACTTATAGTTCACAATATTTTTATGGTGACTTACAGAGTCTGGTTTATACCATAAACAAAAAAAACATTACCGTTAATGTAAGCGAAAAAATACAGACCTTGTTCCCAGTGTCTGCGAATATGAGGTATCTTCTCAATTTTGTTGGACTCGAGAATCTGGATAAATCTTCCGCCCAAAACGAGTCTATTGCGTTACACAGGACAATGGAAATACCGGCTTTGCTAATGCATGACAGCGAATTTGTACTACCTTTATTCATTGGCTTTCCACTTCTCGAACGGGGTGCCGCTGAGTTCGTTGCATTGTTGGCGTCTCGCATCTTGGAAAAACATCCAAATTCTGCACTAACACACATTTTAGCTGCGACAACTCATTTTGAGCGGAATAAAGAAGAAGACGGTTTGAATGAACTGCGTATTGCACTTTCCAAAAACAGAGGAGCGTCAAACCGATATGCCCTGTTATTCCTGCCGCTTGTGGAAGATATCTATGTCCATAAAAACAGGATATCTGCTTTGAAGAACGTTGCCGCATTGGAAGAAAAAGGTGTTCTCTTCCCCAACATTCTTCGTGTTAGGGCAGAAAGTTTGTGAGATCTTCTTGATCGGTCGGGCCAAATCGAAGTTATGGCGATACCAGCCAACTGAGGCAAGGAAGTTAAAATAAGGCAAGTGTATTTGCTCTGGTTAGTGCATGTTGAACTGGGGTCAGGTCAACACATGGAGTAACTCGTGAAGTATGAACAACCGACATGTCGTTAGACAGTAAACCGTGATTTCCTCAGGACTCCCCTACTTTAAATGGGGTGTTATGGTATCAGTATGCTGTTTGCTTTTCGAAAGAATTTTGCACGTATTGTGCGTGATCTGAACAAATATGCCTATGTGGCATGGGCGCGGTATCGTTGCCAGCCGCCACGAACGTTACCGATACTACTTCTTTTTATTACCTATCGCTGTAATTTGCACTGTGTTATGTGCGGGGTCCGGCACCAGCCGCAAGGGGCGGAACTCATTCTTGATGAATATAAAACCATACTTGCTTCAGCCCACCGTCTGAAAACTTCATTAATGTTAATTTCCGGGGGCGAAGCGCTATGTCGTGGCGACTTGGTGTATGAAATTATTCGCCTTGGAAACCGCTACGGGATAGCATCCCATTTATGCAGTAACGGGAGCATGATTGACAGGAGTGTTTCAACAACTCTTCAGCAGAGTGGATTGCACAGCCTTTCCATTTCCCTTGAAAGTCACCACAGAGGAATTCATGATGCCATTCGGGGAGAGGGCAGCTTTGATGCGGTCGTCTCAGCCATACGTAACATGCGCAGCTATGCGCCCGGAGTGCAGTTAGGCATTAACTGTACAATCAGCGCACAGAACTACCGGGGATTGGCCGACATGGTGCCTTTTGCCGAGTCTTTGGGGGTACGTCAACTCAAATTTGCGCCAGCCCATTTTAATCTACTTCATGGCGACAAGCCGGCCGCAGAGTGCGCGCCCCTGCTGTTTTCAGCAGAGCAGTTGGAGGAGGCCGGCAAGGAAGTGGAGCGCCTCAGGCGCGCGCTAAAGAAAACCTCTCTGTTAACAAACCATCCGACCTATCTCGACAAACTGGCAGTATCGTTAGGCGCAATACCCCGCTTTACCTGTTACGCGGGATATGCATCCTGCAGCATAGACCCTTATGGTAATGTTGCCCCTTGTCCGGATTTGGACGCCGGGATAAACGTGCGGGAACATACGCTAGAAGACATTTGGTATGGCAAAGAGTATCAATATCTGCGAGAGAGGGTCTGCGCTTGCGGTAACCGGTGCTGGGATCCCCTGTATACGGACTTGAGCTTACGCCTGGCGCCGCGCTCGGCCTGGCGCGGCCTTATACAGCAATGGCATGAATTGAAGTTTTATTACCGGGGAAAATCCTAGCAGCCACTGTTATATTCCCGTCACCTAAATACACTCAAAGTATTTCTCATACGCATGTATTGGCAGGGCATGCATACGGCACAGCATTTTTATGGGCAGGCGAAACACACGTAACAGAGGATAATTAGAAGGATAATCGGTAAAATACTTGTTAGATGCAGCGATTATACCTTCATACTCCTCATGAGAAAGCCCCTGCTTTTTCAAACAGTAGTCCACCATTTCATCAGTTTCAAAGAAGGGCGGCGTCTTCAGCACCTCCAAAGCCTCCGGTCGGGTTAAAACACCCGTCCGGACTTTTGCGGAAAGTTCTACCATGCGCCAATCAAAGCCAAACTTGCGGCGCGTGTAGTTATAAACCAGGGCGAACATCTCGTTGTCCATATGATGCTGTCCCGTATCTTCCCAACCGAAGTTTTCTTTCAAGAAGAGTTCAACCTTGTCTCCAGTATCATCGTAATAATTGGTTATATTGACGACGCGGATTCCCTTGATCAGTATCCAATAAAGCATGTGGTGAATATCCACATTTTTAAAGTCGTTGAAGGTCTGAATGTCACAAAACCTTTTTATTATAGAACGTGTATAGCGGCCGTCGACATAATTCCATATCAGAGGTAAAATGCCTTCTTCCCTGAATGAGTGACTTAAAATGATGTGCCGGATACTCTCCCGCGCGGCCGTCCGATACAACGCACTGGCGATTCCCACATCATCGGTAAGATCGATATAGGGCACGCAGGCTCGGATATTTGCATTAGTCAACGCTCGAGACTCAGGCCAATCCATAATGATAGTATGCAGATCGACGTCCAATTTCTCGCACAATCGCGCAAGATTTGTTTTTGCAACGTCGGAATCCCACCCGTTATCAAAATGAACCGCCAAAGGGCGTAACCCCATCTTCTCTTTAACATAGTAGAGGCAGTAGGATGTGTCCCGTCCACCGCTTACCCCCACGACACAATCATAGGCCCGATGCCGGCCCGCTCTGCGGATACGTTCTCCAATAACGGATAATATCTGCTCGCCTGCCTGACCGGTGGGATATGCAAGTTCCATCCTGTCGTGGATCTGACAGAAATTGCACACCCCGTTTATCCCGAAACGAATTCCGGGCACAACCGAGTCCATAACACACCGGCTGCATACCCTGTTCGGCTGCGTGCAATTATCCATTTACTATTCCTATCGATGTTCCAGAGATTGATTTTCAATAATCCTGTCAACCAGATATAGAGGGCGGTTCCGGACTTCGTCATAAACCAGGGCAACGTATTCACTGAGAAGGACAATACCAAGGAGATTCACACTGCTGAAAAACGCAACCATAAGCAACATTAATACGGATTGCCAGTTCATATGTCCAAGAAATAAAAAAGCTGGGCACGCAAGTATTAATAAAAAGGCGATTCCTAAACCGCAAATAGCCAACAATCGGAAAAAAAATAAGGGGGTATAAGAAAAAGTAAAAAATGCCATCATGGCAAGATCAAAAAGTTTTCTCAAACCCATGCGGGACCGGCCATGGATACGCTGGCGCCTTTGGACGGGAATGCCAATTTGTCTATATCCGCTCCATGAACGCAATCCTGGAATGTACCGATTACGTTCGGGAAGTTTTTCAATCGCATTCACAACTTTCCTGTCCATGAGCGCGTAGGTTCCGGCATCCAATGGCAACGAAATTGGCGAAGTTAAACGCAACATTCTGTAAAATATCCACGTAAGCGCCTTAACTATTGTTGACTCCTGCCGTTTCATACGAACGGCATAAACAACATCATAGCCTTCAATCCATTTTTCAAGAAAAGACGGAAAAATGGCGGGATCGTCCTGCATGTCCGCATCCATCAGGATGACGATATCACCTTTTGAATAATACAACGCAGCGGTGGATGCGGCACAGAATCCAAAGTTCCGCGTTAGACGTACGACCCTCATTACATCGGGATAACTCTCCACCCACGATGCAAGAATATCCGGTGTGTCATCCATGGAACCATCGTCAACGACAACTATCTCATATGCGCAGGGGAGATTCAATTTCTCTATGCTATCGATTAATTCCGACAGGAAGGGTGATAGCGAATTAGCCTCATTATGTGCCGGAGATACGAACGAAATCAGGCTTATATCATTCAATGAGCGCATTAGAGATGCCATCCCTTAGTTGTTGAGGTAAGATACTCTTGGTATTCTAATTTGATGGTACCTTTGTTTTCAAGAGGTAGTTTTTTTTCTTGAGGCAACCAATCACACTTCGGGTAGATTTTTCTTGAGGCAACATGCATTGAGGCAACACGCAATGTGGACGGAATCAACTTATTTCGAAACTGGGGAGTGGAAGTCGGCGGTTTTGCAGGTACTGTTTCCAACCTTCCGGCCAACTGTCCAGAAACAGTCTGGGAAAGACTGTATCGCGTATTTTGCGGGCAGGAATGCCAACGGCTACGGTCCCTGGTGTTTCGATGTCCTTTACCACGGCGCTTTGCACCCCCACCAGGCACCATGGAGCAACGTATATACGCTCTTTGGCGGATACGCCCACACCTAGCTGGACGCCTTCATCAAGATAAACGTGCCCGGGAAGGTTACTTAAGGTGCATGTGCAGTAATTGCTGATGACACTATCATGACCGACGCGAGTGCTGAACAAAGACACATAATCTCCGACATTCACATTGGTAGAGAGGTAGGAGCCCAGGTGAATTACGCCGCCCCGCCCCAGGAAACAGTCTGGTCGCACAACAGAATCCTTGGAGACCAATGTTTCGGCAGGTTCCAGCCCTTGAGCCAGAGCCTTGCTGACAAGGATGCGTTTTCCTACCGTATTTCCCAGTCCGCATAAAAAACGAACAGTTTTTAAGCCAAATTGTTTCTGTATACGTGTGAAATCCCAATTTCTAATTATCGGAATTTTCTGGTTCCCAATAACGACAAAATGTCCTTCTTTGCACTGAGACAAATCATTAATAAATACGGCAGGCGTTCCCGGATAATTCTCCTGTAATGTGCAATAGACATCTTTTGAACTTCCGCAGGATCCCAATATTGCAACTATATAATCCATCAGAACCTGAAAATATTACGTCGTTTCTAAAAATTATGAATTCCGCATCGGCCCTATACAGGTATCCGAACAACGGGCTCGTTGGGTACAATTCCTGTTCAAAAGAGCGCCACCATGGCGGCAAACGCCATACTCACCGGATAGGATCCAGGATAGACGACCCAGTCAACATGTCCGTCCATATACAGGACATTAGACCCGCCTGGAACATGATTAAACTCAGTTGCCGTTGTACTTACCAAGTCAAACATTACAGGTATTGTTGTTTGGGCGATGGCTGCCGCAGTCGGGTTGTTTACGTCCGTAATGATGAACCGTTCTATTCCATCCCTGAGCCTATATACGGTTTGTGTTACTCCGACATCATTCACAAATTCTAGGTCGTAATCGTAACCCTCGCCCTGGGATCCTTTAACAGCCGCTTGTACCAGTGTTTGAACCCACTGGAGACTGACCCAGTTCAGCAAGGCCGGAGGTTTTGTGTTAGTGATGATTTCCCTGTCATTGGCTTCTGCATCGGAACGCAAATAATCATGCCCCGGCTCGCCAGTCCGTTCTTGTGCTTCCGGGAAGAAGCAGCACGCATTGATACCCATACAGGAGGACGAGAAGCGTCGCGGTCAGGGCAAAAAGGTGCCTCGGCAAACGAGAAACCAGAATGCCGGCAACACAGTAAATGCCAATGGTGGTGTAAATATCATGACCGTAATCGGAAAAGTTTGCCGAGGTAATCAGGGTAAGCACTGCCAGGATCACTGAAGGGACAAAGATGATGGATAATAGCAGGTGCTGTTCCGCCCGCTTTTCAATGGAGCATACACGAGAAAGTTTTGTTGCTCGCTCCTGCCGGCACCAAATCCTTGGGAATAGAAAGACAGCAATACCCGTCAGCAACAGCAACGTCAGGGCCCAGTCAAAAACAGGCCGTATCCATAACAGAGCATTAAGCCAGTACCCCGACGGACTGGAAGCGCCGGACTCAAACCAGGGCCAAAGGCCGGTATGCCATCGCAGGACATCGGCGCAGAAAGAACGCAGCAACAGAGAAGGGAATACTTTGCAGAGGATTGCATAAAGCGACAACCCCCAGTCCGGGTGATAGCCCTCGGAAAGGTGCGGTTTGAATAGAATGGCAAGTGATAACAACGCAACAAAGAAAAGATGAACTGCGGCCCAGCGTGCAAATACGTTGTATTCCCGCCTTCGCAATAGGTAGAGCCCCTGCGGGAGCAAAAACAATACCCCGAAGAGATGGGTGAATAGTACCAGCCCGTTGGCAAGAACGTTTAAAAGCAGCCATTGACGGCGGTGGGAGTCCCGCCAATATACAAGTCCCAGGAGTGCCAGTAAGCAACCCATAAACAAAAGACTGTAAGGACGGATCTCCTGGTTGTGCCAGATGTGCTGAGGCGATAACGCCAGGCACAGCGCGGCCACGATACCGGCGCGATGTCCGCCCAAGCGGCGGCCTAGCAGGTATAGCAGAACTATTGAAATCAGGCCGGGTACTAAACTTACAGTCCTGAGTGCGATAACACTGCTGTCAGTAAGTGTTGAAACGGTGTAGGCCAGCACGAAGTATATCGGCGTGATAGCCATTTCCGCCAGGTAGATAAACAGATTTCGAAAATAATCAAGCAAGGTATTACTTGACAGTCCAAAATAGATGCTCCATTCGTCAAACCACATGGACTGTAACGACAGGTGGTGGATTCGAAGCGTTGCGGCAATCAGGACGAGTAAAAAGAGCGGCAGTAGCTCCCGCAGGAGAACAGTGAATTTCCGCTTGTTTATTTTATCAGGGGGAGTATATGGCAGCATATGGCAGTACTAGCAGCCTGGAAAATAAATCGGTGCTGCTTGTATTCTATGATGAATAGACTTATTCACACGAACTCCTTTCAAGGGCATGCCGTTTTTCTTTTTTTGAAAGCGTTTCTGTGCTGAACCCATGGTGTATATTGCCGTTCTGAATAAAGAGATTGCCGCTCATACACTGTTTGCCCAGGGTCTCGTCCGCGTTGTATACATTGCAGTTGGTGTTCATGACTACCGGTAGGAATATTTCCGGATATTTTTTTACGTTGATACCAACTAGATTTGCCACGAAAAGCTTTGTCAGGGCAGGGAGCAGGAGCAGCGTTTTGCGGTTGATGGACCGTAAAAGAACAGCCGCAAACGTTAGCCGTCTCCAAAACAAACGTTTGTTGACATGATGCTCCCATCGTGCCAGGGCCTTTTTCATACGTTTCATATTCAGGTAGGCGGGGAGCGGTTTCAAGGTGCCGTTACTGCGTACGAACAACATGATTTGCACATTCATACAAAGCCGGATATCCACAAGGTGCAGCAAGGCATGGAGTGCTTTCTGAAAGGTATACATGGCCTCCCTGGAATCCGATGCATACTTTTTATATAACAAATCCATCATCTCGTCCGGCATGATGATGTGTTCGGGACCGAGTCCTTTGATGGTGGAAACCCAAGCAAAACCGTTGACAGATAACGAACGTATAAAGGGCTTGTCTTTTGCAAATTCACAGCAGGCCACCAATTGATCCTCATTAATCCCTTTAAAAATCGTGGGCGATAAACTTGTCGGAAAGTTGAGTGCTTCCAGGTTTTGCAGCGCCGCCAATTTGGCATCGACAAATTGTTCCACACCCAATCGGCGGGCTTGTTCCTTATCAAAAGAATCCACAGATAAACGGATTTCGTCCACGCCCGCATTGGCCAGGTGTTTACAGTAGTCTGGATCAACAAGGCGTATGCCGTTGGTTGCTAATTGTACCGTAACCCCGTTTCGGACAGCTTCTTTGACGAACTCGAAAAATTGCGGATGCAAGGTGGGTTCGCCGCCGGTAAGGGTATGTTTGGCTTTTCTGTAGCGGGGAATCAGGTCTTGGTATTCCTGTAAGGTCATCTCTTGAAAAAAAGGATGCTGCATTTCCACGGAGCAGTAGGGGCAGTTCATCTGGCAGGTGTCTTTGATGAGTACCCAGTAGTTCGTAATACGTCCGCAGGGGGCGTCCCCTTTTAAGATTTCAAAATAAAACCGATCCAAGTCTGCGTATAGCCTGCCCCTTCGGGACAAGAGTAACTTCGCCGGACCGTGTTCGGGACATTCGCGATAAAGGATAGCCGCGCCTTCTTCGAGGGCAACCTGTCCTTCGACTTCCTCCGCGCAATGAGGGCACAAAGATAATGTTGGGCGAATGATTTCCATGAGAGGCTTTTCTTATATGGCTGCAAGCGATCAGCCGATGGTTTCTATAATCTTTACTTTCCGCAAAGAACAACTCTATTTTAAGGGTATAACCGGTTGAGTGCAACAGGAGCATGGCGTATACGGGGGACTGATTGTTAGCGTCTCCTTGAGATGTTTTATTTCGAAGCGATGCTTTCAGCCGAAGGGACGTGCCTTTTTTAGGGTGTAGAAAAAATAAAAGCATTGACATGAAACCCGGATCAAGATATAATAGACAAACGTTTGTCTAAGGGGTATTATGCGGATCGAGTGTTATCTATCTCAAGTGTAAACACGGAAAGGTTATAACAAGATGCTTAACTTGGCTACGGTTGTGGAGACCAATGCGCGCCTGTACCCCGACAAGCCGGCGCTTATAACAGAACAGTCTAGAGTGACACACGGGACGTTGAATGCTTTTGCGAATCAGGTAGCCAATAGTCTGTTGGAACTTGGTGTTCGCCCCGGTGACCGGGTGGCGCTGAGCTGCCTGACCAATCCATTTTTTACGATGTGTTATTACGGCATCTTGAAGACGGGCGCGGTTGTTGTGTCGTTGAACCCGCTGCTGAAGCGTGAAGAAATAGCGCGAAATCTTGATGATGCCGAGGTTTCTGTGTTCATTTGTCACGATGGGGCGGGGCAGTTGCCGATGGCCGTAGAAGGGTACGCCGCTTTTGAGATGGCCTGCGGGTGCCGCTCCTTTTGTCTGATTCAGGAGGATGGTGAACAACCTTGTCTCCCGAATCGGGCCGTCGACTTCAGCGCGTTGGTGAAGCCACAATCTCGCGCATTCGAGACGGTGCAGACTGCGCCGGATGCAGCCTGCAGTATTATTTTTACCTCAGGCACCACGGGACGGGCCAAGGGTGCCGAACTAACCCATGCAAATTATGCCGTCACTTGCCTGTCGTACAGCGATGTGATGGGCTATACCCCTGACGATGTTATTCTGGTTGCGGCGCCCCTGTTCAGTGTGCTTGGTCAAACCATGCTTATGAGCGCAGGTTTATCTGCGGGTGCGACCCTGGTGTTGCAGTCCCGTTTCGATCCGGAACGCGTATTATGCGCGATGGAACGGCATAACGTGACGGTGTTCAGCGGTGTACCGACCATGTTTTACTCCCTGTTGCACTATCCCGGACTACATAAACACGATTTGGTCAAGATCGGGAAACACTGGCGCACGGGCATCGTCGGCGGCGCACCCGTTCCTCCGAATTTGTTGGATGAAGTAGAATCCGTGTTCGGTGTGCGATTACAAAAAGGGTACGGGCTTTCCGAAACCACGGCGGTTGTTGCCACAACCCGCCGTGGCCGCCCCTATGCGAAGGATAGTGTCGGCGTGCCGATGTGGGGCGCGGAAATCCGCATCGTGGACGAAAGCATGAACGACAGGTCTGCTGGTGAAGCGGGTGAAATCGTTGTGCGGGGGCCCATGGTCATGCGTGGGTATTACAATCGTCCTGACGCCAATGCTGAAGCGTTTCGGGGCGGCTGGTTTCACACTGGCGACGTGGGTATGCTGGATGCCGAGGGTAACCTGCATATTCTGGACCGCATCAAGGACATGATCATTCGCGCAGGTTTTAATGTCTATCCCTGCCAGGTGGAAGCGGTATTGATGCGTCACCCTGACATCCTCATGGCTGGCGTGGTCGGAGTGCCCGATTCAAAACTTGGCGAGGAAGTTCTTGCTTGTGTCGTTCTCCGCGACGGGGTATCTTTGAACGCCGAGGATATTATTGCCTGGGGGCGCAAACATCTTGCGGGCCATGCTTATCCTCGTAGGGTTAAATTTTTGGATCGCTTGCCCCTGGGGCCTACCAACAAAATACTGAAATCCGAATTACGCAGACTGGCCGCATCAATATAAAAAAGGAACCTCAGCATGAATTTGACGGTGGTTGCAATGACAGCGCTATTTTACCTGGCAGTGACGTTTTTTCTGGCCTATAAAGGGTATAGGGCAACCCGTACCGCTGAAGATTACATGCTGGCAGGGCGCACCATAAATCCCTATATGATGGCCCTTTCTTACGGCGCCACGTTTATCAGTTCCTCCGCGATTATCGGATTTGGAGGCGCCGCGGCCATGTTTGGCATGGGAGTCGTCTTGACTAATTTCATGAACATCCTGTTGGGATTTTTCATCGGTTTCATGGTACTGGGGGTCAGGGTGCGCGCCATGGGGCAGCGTCTCGGGTCTACCACTTTTCCCGAACTGCTGGGCAAACGATTTAATTCGCGTTTTATTCAGGCCTTCGTGGGCTTGATCATTGTTCTTTTCATGCCATTGTATACCTCGGCGGTACTCATTGGCGGCAGCCGTTTCATTGAGGCGACCTTCCAGATTAACTATGAATTGGCTTTGATTTTGTTTACGGGACTCGTAGCCTTCTATGTGATTACAGGGGGCATGCGCGGCGTGATTTATACCGATGTATTCCAAGCGGTACTGATATTCGTTGGACTGGTGATTATGGTAGTGTACACCTACGGTATTTTGGGTGGTCCTTTTGAGGCGCATCGCAAACTGGCGGTGCTCCCGTCGGAAATAGAAGAGCAATTTGAACAGGCAAGGCAAGAACTGGACGCGCTTGCTCCATCTGATCTTGACGAGACGAATTTCACAGGGTGGTTTTTGGAGACAGCGGGCAAGGCGGCGAGTGCGGCCAGTATGCCCGACAGTGAACGGAAACAGTTTTTTGAAGCCCATCCGGACCTTGCCGGCATGGCTGCCCTGATGCAGAAGCATCCGGCCCTTGCCAGCAAACTGGTCACCCTCCGCACGGGCCAGGCCGGGTTTCGCGGCTGGATGCGACTGCCTCAAAAGGGCAGCATGTTCTTTTACGTTTTAATTACCAGCCTTATTCTTGGCATGAGTGTGGGCATGCTGGCGCAACCCCAATTGGCGGTACGCTTCATGACCGTGAAAGACAGCGGTGCGCTGAATCGGTCCGCCGTATTTGGCGCCCTTTTCTTCTCCGTCATGTTCGGCGTGCTTGCTACGGGCGCACTGACCAATGTCTGGTTTTCCATGCCTGAACACGGCGGGCGTATCGCGGCCGCGTCGGTCTCGGCTGGCAACATTGACTTGATCATCCCCACCTTTATCAATCGTGCCCTGCCGCAGTGGTTTGGCATCCTCTTTATGCTGACCCTGCTGGCGGCGGTTATGTCCACGCTCAGTTCTCAGTTTCACCTGATGGGTACCTCCTTAGGCCGGGATTTTCTGGAAC
>JAKJCY010000269.1 GCA_022706235.1 Candidatus Hydrogenedentota bacterium | reverse complement strand
TTAATGATACACTGTGGACGCAACGCTAGTCGCGCGATGAAACCTATTTTCTTTTTCGGGAACCGAGTTCACATGAAGGCTGACAAAACGGGTACAGGGCCCATGGCACGTCACACGGCGTGGTTTAATGCGTTAGTGATAGGGATATTATTATGCGTTACGCCCGGGGTTTACGGACAAACATCCCCCATAACACCTGAACAGTCCCGGGCGCGCATCCGCTATGCGGTTTTGAAAGACAAGGCGACCTTTCGCGCGAGCAGGGAAATGATCATCCGGTCAGGCAAAAGCCGCTACCGGGTGGACGCGGGAGAATGGACATTTGAAGTATCGGTAACACGCCCCGCGACACAGCGATATCATGTTTTTCCAAAGACATTCCGCCCCGGAGAGGAACAAGCGCGCGAGGAATACCTGTCCTTTTGGCGGGCTCGGGGATATCATCCTGAAATCGAAGAGTTCGGCCTTCTTTTTCAGACCGCCCCGGGGACGTTGCTGGATAATCGTGAGTACTGGGTTTCCTTGTCCCGTTTTGACACAGAGAAAGAAGCGGAGGCATTGGCCGCGGAATTGAAAAAAGAATCGGTTTGGGCGTGGATCCGTCCAGAAAGGACCGCAGGGGGCCAAGGCACATTCGCGATCCAGGGGCAAGGACGCCGGTCCAGCGACCTGTTGGAATGCCCCTTGGAAATTTCCTGCGAGGCGCCCCTGGAAGTGGTGGACGTATCCAGTGGTTTCTGGCGTGAAAAAAAAGAGAACCGGCTGTTTCAAGGGCCGCTAACCTTGTCCATCGGCCCCGCCGGAGAAATTGAAATCTATGGGTACCTCCCGGTGGAAACATATCTGCGAGGCGTGGTACCTGCGGAAATGCCGTCCTCGTGGCCTGCGGAAGCGTTGAAAGCGCAGGCGGTGGTGGCACGCAGCGAGATCTACGCGAGCCTGGCCGGCAAATATCGTCTGGAAGGGTTTGACTTCACCGCGTTGGAGAGTTGCCGGGCCTATTTGGGATTGTCCGGGCACACCGCGGAGACGGATGCCGTCATCACCGCCACGGCGGGCATGGCGCTTGTCCACAACAACCGCTATATCAAGACGGTGTTTTCTTCCTGTTGCGGCGGCTGGACGGAAAACAATGAAAACGTGTGGAGCGGTCCCGCCGACCCGATGCTGCGGGGCGTGCCTGATTGTTCCATAGGTCCGGAAGACATCACCCCGGCCTCAGGCCTGAAGCGCTTTCTTTCTTCAACGCCGGACGCCTGGTGTTCTTCCGACACCCCGGGGTTCCGCTGGCAACGGCGGTACTCGGTGGGGGAACTTTCACAACTGGTCAATCAGAAGCATCGCGTTGGCACGATTCAAAGCATACGCGAAGGTGGGCGTGGTGTAAGTGGACGGTTGAAATCCGTTACAATAAAAGGCAGTTTGGGAACAGTCACCTTGGAACGGGAACTGGCGATACGGCAGGCGTTTGGCGGATTGCCCAGCGCCATGGTTATAATAGAACAGGAACCGGAGGCCGGTACGCCAAGTTCTTTTACGTTTAGGGGAGGTGGACGCGGCCATGGGGTGGGTATGTGTCAGCACGGCGCACGCGGCATGGCCGCGGCGGGTCGTGGTTTTGAAGAGATTATGGCGCACTATTTTCCCGGCGCCCGTTTAGAAAGGATGCAGCCATGAACCTTGAGGGAATTCGCAACAAGAAGGCGCGCTTTGTCATCGGGTTGATGTCCGGCACCTCCTGCGATGGCGTGGATGCCGTGCTGGTGCGCATTAAGGGCACAGGGCCGGGACTGGCCATGAAACTCATTGCTCATCAGACGTTTCCCTACAAGGATGACCTCCGCCATCGGCTGCTGGCCGAGCACATGTCGGCGAAGGACGTGTGTCTGTTGAATTTTGAATTGGGAGAACTGATGGCGGAGGCCAGCCTGGTCATGATGGATATCGCCGATGACAACCAGGTGGAACCGGACTTTGTCGCGGTACACGGCCATACAGTCGGCCATTATCCACCGGGTTCCGGAAGTGAACGCATCGGCACCATGCAGGTGGGCGAGTCCGCCGTCATTGCGCACCAGACAAGGCTTCCCGTTATTTCCGATTTCCGTGTCCGTGATATGGCCGCAGGCGGACAAGGCGCGCCGCTGGTACCCTATGCCGACTGGTTGCTGTTCCGGCGCGAAGACCGTAATATCGTCTGCCTGAATATCGGCGGCATTGCCAACATTACCGTCGTGACGCCCAAGTTTGAGGATATTCTTGCTTTCGACACGGGACCCGGCAATATCGCCATAGACGGCACAGTGCGTCTCTTATCCCGGGGCGCACTCGCCTTTGATGAAAATGGCGAGGCTGCGTCACGCGGCAAAGTCATCGATGAGTTTCTCGAATATTTGCTGAGTGACAGTTATTTCAGCAAGGAACCGCCCAAGAGTACCGGCCGCGAACGGTTCGGTTTGGACCCATATCTGCGCGACGCCCTGGCGAGCCGGCGCGAGCATCCCTATGAAGACCTGATTGCCACGGTAACCCAGGCCACGGCGCAAAGTATTTCAGACGCCTACAAAAATTATGTGACACCGAAATACGACGTCACCCACATCATCGTGAGCGGCGGCGGCGCCATGAACAACACACTCATGTCTAAAATCAACAAAGCGATCCCGGATGTGAAAATCTACATCAGCGACCGTATCGGCATTTCCTATGATGCGCGCGAGGCCATCGCCTTCGCCATCCTCGGCAATGAGACCATATGCGGTACCCCCGCAAACGTGCCGCAGGCAACGGGTGCCGCCGAAGCTGTCGTGCTGGGGAAAATCACGCCCCCGTGAAAGAGAAGAACGAAAGCCGTTTTTTTTTCGCCTGAAGACAGGTAAACCACAGGAACTGTAGAGACCATGATAAACCCGAAACTGGTGGAGCTATTGGTATGTCCGGAGAACAGAACTCCGGTACAGGAGGCCGATGCGGCGCTGATTGATAAAATCAATGCCGCCATAGCGGCCGGTTCACTGAACAACCGCGCCGGAAAACTTATTGACGAACCCATCGAAGGGGGACTGGTTCGCGAAGACGGGCTATTGCTTTACCTTATTCGGGACGACATACCGGTCATGGTGATTGACGAAGCGATTCCCCTGGAACAAGTGTCGTAGACGCTCCGCGAAACAAAAACACGCATGTGGCAGTATCCATGTGCTGGAATACCCGCCACAATTGGTATTTCATAACAGCCACATCATCATCGTCCTCACAAGGTCACCTGAAATCGGCTCTCGTGAATTGAGTGTCAGATCAACAACGGGCATGTTGTTCTTCGTGTTGTTTTAGAAAACCTATCGAGCCATGAACCTTAGCTATTACCGCTGAAGGATTCCATGAACTTCACTACGTTTTCCAAGGCACTGGGCGTGGCGGCCCCTTTCTCATAGTTACCGGTAAGAGAATGCATGAAGGCCACAAGGGCCTGGTTCTCTTCCGCGGTAATGGTTTTGCCCACCTGGTATTTGGCCATGATATCCACCGCTTCTTCCAAGGTCTCGGCCGTGCTGTCATGCAGGTAGGGGAACGTATCAGCCACGTTGCGCAGTGTAGGCGTTTTCAGGCGGAACCGGTCATACTCATCGCCGGTGACATTGAAACGGCCGTAATCCCGCTTGATGACATCACCCCGGTCTTTGAAATAATCGGCTCGCAATCCCATTTTTTCGTAGGATTTTCCGCCCAGAATAACACCCGTATGGCAGGTATAGCACCCCAGGCTGTTGAACAGTTCATAGCCTTTTTTCTGCTGGTCGTCCAGCGCGGATGCATCACCTTTCAAAAAAGCGTCGAAGGGCGCCGGGGTCAGCAGGGTGCGCTCGAATTCAGCAATGGCTTCCGTAAAGTTTTTCTTGTTGTAGCCGTCGGGATATACCGCGAGGAATTCCCGGGTGAAGGCTTCATCCTGGGTCAGTTTCGCGGCGACCTCCTCCCAGTTGGAGGCCATTTCAATGGGATTGTTGACGGGACCGTCGGCCTGTTCCTCCAGGTTTGCCGCGCGCCCATCCCAGAACAAAGCGAACTGGAAACCGGAATTAAACGCGGTCGGATCATTGATATCACCCATGGCGCCGCCTACCCCTTTAGAAAAAGGAAGCTGGTCGGCACCGCCTTTGTCAGGATGATGACACGTCGAACAGGAGACGGTATTGTCCTTGGACAGGCGCGGATCAAAAAACAGTTTTTCGCCCAGGGCGACCTTGTCCGCATTCACCGCCACTTTCTCCGGCAAAGGCTGCAACGCGCCCCGCATCACTTCCGGCGGCGCACCCGGAGTGGCATGGTGTTTTTCACGCTCTTCATAAATCCATTTCAACAGGGCCTGGTCGTCCGCTTCCTTCATAAATGAATCCCAGTGCATCAAAAGGAACGGCGGAGGCGGCATGGTCCGGTTCAGCGTGGTATATTCGATTTTGGAGAGCATCACTTCGGATAGCGGGCCCGGCTTTTCCGGGAAGAACTCCCGGATGAAATCACTGTGCTGCATGCCAACGTTTATGTCATGCCCGATAATCTGCCTGGCAATGGGAAACTTGGCATACCAGGGCAACTGCACCTCGCTGGTGTGGCAATGCACGCATTTCTTTTCCAGCACCTGCAACGCCATCATATGGGTCGGGCTTTGGGGCTTTATGGTGGCCAGCCGGCTGGCCGGCAACGGTATGGCCAAATTTAACAACGGTAAAGCCGCCCCGCCAATAACAAGTAGCACCAGCACTAGTAACAACTTCTTTTTCATGCGATGAATCCCTCCATGGATGATATGGCTGATATGTTCTGTAGACTGCTGAAGGATACTATACAAAAAGTCGGAATATAAAGCAAGAGGAAAGTGTTTTATGCATTTCGGAATTTTTTAGACACCACTGAGATTCCGGCCAGGAACAGGGTTTCTTTTTGCATTGTCTCATGAATGCTGCCTATGGTAGGATGTGACACATGGCCGCCGGCTCCGGGAACGACAAGGGGCGACATGGAAGGGGCGCCAGAGGGCATCCATACACGGACAGGATTGACGCCAAGATTATGAACAGTGACAAACAACATCCGGGCACGCAGATTGTGGCCATTGACGGGCCTGCGGGAGCGGGGAAAAGCAGTGTTTCGAGGCGTGTCGCCGGAGCCCTTGGATTTGCATTCCTGGATACGGGCGCCATGTACCGCGCCGCGACGTGGCGCGCACTGCATCTTGGCATTCCCCTGGACGACCCGGAAGCACTGGCCGCGTCCACCCGGGCCATGGCGCTGGAGTTTCAGGAGGAGCCGGACGGCGTGCGGGTGGTTGTGGACGACCTGGATGTCAGCAGGGAAATTCGCAG
>JAKJCY010000268.1 GCA_022706235.1 Candidatus Hydrogenedentota bacterium | reverse complement strand
GGGCGATTGCTGCACCACCGCATTTAACATTATTGGAGGCTGAACATGTCCAGGAATCAGGGGCCCGGCAAAGGGGCGTCCGCAGCAAAAAAGCGCGTGAATAAGAAACGTACCGAGGCGCCCGGCCTGTCCCACGTGGATGTCGAAGGCCGCGCACGCATGGTGGATGTGGGCGCCAAGCCCGACCAGCATAGGGTTGCCCGCGCCCGGGGCGTTATTAAACTGGCGCCCAAAACCCTGGAACTGGTTGCCGGAAAGTTACTCAAGAAAGGGGATGTGCTGACGGTTGCCGAAATCGCGGGGGTTCAAGCGGCCAAGCGCACCTGCGAATGGATTCCCCTGTGTCATACCCTGCTCCTGACCGGTATTCGTGTACAGGCGTTCCTGGAGCAAGACGGTATTTCCGTAACCAGCGAAGTTACCTGTTACGGCCGTACGGGGGTGGAGATGGAGGCTTTGACGGCGGTCAGTGCTGCCTTATTGACGGTCTATGATATGTGTAAAGCGGTCGACAAGGGGATGAGCATTGGAGACATCGTGTTATTAGAAAAAATCAAGGAATAACGAATGCGGCCTGGGGAGGAAGCGAGGGGGCGATTTGTGGGGGTGGCACAAAAAAACTACCAGCGTGTTTGTTGCCTTCCCAAAACCTACCTTTTCGTAGGCAATTCAAGTTTTCTGAAAGATATCCTGTAGCGCCGCGCAACACGCTTTTCCACCTGGCATTGGGGCGTGGGGGCGGGGATATCAGGGTTTAAAGCCTTGGTTAATGCCATAAATTCACTTTGGAACCAAGTCCCGCCTTTTCTTCCGCATTCTGAAAATTTCCCCGAGTATTCAGCGCCGCTTTTATTGGCATGATAGTTGCTATATAAATGCCGGTATGAATCACGGTCCTTGGAAACGTCGATACAGTTGAATTTCAGACTTCCTAACCTTGACAAAGATTTGGCGCGGTTTTTTTTCCCAAAGAAGGGACAGACTACCCAATAGCAAGCATGAAACACAGGATTATACGCAGTGCCCAGGGACTCTTTGGCAGTCAGTCCCTCCTTTACTTAGTCTCTGTGTTTTCTCGCAAAGCGCCATTGTGTGTTCCGACGAGTTCAGGAAGTCGCAAGTTATTCCACACCGTGTAGCGGGATAAGGATTGTTTGGCGGGGGAGAATGCCTGTTATGCTATTCTCGCTTGCCTCTGGGTGGCGCAGGCGGGGATAGCGGACGCATCGGCGAAAGTCTTCTATCCGCCAATGGTCAGGAGCCGAAATGGAGATAAGGTCATGAAGAAAGTGGAAGCCATTATCAAGCCGTTCAAACTGGAGGAGGTTAAGGATGCCTTGTCCAAAGTATCGGTACAGGGCTTGACCGTGAGTGAGGTGAAGGGCTTTGGCCGGCAAAAAGGGCACAAGGAACTCTATCGCGGCGCGGAATATGTGGTGGAGTTTCTGCCCAAAATAAAACTGGAAATCGTGGTCGTGGATGAGATGGTGGAAGAGGTGGTCAAGGCCATTGTGGAAACGGCCAGCACCGGCCGCATCGGGGACGGCAAGATTTTTGTATTGCCCGTGGATGAAGCGGTGCGTATTCGTACGGGTGAAAGCGGCGACGCCGTGTTGAGCTGATTTTTCCGCGCCGCCAACAACATGAGGCGGATGAAGTTGAACAAAAAGGTTCCGGGGCGTTTTCTACGGCCCCGAAAGCGTTGGAAGCGCTATCGGCCGGGCAAAACAAGCCGGACATCTATAACGTGTAGGAACACAGGAGAAACAACGCTATGCATAAGGCACTAAGTCCCAAGGATGTGATACAACTGGTGAAAGAGAAGTCCGTAAAGTTTATCGACTTCAGATTCATGGATTATCCGGGTCTCCAACAGCATTTTACGGTTCCCGCGGCGGAGTTGTCGGAAGACACCTTCGAGGAGGGACTCGGCTTTGACGGTTCCAGTATCCGCGGCTGGCAGTCCATCAACGAGAGTGACATGCTGGTGCTGCCCGATCCCCGGACGGCGACAATCGACCCCTTTTCTGTCATTCCGACCCTGTTTCTGTATTGCAATATCCTGGACCCGATCACCAAAGAGCGGTACAGCCGGGATCCGCGCAACATAGCCCAGAAAGCCGAAAATTATCTCATTTCGACCGGCATTGCGGACACGGTAAATGTTGGCCCAGAAGCGGAATTCTTCATTTTCGACGATATCAAGTTCGACAACAAACCCCAATGCGGTTATTACGCCATAGACAGTGAGGAAGCCATCTGGAACAGCGGGCGCGATGAACATCCTAACCTGGGGTATAAACTGCGCCACAAGGAGGGGTATTTCCCGGTGCCGCCCGGAGATTCCCAGCACAACCTGCGACAGGAAATGGTCACGGTCATGTTGGAATGTGGGCTGAATGTCGAATGTCATCACCACGAGGTGGCGACGGCAGGCCAGGCGGAAATTGACCTTCGTTTCGCGCCGCTCACCAATATGGCCGACCAGTTGACCCTGTTCAAGTACATCATCAAGAATGTGGCCAAACGCAACGGGAAGACGGTTACGTTTATGCCCAAGCCCCTGTTCAGTGACAACGGATCGGGTATGCATGTGCATCTTTCGCTGTGGAAAGAGAATAAGCCGCTGTTCGCGGGAAACAAGTATGCCGGCCTCAGCCAGGACGCCCTGTGGTTTATCGGCGGTCTGCTGCACCATGCGCCCTCCCTGGTGGCTCTTACCAATCCGACGACCAACAGTTACAAGCGGCTGGTGCCGGGATATGAAGCCCCGGTCAACATTGCGTATTCCGCGCGCAACCGCAGCGCCTGCGCCCGTATCCCCATGTATTCCGCAAGCCCGAAGGCCAAACGCGTGGAGTTCCGCGTTCCCGACCCCTCTTGCAATCCCTATTTGGCATTCTCTGCCCTGCTGATGGCCGGCATCGACGGCATTCAAAATAAAATCGACCCGGGTGAGCCCATGGATAAAGACTTATATGACCTGCCACCGGAAGAAAAGGCGAAGATTCCTCAAGTGCCCGGGAGCCTGGGAGAGGCGCTCGACCACCTGCAGAAGGACTACGAATTTCTAACCAAGGGAGATGTCTTCACGGAAGATGCCCTGGAAATGTGGATTCGGTACAAGCGGGTGAACGAGGTGGAAGCGATGGCATTGCGCCCTCATCCCTATGAGTTCCATCTGTATTACGACATTTAATGCGTGAACGTTCACAGGGCGATCCGTAACCTTACCGCAAACAAAGGGACAGTCCCGAAGCGAACCCGCAGGGCGTTCGCAAGCGACTGTCCCTTTTGATTTGTTTTGCCGCGGGCGCTTTCCCGGAAGCGCTGCGGTGCGCCTGTATCTCGGACTTGCTGGTCTTGGCGGGGTTATTCAATGATTACCCGGAATCCGATTTGGCACTTTTGGGATGCCATGTTCGTATAGGACCGCAAGAAAGGGACAGACAACGAAATAGCCAGTAGCAGTAAAGGGCATCCATGCATCATTACGGACGGCTATTTCATCGTCGGTCCCTTTTTGCTCCGTCTTTGTGTTTGTTTTCCCTTGCGATGCGCATTTCCGACGAGATCAGGATATCTGTATTTCAGTGCGGACCGCCTTTCCCCAGTTCATTCGTAGACCTTCTCTTCTTCCTGGTCCGCTTCTTGCGCATCGAATTCGATGTTTCGGGGAGGGTCCGGTTCCTGGCTCATTTCCTTATAGAATTCATGCTGGATAATGAGGTCCATGATTTCATTGGTGCCGGTCCAGATCATAATCAGGCGGACGTCGCGCAGCATTTTTTCAACCGGAAAAATATTGGTATAGCCGATGCCGCCCATGACCTGCATGGCATGATTGACCACTTTCCACGCGTTTTCGGTCGCCAGTTTCTTGGCTTCTGAAACATAACGCCGGGATTGTCCCGAAGGTTCTCCCGTATCGACGGACCGCGCCGCAATGTGTATCATTCCCCGGGCGGCATCCAGCAGGGTCACCATATCCGCCACCTTGAAATTAACCCCTTCGAACTCGCGGATGACCTGTCCGAAAGCTTTGCGCCGGGTGCTGTAACGCGCGGCTACTTCCATGGCTGCGCGCCCCATCCCCACCGCGCCGGCCGAACTGGTCATGCGTTCGGGAATCATCATTTGATAGAAAATAATGCCCCCTCCGTTCTCTTTTCCCAACAGGTTTTTCGCCGGCACCTTGCAGTCTTTGAAAATCAGGCGTCCCGTGCCGCCGCCCCGGGTGCCCATGAGCCCGTAGACGTATTTCACCTCCACGCCCGGACCGCGGTCCACGATGAAAGTACTGATGGATTCATGGGGCGGCCCGTCAGGGCGCGTCCTCGCGTAGACCATGAAATAATCCGCCCCTTCCGCGCCGACAACAAAGCGCTTTTGGCCGTTCAAGATATAATAATCGCCTTCCCGCCGCGCCGTGGTGGTGGTTCCGAAAAAGTCGGAGCCGCCCCGGGGCTCGGTTAACGCTTCCGCGGCGGTCAATTCCGCCCGGATGGTGGGAGCCAGGTATTTTTCTTTGAGATAGTCGGACCCGAATTTGTGGAGGGCCTCACCGACGATGCTTACCAGTGAGTACAGGCATCCGAGCGAGGTTCCGAGCACGCCCACCTCCTCGAGCGCCACGATTTCCGAAGTCCACGGCAATTCCCGTCCGCCATAACACTTGGGAAAGCGCAGCCCGAGCAGTCCCCGCGACGCCGCCTTTTCCAAAAACGCGCGCGGGTAACGAATCTTGTCCTCGTCCATGTCCCGCAGCAGGCTTTTGTCCACGTCGTCGCGCACAAAGGCGCGGACTTCTTTTCGTAACTCCCTGTCTTCCATCGTCATCAGGCAATTCAACATGACGCCCTCCTTTTTTGGGGGTCCCCTGAAGCGGACAGGCAAACGCCTTCCTTGCACGGTTGATGCTCGCTGCAAGGAAGTGTTCTATTCAGTACGCTCCTCAACTGATGGTTAAACAAGTATCGGCTTCATCGTTTCAGATATTTGTCCAGAAAATGATAGATATGCCAGCGGACATGTCTGTTGGTTTCCACCGCAATATCCAGCGTATGGGGGTAGCCCTGCAAACGCAGATATTCATGGGGGCAGCCGAGTTCCTTGAGGCGTGCCGCAAGCAGATCCGCCTGGGAAACCGGAACGGTATCATCGTCCGTGCCGTGGATGATAAGCGTGGGCGGCGCCTCTTGCTTCAGATGAGTGATGGGGGATGCCAGGCGGTACTGGTCCGGCACCTCGTCGAAATGTTTTCCCCCGAAAAAGGCGAGCAAGGTTTTATTGTCATGAAATTCTTTCAGGGTAATATCCGTAGGGCCATATAAATTAACCACGGCCTGCACCGCGCTGCTGAATTCAGTATGGCCACCCGTGCCCTCCAGTTCGGCAACTCCTGATGAATAACCGAGCATCATGGCAAGATGGCCGCCCG
>JAKJCY010000267.1 GCA_022706235.1 Candidatus Hydrogenedentota bacterium | reverse complement strand
CCGGAGAGAATGACCGCAAGGCGGCCCTTGCCGAAGTCTACTGGAGCGCGTTGCTCAAGTGGCGTCGGGATGAGTGTGCGGATTTTCTGGGCAGAGCCATGAGGCTCATGGAAGGAAGCCTGCAGGATATCCTCAGCGCCACGTTACACTTTAAAGGGGGGCCCGATAAATTCCGTCAAGAGTTCGAGGATTGGACGCAGGGACCGCAGCGGGAGAACTATCGCTCTCATGTCTTCCGGGATATTACCCGTTCGAAAAAAAAGAATGTGCCGGAAACCATCAGTTCCACCATTCCCGCCTTAATCCTGACGGTTTCCTACCTGGTTAATTATGAGCCCGCTTTACTAAAAAGGGCGGGATTAGATGCCGCAAAAGCGGGTGCGGTCGCCGCTGCGGTGGGGAAGATGCGCCCGCTGATTGAGTTGAGGAATAAAAGTATCATGGCCCACGGTTTTGGCGGGGTATGGAAAAAAAGCATTCTGATGCAAAAAAACGGACCGGATACTGAAGAGGCGCTGTTCGGATACTTGCAGGCCTTGTTGAACGCACAGGATATTTCCCTGTCCGGCAATCCTTATGAAATGTATGCTCATGCTGTTGTTTCTTTAAATCGGGAGTTGAACCATGACACCGATTAAATATCTTACCGCCACGGCACAGACGGCTGTTTTCCGAGCGGAGGAGCCCCTGAATCTGCCCATCTACAAAGGCTCCACCTTTCGCGGTGCGCTGGGGCATGCCTTCAAACAGGTGAGTTGCGCACTCCGCAGGGAACAGTGTGACAGTTGCCTTGTAAGACAGCGCTGCGCCTACAGTGTCTGTTTTGAAACACCCGTTCCAGAGGGGACCGAAATCATGCGCCGTTATCCAAGCGCGCCTCATCCTTTTGTGCTGGAACCGCCCCGGGATGAAAAACAGCGTTACGAGCCGGGTGAAGAACTGGCGGTTCATCTCTGGCTGGTCGGTTCCGCCGGGGACTATCTGCCCTATTTCATTTATGCCTTTGATGAAATGGGGAAACGGGGCTTGGGCCGTGACCGGGGCAAGGCGGTTCTGACCCGCGTGGCAACCGGTCCCGACGCCGTATGTCTTTACACAGAAGAAACACAGAGCATTTCCGGAAAATCGGAATGCTGGAATGCCGCAACAATCGAAGCGCGAGTAGAAGACTTGCGGGGAAAACCGATGAGAATCCATTTTGAGACTCCCATGCGCGTGAAGAGTGAAAACAGGCTGAGTGAACACTGTGCCATGCCCATACTGGCCCCGGCATTGGTGCGCCGGTTGCACACCCTCGCGTATTTTTTCTGCGGCGCACCGTGGCACAAGGATATCGGGCCGCTGCTGGATGCGGCCCGTACGGTAACCACCCGGGAGGAAAATGTGCAGTGGATGGACTGGACCCGCTATTCGGCGCGCCAGGACACCACCATGCAACTGGGCGGTTTCATCGGTGAGACGCTCTATGGTCCCGTTCCTGAACCGCTCTTGTCCTATTTTTGCTGGGGGGAAGCGTTACACCTAGGCAAGGGCAGCGCCTTTGGCCTGGGAAAATACCGGATCCATGCCGCCTGAATCCGCACGGATTGTTGAAAAATGGGTTGCCTGTTTGTCAAAAGTATGCCCGCTTTACTACAATACACCCCTTTACACCTACTGACAGGGATAGTTATGACTAAACAAACCGCGATGAAGAAAAGTTTCTTTTGTGCCGTCTGCCTGCTGCTGTCAGCGTTCTTTTCATTCACTTCTTTTGCGGCGGACCCGAACCCGCCGTCCATCCGGGGCGGGGGCGCGTGGCCCATCCGGCGGCAATGGACACCCGCCGAGACGCAACATTACGCGAAATGGGTGGAGCGCCTGTTCGACATGAAAACGAAAGGCAACGTGGAACAGCGCACGGCCAAGCTGGAACGGATGCTCACCGACCCGGAAATGAATCTGCTGCAACAACCGGAATTTTTGGGTGAAGGGTCGAACCCGCAATTGCCGCTGGGAATCATCCGTACCATGCACAGCATGCTGGATTGCGCCAAGTTTACCGCGTTTATCCCCGCCTATTATGCCTACCGCCGGGCATTACCCTGGATAACCGCCACCGTGTATTCGGGTGAACGCGGGGTGGATGTGCGCATCTCGTCCTTTAATTATCCGACCGGGGGCGCCAACAGTTTTAAATATGGTTCCCTCTCCGCCTTTTTTAATGCGGCGGTCGGCCATTTCATCTCGGGCAATTACCGGGTCAATCTCACGGGGAAAAGCGCCGAATTGTCGGACACGGTGCCGGTGGCGTTGAACCGGCAGTATCTGCTGCCGGGTTGTATGAACTATCTCGACGGGCATTGCCTGGTTTTGGCCAAGGTGACTGAATACGGGGAGTTGTATTTCCTCAATTGCAGCACCACCAAGACACGGGATATCTTCACCTATAACGGGATGAACGCCGTGGGCGGCATAACGCCCCGGGGCAGTGATCCTGAAGATGAATGGATGGGGTGTTTCCAGGGGCTGCGCGTATTGCGCTACCCCATCGCGGATACGAACAGCCAGGGCGTGGTGACCCGGGTGCGCCGCCGCACCGATGCGGAGATGCGCGAGTTCGGTTTCAGTACGGAACAGTATGATGTGGTCCGGCAGATGTACACGTCTCATGAAATCGAAGAGGACGGGTTAAAACCGCAAAGCCTGCATGACCTGATCCGGTTGCGCATGAAAACGGTGGAACGAATCAAGCCGGCCGCATTTATCGCCTCGTATTGCGATGAAATTCTGACCGCCTTTCTGGAACGGGAATGGTTCATTCAGGATGCCTGGGAGGATGTGCGGAAGAACGGTCCCATCGTGTATCCGGAAGACCTGGACAATGAAAACATCTTCCAGGCGCTGGGGCGCTGGGAAACGTGGAGTTCGCCCTCATCGGATGTGGACCGGCGCAACAAGTACTTTTACCTGGCCGACTGGATGGAATATGCCGTCCGCATGTTCGGGATGAAACCGTCCTTTGTGGACCTGACCGGCCTGGAAGCCTATGCCATCAACAGCCAGGCGGACCTGGCGGCGGCCATGATTGCCGAGAAGAACCGGCATTTTAAGGAGAAGTCCCTGGAATACACCCATTCCTCAGGAAAGAAATTTACGCTGACCCTGACGGATATTGAAACACGCCTGTATGATTTGTCCTTCGACCCGAACCATCCGCCGGAATTGCGCTGGGGCGCGCCGCCGGACAGCCCGGAACGGGAAGGCATGCCCCAGACCTACACGCCCCTGCCCAAGGGCCAAAAGGTACCCGCGGACGAAGCCTATCGCCTGCAATTTTTTTATCGCACCTTGTGCCAACGCGAAACGACCTCCAGCTACCTCGTCGGCATGTACACGGAAGGGTTCCCCATTCGCGACAAACTGGATGCCCAGGTGGGGAAATGGTCCTATGCGACGGAGCCGCTGCTTCACCCGGTGGAAGAGGGAGAACCTGAACCGTCCTTGACGCCGGCGAATCCCTCAGCCATACCCCAGTTGACCCCGGATGAGCAAGAGCCAAAAGACACGGGTGACCCCGGCACGGCAGGAAGAAGCAGAAGCGGTAGAATCGGCAGAGGAGGCCGGAGAACACGAAGGTAGCGATTGTGGGAAGTCAGGTATTTATTCTCTCTGAATTTTCCATCTCAATGAATTACTTGTGATCCAAAATGACGTTGAACCGGTGGAGGTAGTGCAGACGCGATAAGAACGCCGCGTCTACGTTGCTTACCGTATAACGGTTCAGGTGTGGCATTTTTTTTAGGCCGCTTTATGACGTTTGAAAGGGGTTGCATGCATAGCTATAAATTCCTTGTACTGATGGTGACCATGTGCACACCGGTGCTGGTGGGCAGTCACGCCTTCGGTGAAGACCCCAATCCTGCATCGATCCATTCCGACCGCGGCGCCTGGCCGCTTTACCGGCAGTGGAACCTGGCGGAACGGGACCATTTCGCCGCCTGGATAACGCGCATCTTCGAGCGCAAAGCGCTCGGCACGACAGCGCAGCGCCTTGCGAAGCTGGAACAGGTGCTGTCCGACCCGGACATGAACCTGTTGCTGGACCCCGAATTCGCCGGATCCCCGTGCAACCCCCAACCCGACATGGGGTCCATTCTCGCCATGCACCGGGTGGTGGATTGCCACAAGCTGTCCATGTCCCTGGGCGCCTACTACGCCTGTCGGCGCGGACTGCCGTTCATGTACAGCTATGTGCGCGCCTCCAACGGCGGCGATACGCGCACCGCCGATTCCACCTATCCCGTGGGCTCGACAAGTTCTTTTGAATACGGGTCCGCCCTCCAGTTCTTCGTGGATGCCACGGTCGGCACCTGCACCGGCAACCTGCGCGTGCCGCCCTTCGGCCAGAATTCGGAACTGAGCGATACGTGTCCCGTGGCCATTGACCGGAAATATCTGGTACCCGGCTGCCTCTATTACCTGGACGGACACGTGCTGGTTTTGGCACACCTGGAACCGAGCGGGAATGTGCGTTTCCTGGACGCGACCACTTCGTACACGCGCGACTTGTACGTGTTTAACAGCCTCAATGCGGTTACGGGCATTACCCCGCGCCACTCGGAAAATACGGGCAACCCCTATGAGGGATGCTTCCGCGGTTTCCGCACATTCCGGTATCCCATCGCCGAGACGGATGCGGCGGGGAAAGTGCTGCGCGTGCGGCGCCGGACCGATGCCGAGATGGAGGAATTCGGGTTCAGCACGGAACAGTACGAGAAGATGGAGGAACTGGTCAAGAACGGCAAACTCACCGAGAACAGCCATAGTTTTGGAAGCATCCACCAGTTCATCCGGTACCGCCTGCGCGAACCGAAACCACTGCCCATCTCCCGGATGATTCAGGCCTACGCGGAACAGGCGCGGGGGCAAATGATTACGCGGGACACGGCCGTACAGGCGGCCTGGACCGATGTGCGCGCCAACGGCCCCATCGAATTTCCCGACAAGGGCGCCGACTGGAATATCTATACCGCCGGCGGACGGTGGGGACAGTTCAGCACGGCCCTCACGGACACGGAGTTCCGCGGAGATTATTTCTTCTTCCTGGAGGAAATCGATGCCGCCATACCCTGGATGGACATAGAATGCGACCAATTGGACCTGGAAGGGATCAATATTCACGCCGTCTGGAGCGTTTCGGATCTTGCCGTGGCGTTCCTGGCGGAGAAAAACCGGGTCTTCAAACAAACCACCTTTGACATCACCGACAGCGCGGGCGGGAAAAGAACCCTGTCGCTGCTGGAATTGGAGCAACGCCTGTTCGACCTGTCTTTTGACCCCAATCATCCGCCGGAACTGCGTTGGGGATTCAACCCGGACAGCGCGGACCTGACGCTGCCGGAAACCTTCACGCCCCTCCGCGGCGGCAGGCAGGCGCCCATGCTGGAAGCCTACAAGCGGCAGGCGTACTACCGGTCCCTGGCGCACCGGGAGA
>JAKJCY010000266.1 GCA_022706235.1 Candidatus Hydrogenedentota bacterium | reverse complement strand
CGGGCTCCCGCCAGGGCGTATCGCAAGGCCATTCGGTAACATACACCTGTCCGTAAATGGGATCATTTACCATATCTTCCTGAACCTCATTAAGAAGAATGGATAACCCCGCCTCTCTAATCGTCCTGTCCACCGAGGCTTTATTGCCGTTGCGGTCCGTGACGGTATAACTGCGTATTTTCGTGCCCAGCACGGATGTATTGTCGTCCTGGATATAAATCGAGGAGGAGAGATCCCCGTCGCAAAGGTCAAAAGCGGAGGCGCCGGGATCGGCGAACAGCTGTTCGCATCCCAGTTCCATCACGGGCTCCCCTTCCAGGCTGATGACCGGTGCCGTGGTATCCACGATATGCAGTTCCACGGTGCGCACCAGGCTCAGCGGAACACCCGGCGCAATCACCGCCTTGTAATACAGCAAATAGACGCCGGGACTGGCGGCGGTAATATTTGCCAGGTCGAAAGGCTCGAGAGAACCATCCTCCAAAACCTGGTCCACCTCAACCCTTACCTCCCGCTGGATGGCTTTGCCCGTACAGGCATCCCACTGACGCGTTACGGTCGGAAGGGGCGTGGCCATGGAACTGCCCTTCATGCACTCGAAGGTCACAATGGTCCGTCCGTCAGGCCCGTAGGTCACGGCGACATCCGGTCCAAATTCCAGGTCAAACTGGATGTCCTCCGTCAGCAATACGGTCACATTCCGCTGGAACAGGTTATAGCGGGGGTCCTGCAGGGAAAAGACAAGGTTGTATTCGTTCAGAATATCTTCCTGGCGGGTATCCGGATTCCCGTAGGTGGCCAGGGCGGAACGCAGCACGGCATCGCCATAGACATGCATCCAGTCGGTCAGCACCCGATCGTCATCGCAGATATGGGTGACATTATAGCCGCCTTCGATATTCATATCTTCCGGATCGGGGTCTTTTTGAATGGGCCACCACTTATTCGCCCAGCGCAACGCCTGCCGGCTATACCACGCCTTCTTCTCCGCCGGGGAAAAATCAGGCCGATAGGGGTCGCCGGGATCGTTAAATTCATCGTCCAGGAATTCGCACCAGCTGACATTCAACACAATGTTCTGTGGTAATTCTTCATGCGGTTCCTCAGCACCGAATAGATGAATCTCGGGAGGCGTATCCCGCACAATAATCTTCCTGCGAACAGAAGAGGTCGGGGTAACCGGCGAGCCCTTGATGTAATATTCACGGTAGTAGGTGCCCGGGATATAATATCCATACTCGTTTTTGGGAAGGTCGCCGGAAGTGACGATAAGATGTGTCACATCGCCCAGGCAGATGTCCGCCGCACGGTCGCGATTCTCCAGCAATCCCAGCGCGCTGATATCATCATCACACTTCATTTCGAAGACGGTCGGCGGGGCAAGTGAAATGGCGCTGCCATAGACCGCCTTTACATGACGGGCGATGTGGACCGTATTGCCGGAAGTGTCCGGGGTAAAGTAGTAGATTCGGTAGCCGTAGAATATAAGATCATCGTTCTCAAAACTTGGGTCCAGCCTGGGGAGGTCTTGATCGAGGTAACGCAACATTTCCGCGACAACAAAGGTTTCGAAAACACCACTGTCGTATTGGTAACCAAGTTCCTTTTTCTTATCTTTAAATACCTTGACAACCACCGCCAGGGTATTATCCAGAATATAATCCTGAGAATACTGCCCTTCACAGGCGTCATGCACATCCATGCCCGGATCTTTAAAATCCAGATGCCAGCAATTCCATTGCATGGCCTCGGCATCAACAAATACCGGAGAGGGCGGCAGGGCAGGGCTAAAATTTTCCACGATGATTCTGGTTATCCATTCCGGATATCCCGCGGAACCGTCTCGAAATGAATTCAGCCAGTTTTGGTCGGTTGCATCTTCATGTTTGTCATCGTAAATAGCAGGATTACCCCCCGTGGTTGCCTCGCCGGAAAGACCATTATAGGCGCGCAAGGAAATGACGGGTTTTGTCGTGTCCACAATCGTTATCCAACGCTCCACGATAGTGGTAATCCCCAAATCATTGGTCACTTCATAGCGCATGATATAGACCACATCTTTGGCGGAGGTATCCACAATGACTACATCTTCGCCGTCGGCCCAACCCGCTCCGCCCGCTTTCAAACGTCGGTAAGCGATTTTTATCCGGTCCGTGATGTCGGCTTCATTGGGGTCGCTGGTCGCCGGGTCAAGGGCCGTGCCGCACCACGGGTCGAAGGGTACGCTGCATTCCCAGGTCACATAGTGGCGCTGGATGCCGCAGCTCCACAGGGCGCACCCTGCGGGCACCCCCGGAACCTCACAGGTGTCGGGGTAGTAAATGGTCCTGCCGCCGGGCCCCACCGAATCGTTATAGGGCGGGTCCGTGTCATCATCTTCCATACCCCGCAGCGTAATCACCGGTGCATCCTTATCCACGATGGTCAGTATCACCTGGCACTCAGAGGTGAGTCCGTCATTATCCGCAACGGAGATGGTGACCACCTGTTCGGCCGGAAGGGTTTCCAGGGCAATTTCGGTGCCCGGCTCACAGGACTGACTGATAGCCAGGTCTTTCATGACATTGGTGCGACTAATGGGACAGGAATCCATGCAGGCATCCCAGGCATACACATTGCGGGTAAAATCGGGCATGGTAAACGTGTACCGGTTGGTAACCGGATTCTTTTCCACTTCAAGGGTTCTGTCCAGGGCGCATTGAAGTATTTCCGGCGGCGACAGGTTCTTTACAACAACCCTGAGCGTTATTCTAATGACACTATCGGAATTATCCGGATCCTGTACCACATAGACCACGTTGTACGTGCCGCCCTCCGGACAATTCTGAAGGGCAACCAGGTCGAACCCACTCTCTTCTTTGCTTGCCGCCATGGGTTTAACCTCATCCTTACCGTCCTCGCCAACCCGCCAGATTTCGGCTGTGGGAAGTGTCTGCGGCAGGTGGCAATCCCAGTTGATGGTGGGCGCCCCGCCGCCCGCAGGCTTCACATACGGAGGCAGGCCGGTGCCCTCCATAATCCTGGGACGCCAGGGATTCGCCTGTTCATCCTTGTCCTGCTTGATAGCATCGGCCGGTGCCGCCTCAGGATTCTCCTGTGCCATAAAGGTGTCAGGCATACCCGGGGAAACATCCCCTTCCACACCCATTACCTGCGGCACGAAGCAGGCGAAAAGCATCCCGCCGGCCAGCACCGTCAAGCCGAATCTTACGGATTTAGACAAACCTGTCATAAGTCCCATCCTTATGTATCAAACACATGCATTGTGTTTACTGCATGGCCCGTTCTTTCCGTATCCACGCACACGCGGCATCCCGCCTGGTCTTCCCGCGCATGTCCCGGCTGAAAAGAACATTGCCATCTGTCCAGTGTCAACTACTCTCTTATGCAATCAGTTGCATTTCTTGTTTCTATTTCAACTGTTACGCTGCCGCTTGCAGATACCCGACAGCGTTCTTCACGGCAACAACCGGTTAATCAGTACCTGGTCCAGGTAATCCTGAAACGCGGGTTGCACGCCCCTGGCGATACCGATATAGGCGATAAACTGGTTATTCTGGAAGTCGTAGACAATATTCAGCTGATTTTTCAACGCATTTTCTTCTTCTTCTTCCATGGCGGCGGCGGATAGAAGCGTTGCCGCCGCGGTAACCACGGAATTGAAACTGTAGGGGGGATTTTCCGGATTGATATCGATAATATCCTTCAGTGTCGTTTCCACATCCCTGAAGCGGTCGTCACTGGCGTCATATCGCAGGCCGATTTGTTCGCGGGTGAACTGGTCGCTCCCGCGATACCACGCCTCCTCCCATGCCGTATCGGTATACGTCAACAGGACCGCACGTTTTTCATTGCGCCCGTCACCGATAAGAAGGTCCAGATTATTCGCCGGTATGCCGGACGCGGTCACCCGGGCGATGGCATCCCGCAGGCTCAGCCCCTTGTAAAGAATGTCGCGCATCATTGGCGCGATCATCAGGTTAGACGCGAGCGGCATCTCCGGGTCCCGCACCACCGTACTCAGGGTAATGCCCGCAATATTGCCGCCGGTAAATCCGAAGGCAAGCCCCGCATAGGTACAGGTGACATGGGGCACACCGGTCTCGGGCACATACATGACCATGCACAGGTACTCATTGTATCCCTCCAGAAAAACGCTTGTCGGTGCGTTCAGCGTCGCCGTATGCATCAAATCCCGGTCCACCATGTTCCGATAAGGGGTAATGGCCACATTGGAATAGCCGTCATACAGCTGATAGAGCGCGCGGGCGTGCGCCTGCTGCAACCGGGCCAGATCCACCCCGGCGCCCTCGGCAATGCCCTCGATTTCATCCAGAATAAAGTCATACCCGTGTGTTTCCATAAATGCCGCGGCGGTATTCCAGGCCTGGAGCAAGACACCCTGATTTTGCTCATTGACATACCCGCTGTTAAGGAAGCCGTCAATGGCGTCTTTCATGCCTTCTCCATAATGCCTGCCCATCCAATAATACTGGCTCTTGCTGCTGCTCGCCTCTCCCGGCCCCGGAATGCCATAGGCCACAGTCACGGGCATCTTCGCCCCTGCGTAGACGCCGTCTTCATCCTGTTCACAAAAAGAGACGGCGTCGCACCGGTCCCGGGTCGCATCCACATAACTGAATTCAGGATAGGTGTTCTTATTTTCAGGAGGCAACACACGCACCGGCGTAGTATAGACGAGATCGGGCACGGTCAGCCCCTCAAACGCGGCCAGGCTGTTGGCATACCGCAATTCAATAAAAAACGCCGTGTAAGCGTTTTTGTCCACATCAGGCCGTGCGCGGTAATAACCAAGGTTCGCGGCGTCACTGTAGAGGGATAACTCTTTGCTTTTCCAGGCGCCACTTTCAAGTTTATTGTTTCGAAAATCCCGCGCGCCGGAATCGCCTGCAGTGGCAAACCACATCCAGGCCGATTTGGGTCTCCGTTTGATGACATTTACTTTTAGTGACCCGTCAGGTTCTGTCGTATATTGATATCGCGGCGGCGTTGCGTTTTGGAGAAATGCCATGTACCAGCCCAGGAACCGACTGGCGGGATGGTCGGCGCCCGTCAAATCAAGGGAACCTCCCAAACCGAACAGGGCATGGCCCACATTGGGAGTAAATAGTTGACACAACCCTTTTGCGTTTTGCTCCAGCACCTTCATGGAGTCATCATCCGCTGCCAGGTCGGGCACGAAAAATTCATCCCCCGTGGCATTCACCATGAGAACAGATTTATCCCGGTACCAGCCCGCACTAATATATTGATAGGGGTCCACCAGGTCCAGCAATGCCTTGGCGCCTTCTGAAAGAACAGGTTCCGCAAGGGTCGGAATCAGCCGGTCAAGAACACCTTCCCCGGCGTAATCATACAGGGCGGGTGACCAATATCCATAGGAGTTTCGATGATGACTCAGGTTCTTTTCCATGTTCAGCATGTTAAAGACAATCGGAGCCACGGCCTTGACACG
>JAKJCY010000265.1 GCA_022706235.1 Candidatus Hydrogenedentota bacterium | reverse complement strand
CACAGGGTCGCAGAGGTGTTCCGGAGCCACCTTAAGCTGCCCGCCGACAAACTCCCGGACCAGGCTGCGCAGATAGGGATTATCAAGGCTGCCCAGGTCATAGCGTATCCCGCTGGCGACACGCACATGGTTCACGCGTTGCAGTCCCGCCACCTGATGCAGCAGGTCGGCCAGCGCGGTGTCATCCGTTTTGAAGTGAGGGCAGAGCCGGGGGAACAGGCAGTCCGGGCGGCGGCAGCGGGACGGGTCGGACACGCAGCGCGCACCCCACATGTTGGCCGTGGGCCCCCCCACATCACTGATGCTGCCTTTCCAGTCGGGATGTTTTGTAAACCCGCCGGCCTCCGTCACGATGGATGCCGCACTGCGCGACTGAATTCGGCGACCCTGGTGCTGGGCGATGGCGCAAAAGGTGCATCCCGCGGCGCATCCCCGGTGGGCGGTGATGCTGAACTGTATCATGTCCGCCGCCGGGATAGGGTTGGTGTAACCGGGATGAGGCCGGCGCGTAAAGGGCAGCGCGTACAGGGCGTCCAACTCGGGAGTTTCCAGCGGCGGCGAGGGCGGTGTGAAGAAAACCTGTTGCGTTCCCGCGTGCTGCACGGCCCAGCGCACCCCTTGATGGACCTGCTGCTCCAAGGCGAGTGTGGCGGTCATCAAGGCTTTGGTATCCGCCAGGATGACTTCATGGCCTGGCAGGCGCAACATCTCATGAGCCTCGGGAAAACACGTATGGCCTGCCAGGTCCAATCTTGCGGAAGAGGAAAACGCCGTGCCCGGAATGCCCCAGAGCAGTTCTTTTGAATAGGCTTGGCAGGAGTTAAGCCGTTTGGCTATTTCAAGGACCGCCTTTTCACCCATGCCGTAGACCAGCAGGTCCGCCTTGCTGTCCAGAAGGATGGACCGCCGTATCTTATCCGTCCAGAAATCATAGTGGGTGGCGCGGCGCATGGAAGCCTCGATACCGCCTAGCACCACGGGCAGTCCGGGAAAGGCGCTTCGGACCAGGCCGGTGTATACGAGACAGGCGCGGTTGGGCCGGGCACCATGGACATTGCCGGGCGTGTACGCATCATCATGGCGCAGCTTGCGGAAAGCGGTGTAATGGGCGAGCATGGAATCGAGGGCGCCTGCGGTAACACCGGCGAACAGGCGGGGCCGGCCCAGGCGCAGGATATCTTCCGGTCTATCCCAGCGCGGCTGCGCGACAATACCGACGCGATACCCGGCATCCTCCAGTACGCGTCCGAGCAACGCCACGCCGAAGGACGGGTGGTCCACATACGCATCACCTGAGATAAACAGTACATCCAGAGCGTCCCATCCCCGGGAACGCATTTCATTTATGGTCATGGGCAGCGGCTGCGCTTCAGATGAAACCAAATGTGTTTTCTTACGTGTCATATAAGGTTTGAAACCTGGTTTTATAGGTCCTATAGGCCGTACAGGTCCTATATGCTCCAACGGCACAACCAAAAATTCAGGAAAGGATACGAACCTCTACGGTCTTTTCCTGAATCTTAAACCCGATACCCTCACCGCGCCTTGGGCTGCGCCTTTTCCCCGCTCATTTCATAAGGCAGTTCCCACACCCCATCACCGTTCTTGTTGGTAAAATACAGGTGCGATTCGGAAAAGCCGTCCGGATTGCCGTCCGTCCAGAAGGCATAAAAATCCGGGTGAGCGTTCACCGGGCGTCGGGCATAGGCGTGATTGCGCGGACTGCCGTGGGTAATATCCAGTTCCTTGGTCCAGGTGCCTCCGTCATCCTTGCTTAACCACAACACCATTTCACCGCCCGTGCCCCACTTTTGCGGGCCCGGTTCGGTGGGGGCAACAATACGCCATACGCCGTCCGGCTCAATATACAGGGATCCCATGTCATAATTATGATCGGAAGTTGTCACTTCAGTGAAAGTCCACTCCGTGCCGGTCCATCGCACCAGCGTCCAAATGCGCGGATCACCCTTCGGGCCCGGTTCATACGCAGCGCTTGTAATGACCAGAATCACCGGATGTCCCTTGGCATCAAAGCTGATGTCTTTCATATACACCAACCGTTTTTCCGCTTCGTAATCGCGCACGAGGGCGGGGTTATGCACGTCAACCAGCGGCGTCTGCAGGACTTCACCCGAAGCGGTTCGCCAGGTTTCCCCGAAGTCGGAAGTCTCCGCGTAATACAGGTTGGTGCGCGTGTCGGGCGTGCCGCCGGGATGGTAATTGAAGGCGGTGATAACCCGGCCGCCCTGTTGGCGCGACGTCTGGTAATGACCGCCCAGAGCCGCCAGTTTCCGGTCCTCTGTCCAGGTACGTCCGTCCGCGCTCGTTTCCCAGTATAATTCCCGGCCCTTGGTATATTTTGTAAAGCAGTGCAGGATCCCCTTGCCGGGAATGACCCAGGGCTGGGGATAGGTCATCTCCTCTTCCGTAATCCGTTCGAAAGCATCCACACTGTAGGGTTCCACGCTCCGGTACTTGAAGCCCATGCGCTTGCGGCCGCGACCGCTGACAAACACCCATACATATCCCTGTTCATCAATCAGAATGCTGCCGTTGTCATGAGGATCGTTCACCCCTTCCTTGTCGTGGACAATGGTGGGCCTGGGCACAGTCCCGGTCTTGTGGTCGTAGTAAGACGCCATAATGAGCAGGTACCGTTCTTCAGCGCCGGTGGTGCCGCCGTAGACGAAGAAGGTCTTGTCCACTTCGGGGGCATACACCGCCAGGGGGACGTGCTTGGCCGTGTAGGTGCCCAGTCCGCCCGAGTACTTGTCGCCGTACTCGCACTGCTGGCCGAGCGTGAACCAGATCCCTTTGTAGCCGTCCGCCCTGGCGCTGTTGATGACAGGTTCCGCCTGGGAAAAAGAAGCGATAAGGGCAGAGAGAAGGACAACAGTAATGCTTGTTTTATTCATCGCGCACTCTCCTGAGAAAAACAGACCGTTTTGTCTTTCCGGATATTTTGAGGAAAGTCAGTCCCTTTTGCTTCATGCTTATGGTTCCGGACTATAGACGCTCGTCAACATCGCGAAGTCCCTAAGTCAGCGCCATCCTGTATCATCCCGGAATTAGCGGCTTACGATGCGCTGATATCCTCCGCCGCAGTTTTAATTGCCGCCAACGTGCCGTCAATCCAGTCGCGAATGGTTTGCGCCGCCCTTTCCAGCGGGATGACACCGGACTCGCCGGTGTCACGCCGTTTGAATTCGATTTGGCTGTTCTTGAGGTTGCGTTCGCTCACGATGAGGCGAATGGGAACGCCGAGCAGGTCGGCGTCGGCAAACTGGACGCCCGGACGCTCATCACGATCGTCATAGACCACCTCGATACCTGCGTCTTGAAGTTCCGCATAGAGTTTTTCAGCGGTGGTGTTGACTTCTTCCACGTTGAGCCGCAGCGCGTTGAGGTGTACCTGCCAGGGCGCGACAGACAGGGGCCATTTCGGGCCGTATTCGTCCCGCCGCACTTCCATGATGGAACTGACCAGCCTGCCTACTCCAATGCCGTAGCAGCCCATGATCGGTGTCCGCACATTCCCGGCCTCATCATCAAAGGTCATGCCCATGGCTTCCGTGTATTTGGTGCCGAGCTGAAAGATGTTACCCACTTCAACACCGCGCTTGAGGGTAAGTGCGCCGGAACATTTTGGGCAACCGTCGCCTTCCCGCACCTGAGCGACATCCACTATATCCATACCCGGCAGATCCCGTGCCAGGTTAAAATTCTTGAAGTGATAGTCGGGTTCATTGGCGCCGCAGACAAGGTTGCCTGAGCCGGCGATGGTTTGGTCCACCACGATGCGGCAGCGCTTGGGGTCCAGACCCATAGGCGACGCGAAACCCGCAACGGACCCGGCGGCGGTGATCTTTGCCTCGTCCGCCGGCACGGGCACAGCCCGGATGACTTTGGCCAGTTTCATCTCGTTGACCTCGATGTCGCCCCGGATCAGCAACACCACAAGTTTTCCCGCCTCGTCCGTGTCGTAGAACACCACCTTGGCCGTCTGCCGCGGCTCCACGCCGAGAAATGCGGCGACTTCTTCAATGGTCTTCTTGTCCGGCGTATGAACCTTCTCCAGGGGCAGCGGTTCCTCGGGATAGCCCTGCACGCGCCCTGTGGCCACCTCCTGGTTGGCCAGGTAGCCGCACTTGTCACAGGTGACAATGGTGTCCTCGCCGGCCTCCGTAAGCAGGATAAACTCGTGGGCGACCTTGCCGCCCATCATGCCGGTGTCAGACAATACTGCCACGACTTCCGGCAGGCCTGCCCGCGCGAAGATGCGCTGATACGCCCGGTAGCATTCCATATAATACCGCTCGAGATCCTCCTGAGACGCGTGAAAGGAATAGGCGTCCTTCATGGTGAACTCACGCACCCGGATCAGGCCGCCCCGCGAACGCGGTTCGTCGCGGAACTTCGTCTGGATCTGGTAGACCATGAAGGGCAGCTGGGCGTAGCTGTTGATCTCATGGCGGCAGAGATGCACTACGGCCTCCTCGTGAGTCATGCCCAGCACCATGTCATGGCCCGTACGGTCGTGGAAACGCAGGAGTTCCGAACCCACCGCGTCGTAGCGCCCGGACTCCTCCCAGAGTTCGCGCGGCATCACCACGGGCATCAGTACCTCCTGCCCGCCGATGCGATTCATTTCCTCCCGGATGATCCGCTCGATTTTACGCGCCACGCGCAACCCCGGCGGCAGCAGCGAATAAATACCGTTCGCTACCTGCCGTGCGTACGCGCCCCGAAGCAAAAAGGCATGGCTGTCCAACACCGCTTCGCCGGGACGTTCTTTATACCGATGACCGACTAATTTGGATAAACGCATGGGAGTAAGAGTCCTTCTGGGCTAGCGTGCCTACCACAGGCACGTGAGATGTCATGAAGTATGCCCTTTTTCAAGGGACGGAGGCAAACCGTGCGGGGAGCGTACAGGGTTTAGAGGGTTAGAAAAAAAACGGTCTTCAGATACATGGACGGAAGGCCCGCAAGGTGGATTGAGGATAAACCGCCCGTTCGCTAACAGAGGCTCTTGACATTCTCCCCCTCATGAAGTGCTTGCGGGATTCTGCCACAAGCCATACATGACAGATACCCTCAAGGGACGCCTGTCTGTTGAACTGCCGGCCTAATTCCACTATAATGTGAATGTTGATTCATATTGGAGACTAGCATGGGTAAACCGAAAGTCAAAACCGAAATCCGGCAGGAACAGATTGCCGAGGCGGCGCTGCAGGTCATCGGCATGCATGGGTTCAAGGGCCTGAGTATGGAGCGCATCGCCCGTGAACTGGACCTGGCCACGTCCGCCCTCTACCGGCACTATACCGGGAAAGAGGACGTGATTGACGCCGCGGTCGGTGTCATTGGCCTGCGGCTTCAGACCATGGTTGCCAACGTGCGCCGCGAAGGCCTGCCCGCCCTCGAATCCCTCCGGGAACTGCTCCGGCGCCATATCCAGATGGCGCAGGAATTCATTGCCATTCCACGCCTGCTGTTTTCCGATCAGGTATGGATCGGTAATCCCGGACGCAAGGCGTTG
>JAKJCY010000264.1 GCA_022706235.1 Candidatus Hydrogenedentota bacterium | reverse complement strand
CCTCTTCCGCGTGAGGATCCGTGCGCATCTCCACCACATGCCGCAGCGTGCGGAAATTACAGGACCACCCAATGGTCGTCGCCACGCCTATAGGCGCCATGCGCCGGAAGGCTGAAGTCAACTTTTTCTTGACGTCAAACTTCTTTTCATCATCGATACCATAGAGATCCGCCAGCTCCCGCTGGAGCCGTTCCAGTTCCTCGAAGGTGCGCACGAACAACGCCATGCCCTCCTCGCTTTCACGAATATGCAGAGGCACGTAGGCGGAAAGCGTATCCAAACGAACGAACCGCAACGATTCCTGGGAAATGGCAACCCCCGCGCGATGCCGCACCAATTCATGCGTCACGACCCGGCTGACGTCGGCGAAAATAAAATTCAACTGCGCATGCTCCAGCACACTGCCGTGCCCGACCTGCAGGATATTGGCCAAGTAGGGCGCGTTCCCTTCGCGGATCCGGGTCACATTCGGATTCAACCCGGGTTCGAAAGAACGGTAACAGAGACGGCCCATCGTCTCACAAATCATTTCACTGTCACTGGGGGCATCGGTGGACCAGCCGGGCGCACCGGTGTGCTCCAGAAATGCGCGCAAGCCCTCCTCCACGATTCGGGTTTCGCCAATAAGAAAGACTTTGGGTTCAACCGTTTTCACACGCCATCCTTATTAAAAACCATGATTCCGGCTTTTTTTTGCCCTGATCAACGCAAAACCACACGGGTGTCGATAACTACAGCATTTGGGAGTCACTTCGTTAACCTACACCATGGGTTGGATTATGCCTTGTAATGCCCCCCAAGGTCAATCCTTTTTTTTGGGGCAAAAGTATTCAATGGAATAGCAAGCACTTAAGCCGGTTCCGGCCCCCCGCTCCAGGGACAAAACGGGGCCTGAATCGCGACGTGTCACGCACATGTTCCCGGAAGGCACCCTGGAAAAGGTTCGTATCCGACCGCACGGTGGAAGTCCGGCCCGTTCCGCACTCTCGTTCCCAAGTTGTACTCTTGTCATTACCCGCAAATACGGATTGAGAAATTTTCTTTTGCTCTATGGTGCTTGTTTTGAAATCCTGAAAGGATTCTGTATCAAAGCCCGGGGTTGCGGTACACCGCTACCCCGGGTTAACGTTCCCTCCCCTCTTTTCTACCCCAAAGGGGTTTGCGTCCTTGGAAGTACGAACCAAGGGTATAGTAAACGCGACATAACTCCGTTGGAGTAAAAACGGAGGGGATGAGGAATCCTTGTGTACCTAGGGTAGCGGAGTACCGCAACCCTAGGCTATGCTATGTAGCCCCTTCGGGGCATTTATGGAATAACGCACCATGTTTTACATTCAGTTCGCCACAAAATAGCGACATAACATTTGTGGGTAATGACAAGAGTACAACTTGGGAGCAAGAGAAACGAGAATCCAGAACCCTCACCGTTGCGCACAGAAGGTGCGCTGGAAGGTCGTATTGCCTAGAAAATGTAGGCAGGAGCCCTTTCGATGGAATTCAGGGGCGTCCCCTGATTTTTTTCTTGATTTTTTTCCCCGTTTGATGTACCATACCGCACATCCCATCTATCATGCAGGTGGGGAGCGTGTATCTGGTTGCTTCTATACGAGGGTTGCGTTTGTGCCGCGTTTGCGGGCGCGCCCCACGATAGTAGATATAGTCACAATCGGTAGGAGGATATATGAGTTGCACAAGGGTAGACATCTATTAATGGACTGTCGCAATGTGGCCCGAACGCTGTGTCTCGATGACAAGCGGGTGCTGAACGTGATGGCGCGTTCGGCGGAGCGGGCCGGGGCAACTGTCGTATCGCAGGTGCGCTATAAATTCGGCCACGAATCCCCGCCCGGCTTTACGGCTGTCGTATTACTCGACGAGAGCCACTGTTCCGCCCATACCTATGCGGACTTGGGGCTCATCGCGATGGACGTGTTCACCTGTGGGAACACCAATCCGCGCGACGTCCTGCGGTACATACAGGAGGAACTTGACCTCGGCGATGTCACCATCACCGAAGTCAGCCGTTTCAGTACGCAGGATGCCGAAGAAGTCGAGAACCTCCTCAAGCGTGAACCTGCGCTGGCCTGCTGACGGCAACCGCGCAAAAGGTTAAACCTTCCCATGCAGGAACGAAAACTCCATGACGGGCGTGAAGACGGCCTGACGCCGTTAAAAAGTCTGGATTTGAATTCTGTAACGTCTTGCGCCGGGCTGGTGCGCGCCATGGCTTTGACGGCCTTTGGCGGGCGCCAGCTCGGCCAGGCGCTGGACGTATGCCTGGCCATGGTCCGCGACCCGGAATGCAAGGTTGTGCTGACCTTGTCGGGCGCCATGACCGTAGCCAAGCAGGGCCGCATCATCTGCGAGATGATTGACCGCGGCCTGGTCCATGCCGTGATTGCCACGGGCGCGCTCATGGCCCACGGCCTCACCGAATCCATCGGCCTGACCCATTACGCCATTAACCCGGACACCGACGATAAGGACCTGTTCGAAAAGGGCTACAACCGCGTCTACGACACGCTGGAGATGGAAGCCAATCTCAACGAGGTCTGCGAGGTGGTCGCGGACGTGCTGGCCACGTACGACCCTGAAGACGGCGTATGGTCCTCGGCACGCTTCTGCCGCGCCGTGGGCGAGGAACTCGACCGGATGGACCAGGGACCGGGTATCCTGCGCAGCGCGTACCGGCGCGGCGTTCCCGTGTTTATCCCGGCCTTCACTGACAGCGAAATGGGACTCGATTTTTCGACCTGGGCCATGAAAGGCATGCTCCAAAAACGCGGTCATGCCGAGGGCATTTCACCGGAAGAACTGTTCACGGTCATACCGCCATACAACCCCTTCCTGGACCTGCAGGAGTATGCCCGGTTCATTGCCGGCGCAAAAACGCTCGGCATTTTCACCGTGGGCGGCGGCGTGCCCCGCAACTGGGCGCAGCAGGTCGGCCCCTACTATGACATCACCGCCGACCGTCTCGGCATTGATCTGCCGTCCATCCGTTTCAAATACGGCGTGCGCCTCTGTCCCGAACCCGTGAACTGGGGCGGCCTGTCCGGATGTACTTATTCGGAAGGGGTCAGCTGGGGCAAATTCGTGCCACTCGAAGAAGGCGGCCGCTACGCCGAAGTGCTTGCCGATGCGACCGTGGTCTGGCCGATTCTCATGAAAGCCGTTTTTGAGGAACTAGACGCAGAAAACTCCTGAGCACTCCGGTATCTTTGCATGCCTTGAAATACTGTCGGACAACAATAATTGGCTCTCATTTTTTATAGGTCCTATATGTCCTATAGGTCCTATAAGCCAGACAACCTGTTCCTTATTTGCGGACTACCACCCGATATCGCATGGCATCCACACACGAAAACGGCGGCACACACGCCAACATCTTCATCGGCCCGGCGGGCTGGTCCTATCCGGACTGGAAAGGCATTGTCTATCCCGAAACCTGCCGCCAGCCCCTCGCCCTGATCAGCCGGTGGATAAACCTGGTCGAAGTCAATGTGACCTATTACCGGCCGATGGCGCCCCGTTTTTTCGCTTCCTGGCTGAACCAGTCGGCGGCGAATCCGAAGTTCCGCTTTGCGGTCAAAGGGCCCGCCCGGCTTACCCATGATCGTGAAGACGCCCCCGATGCAGGGTGCGCCGGAGGATTTCGGGAAAGCCTTGCACCCCTTGTTGAAGCCGGGAAGCTTGGCGCCGTGCTGCTCCAGTTTCCCTGGAGTTTCAAGCGCACCCCGGCCGCCAGGACCTACCTCGGACGCCTCGCCGACGCCCTGCACGGGCTGCCCCTGTGCGTGGAAATGCGGCACCGCTCCTGGGCGGTCCCAGAGTTCCTTGAAGGATTGCGCGAACGGGGCATCGCCTTTTGCAATATAGACCAGCCCAACCTGAAGGACTGCATCGCCCCCTCCGCCGAAGTGACCGCCCCCTTCGCCTACGTGCGCCTCCACGGGCGCAACGCAGAGGCGTGGTTCAACGAGGATGCCGGCCGCGACGCACGCTACAATTATCTTTACAGCAAAGAGGAGCTCGCCCCCTGGGTGGATAAAATCATGGCCATGCAAAAGCAGGTCAATGACCTGTATATCGTCACTAACAACCACTATCAGGGCAAGGCGGTGGTCAACGCGTTCGAACTTCAGGCCTCCTTCGGTATCTTTCGCCAAGGCCTGCCGGAAACCCTGCTCCACACCTATCCGCGCCTGAAAGAAATCATGGCAGTAAAATAATCTCTTTTAACGATTCAGTTATCTCCACTGGACTTATCATGCCCATATTGAAAAAGAATACAAAAGATGTGAAAATATGCCCATTTATAATGATAGTCTAAATCTTGTTTTGGAGGCTGTGCCCTATATTTTCCTTTCGTAAAAAGCATCTAAAAGAGGGTGTAAATGCAGAGACCAACCTACTCTTGTTTTCGAGTCTAAGTCGACTACACGAAAATGGCATAATGATGGGAAAACATTTTGTTGCCACGAGTATTTCTCGGATTTAATTATTTCTGCCCACCATATTTTTCTATCTACGACTGACAACTTGATATTAGGAAAAGATTTATTTAACTTGTGTGTCCCTTTCTCATATGCAATTAGTTGTGCAATCCCCTTAGCAATTCTCATATGTGTTATTCCTAATTTGTGCCCAAGGCCAACATTCATATTTTCAACGCGTTTTTGGTTAAACAGTCCTACTTCTCCTGCCGAAGGTTCGCCTTCAGCATTTTTGTACATTTTTGATAATGCTTGATCCCAATTGGGCGAATAGTAATTTCGAACTGGCACATTATCTGAAATAACATTTAGATTAAGTAACGTGCTCTTGGGTATTGCAGCTTGGAAGAAGTATAAACCATTACAATATTTTAATTGTGTATCAACATAACTAAGCGCCCTAGACAGAACACGTCCCCCAAGACTAAAAGAAATCAAATAGTATGAACGCTTGCTTTCTTCTAACAAAAGCAGCTTTTTATGTAATCTTTGTGCCTCTTCATCAGCTATTCTTTTTGCTTCATTCCATTCTTTTACCACATTTCCTATTAAGATATTTGGACTTCTCCAAGGATAAGTTTCACTCACACATTCAAAATTTAGCTCTCTGAATTCTTTTGCTAGTTTTTGTGAGAATTTATGTTGATAAGAAATACCCCCAAAACCATGAATATACATACATACAGGATTTAAATCGTTCATAAAATTTTCCCTTTATATGTGCTAAAATTTATTGGGTCAGTTCTTCATGAGACTTTAAATACTCCGCAAATAGTGATTTTCTTTAAAGTATAGCAAACTATTCTCATTTAGATCGATTATATAAATATCTATTGCGCAAAAATTCAGATCAGTCCGTCAGTTTCTCTAACAATTCCTGTTTTTAACAAATTTTCATAGAAGATAAAATATTTTCTTTAAGTGCCTATGCTTTGTCCGGGACTGTGCCCGGAAGAAGAGGCGCCTGCGGCGCAACAAAAATGTACCATCGTCTTTCATTACAAACAACGCTAACCACTGTCATTCCGGTTTTTTCGCGAAGGTCGACTTGGGTCGA
>JAKJCY010000263.1 GCA_022706235.1 Candidatus Hydrogenedentota bacterium | reverse complement strand
GAAGATTGGAGTACTATTCTGGACAACTATGTGCACGAACAGGTGCTTTCGTTGCGCCAGAACAGCCCGAACCGGGGGCTGGCCGATTTGTTTACCCTTTCCGAGGATTATCTGAATCTGAAGCGGGCGATACAGAACCGTTCCGGCTATCCGTTTAATATGAATGTCTTTTCGGAAGCGCGGTTGCTGGAAGTCGCTTCGGGCAATGCCAGCCTGCTGCCGGACCTTGTCCGTCCAGCGGTGGCCTCCCTGTCCGGAATCACCGGCGGCGACGCCGAGAACCAGATGTTACTGGATATTGTTCTGGACGGTGCGTATTTACGACACTACCTGGGACTGGGCGACCGCCCGGAGATTCCCGTGGTGCGCGACTGGGTGAAATCGAGGGTGCTTGGCCGTGCGTTGGTGGTGCTGTGGCGCGCCGCGCGGGCAGGACATCCCCTTAAATTGTACCAGCAGCATTTTCTGCCGCTGGGCGAGTTTAATGGGCTGATTACGGACCTCTGTTCCATGGGAGATCCGAGAACGTGGGGCGCTGTTATACCGGGGCGCCTGGGCGATCTATGGAATCAAGCCTTGGAAGCGGAAGAAGATGAGCAAGTGTCTCTCTTCGAACTGTTGTCGGCCAATACCCTGACCGCCATGGCGCGGAGCGCCAAATTGCAGACTGCCGGTCCTGAACGCCTGGCCGGTTTCCTGTGGGGGCTTTGGGTGGAAGCCTTCAATTTGAAATTAATCATCAGCGGAAAATTAAATAAACTGGATGCCGGTCTCCTGAAAAGCCGGATACGGGATACTTATGTCTAAAGCGTATGTTGTGGGAGAGAAATCCCAGATGTTGGGCTTTAAAGGCGTAGGCTTTGAAGTTGTTCACGCCGACGACGCGGATTCGTTGACGCGTGCCCTGGGGCAATTGATACGTAGTAATGACGCGAGTATTGTGTTGATAAGTGAAACCGTGGCCGAAGAGAATCCCGAAGCCTTGGCGAATTTTCGTGAGAGCAGTTCGGCAATCGTAACCACCATTCCGACGCATAAAGGCAGCGCGCACCAGGGCTTTGCCGCCATGCGCCGCATGGTGGAGTATTCCATCGGCGTGGATATGTTGGGTAAGGAATAACGCAGCCAAGTGAGTGGCCCAGACTAACTGAGAATGCAAGGGTTTAGATTATGAGTAATGCACAGGGTGAAGTCGTCAAGGTGTCCGGACCGCTGGTTGTGGCCAGGGGACTTGCTAATGCGCGCATGTATGAAATGGTGCGCGTGGGTGAATCCCGGTTGTTCGGTGAAATCATTGAAATCCGCGGCGGCGACTGTTCCATCCAGGTCTACGAGGAAACCGAAGGAATCGGGCCCGGACAGCCGGTGTTTCGCACCGGTGAAGCCTTGAGCGTGGAACTCGGGCCCGGGCTTATCCGTTCCATTTATGACGGTGTCCAGCGCCCGCTGGACAAACTCAGCGCGGAGTTCGGCGAATATATTGTGCGCGGCGCCGAGAGCCCGGCGCTGGACCGGAAAAAACAATGGCAGTTTGAACCTGTGGCCAAAGCGGGTGATGCCGTGGTGGAAGGCGATGTGCTCGGCACCGTGCAGGAAAGCAAACTGGTCGTCCACAAAATCATGGTGCCTCGCGGTATGGCGGGCAAAGTCACTAAAATCGGCCCCGTTACAGGGAATGTGGACACCGTGGTCGCCGTGCTGGATACTAAAGACGGTTCCAAGGATATCACCATGGTGCAGCGCTGGCCTGTGCGCCAGCCCCGTCCCGTTACACGCAAACTGCCTCCCACGGAAACCATGACTACGGGCCAACGCGTTTTAGACATGCTCTTCCCTCTGACCATGGGAGGAACGGCCTGTGTTCCGGGACCTTTCGGTAGCGGCAAGACCGTGGTGCAGCATCAGCTGGCCAAGTGGGCGAATGCCCGCATCGTGGTATATGTAGGCTGCGGCGAACGCGGCAATGAAATGACGGACGTATTGATGGAGTTCCCGGAACTTAAAGACCCGGAATCGGGCGAACCCCTCATGGAGCGCACCGTGCTGATCGCGAATACGTCCAATATGCCCGTGGCGGCACGCGAAGCCTCCGTGTTCACCGGGATTACCATCGCGGAATATTTCCGCGATATGGGCTATTCCGTGGCCCTTATGGCCGACTCCACCAGCCGCTGGGCCGAAGCCATGCGCGAGATGTCCGGCCGCCTTGAAGAAATGCCCGGTGAAGAGGGGTATCCGGCCTATCTTGCTTCCCGCATCGCCAGTTTCTACGAACGTTCCGGAAGCGTTGTTTGCAAGGGAAGCGAGGAACGCAAGGGCACCTTGTCCATTATCGGCGCCGTGTCGCCGCCCGGCGGTGACTTCTCAGAACCGGTGGTGCAGGCTACGCTGCGCGTGGTGAAAGTATTCTGGGGCCTTGACGATAAACTGGCCTTTGCCCGCCATTTCCCTGCCATCAATTGGCTTACGTCCTATTCGCTCTATCAAGATGTCGTGGATAAACACGCCAATGAACATGTGCACCCGAAATGGCAGGAAAACCGCCAACGGGCCATGACCATTTTACAGCGGGAAGCCGAATTGGATGAATTGGTCCGATTGGTTGGCATGGATGCGCTGCCTTCCACTGACCGGTTGCTGATGCAATCCGCGAAAATGATTCGTGAAGATTTTCTGCACCAGAACGCCTTCGATGATCGTGACACCTATACCTCGCTTCCGAAACAATTCAAAATGATGGACACCATCCTTCATTATTACGACAAGGCCCAGCCTGCTCTGGCCCAAGGGGTGCCCTTGAACAAGTTATTAAGCCTGGAAGTATTTGAGGATATATCAAGGGCCAAACTCATCGCGGAGTCTGACCTGGACCAATTCGAGGCGTTGAAAGAAAAGATTTCCAAAGAAATAGATGCGCTGCCGCGATAAATGCGACAGGTGTATAACCGTTACAGCAAACAATATATGAGGTTGTGCCGTGGTTACTAGAGAATACCGTACAGCAAAAGAAATTATCGGGCCCCTCGTCCTGGTTGATGGCGTTGAAGGCGTCACATACGGCGAACTGACGGATATCAAACTGTCGGACGGCTCCGTTCGCCGAGGACGTGTGCTTGAAGTCAATAAAGACAAAGCCGTGGTGCAGGTTTTTGAAGGCACAAGTGGGCTTTCGCCTGAAGACATCACGGTCAAGTTTCTTGGCAAAGGCATCGAGCTCGGCGTATCCCTTGATATGTTGGGCAGGGTCTTCGATGGATTCGGCCGGCCCATAGATGAAGGCCCCGAGATTATCCCCGAAAAATGGCTCAATATCAACGGAAATCCGATGAATCCGTACTCGCGGGACTACCCCAACGAGTTCATTCAGACCGGTATTTCGACCATTGACCTGCTGAACACGCTGGTGCGCGGGCAAAAACTGCCTTTCTTTTCCGCCTCGGGTCTGCCCCATTCCCGCATGGCCGCCCAGGTGGCACGGCAGGCCAAGGTGCTCAAAACCGGTGAAAAATTCGCCGTGGTCTTTGCCGCCATGGGTATTACCTTTGAGGAATCCTCGTTTTTTATCGAGGACTTCCGGCGCACCGGTGCCTTGGAACGTGCCGTCCTCTTTATGAATCTTGCTGATGACCCGGCTATTGAACGTATTTCCGTCCCGCGCCTGGCGCTGACTACCGCGGAATATCTCGCCTATGAGAAGGACATGCACGTACTGGTCATTCTCACCGACCTGACCAACTACTGCGAAGCCCTGCGCGAAATATCCGCCGCCCGCAAGGAAGTTCCCGGACGGCGTGGTTATCCGGGCTATCTCTACACCGACCTTTCCACCATTTACGAGCGTGCAGGCCGCATCAAGGGCAAGGGCGGTTCCATCACCCAGTTGCCGGTGCTTACCATGCCCGAGGACGACAAGACCCATCCCATTCCCGACTTGACCGGTTATATTACCGAAGGACAGATCATCATGAGTCGCTCGCTGCACGCCCAGGGTGTCTATCCTCCCGTGGATGTGCTGCCTTCCCTGTCGCGACTCAAGGACAAGGGCATTGGCGAGGGGAAGACTCGTGCGGACCACGCCAATGTCATGAACCAGCTCTACTCCGCGTATGCCCGGGGCAAAAACGCGAAGGAACTGGCCGTAGTGCTGGGCGAATCCGCGCTGAGCGATATTGACCTCCTTTATGTGAAATTTGCCGATGCCTTCGAGGACCGTTTTATTCGGCAGGGAGAAGACGAAAACCGGACAATTGAGGAAAGCCTGGCCATCGGCTGGGATCTTCTGGGCATGCTGCCCAAAGGCGAACTTAAACGCGTTCGCGATGAATTTATTGAAAAATATTATCCTAAAAAGGATTAACCCGGATTTGCCGGAAGGATTACTCTGGATATGCGGCTTGCTGTAAATCCGACACGCATGGAAATGTTGAAGGTTCGCAAACGTCTCGTGGTGGCGCAACGCGGCCATAAACTCCTCAAAGACAAACTTGACGGTCTTATGAAGGACTTTGGTGAAATTGCCAAAGAATACAAACAGTATCGGTTGGCCGTGGATAAAGAACTTCCCGAAGTGCTTAAACTCTTTGTTCTGGCCGAGGCTACCTCGTCACGCCTGATTCTGGAAGATGCCCTCGAGGTTACCCGTCAGGAACTTATCATCGAAGAAGCGCACAAGCGTGTCATGAGCGTTTTAATTCCGCACCTGGAAATCACCTTTGGCCAAAGCCAGGGCGGATATTCCATGGTCCATACCTCCGGCGAACTGGACAAGGCCATCTCGGGACTTAAGGGTTTCCTGCCTAAGTTGCTCAAAATGGCCGAACTCGAGGAAACTGTCCGGCGCATGTGCCAGGAAATCGAAAAGACACGACGCAGGGTGAATGCCCTCGAACACACCATGATCCCCCGCATGAAGGAAACCATCAAGTACATCAACAACAAGCTTGATGAGATGGAACGTTCTACCACCAGCCGCCTGATGAAAATCAAGGCCCAACGCCTCGCCATGGAACAACAATAATGGGCGAAAATAGGCGTACCCGTCACGGGACGCCATTACATGCACCCCATTCAGTTTCTGAATCTGATTTCCACCCAAAAAAGCGTTTAGGGCTGCGTACCTTTCTGGGTGCGCCATAAACCACAAAAGTATGTACAAAGAGCACAGCGCACCTGGAAGGTACGCCTACTATACAAAAAAGGGGAGGGTTTCCTGCTGTGTATAGAGAATAGAGGGTAAGCGATGAATAACAGGTTGGTCAGGAAGATGTTGGTGGGGGCAGCCGCCCTCCTCTTTTTCCTACTGATTATTACTTTCCTACCGCAACAGAACCAACCCACATCGATTTCTGTTACCCCAACAACCCCGGCTGCCAGTCTGCCGCAATCTCCGGGCGCATTTGAAACGCCATCCATTCCTGCACCCGCTCAAGCCAATCTCGTCCAATCCTCTGGTGCTATTGAAAATGCCTATCGGAATCGCACCCGTAATCTTCCGGTAACGGAAACGGGTATCGTGACAAAGATCCTTGCCGATGACAACAAAGGTTCCCGGCACCAGCGG
>JAKJCY010000262.1 GCA_022706235.1 Candidatus Hydrogenedentota bacterium | reverse complement strand
CACCATGCTGGAGATGGCGGGCCTGGCTCCCAGGCCGGAACAGCATGTGGACGCCGTCAGTTTCGCGCCGCTCCTGCGCGGGGAACCCCTGCCCAAGGACCGGCCGATTTTCTGGCACTATCCCCATTACGGGAACCAGGGCGCCTTTCCCGGCGCGGCGGTGCGCCTGGGCCATCACAAATTAATCGAATTTTTTGAAGACGGCCGTCGGGAATTGTACAACCTGCAGGAAGACTTGGGCGAGCGGCACGACCTGTACGAGGAAATGCCCAACTATGCGGAAACGTTGACGGAACTGTTGCATGGCTGGCAAAAAGAAGTGGGCGCCCGCTTTCCCACGCCCAACCCGAACGCGTCGAAAACAGGGGGATAAGCGGGTGGCTATTACGATTGAACACACTTTGTTTTTTTGGCTGTCCTGCACGTCCTGCGGTATCTATCGGCCTGGTTGGATGGTGGAGACAAAAAGCATATAGTGTACAATGCGGATGTTGCCCGCACCCCAGAACCTTAAAGAAGAACTGGACCGACCACCGTTATTCCCACGAAGGCGGAAATCCAGCGGCCTCACACGCAGACTACGGAAGTCTTCTGGATTCCGGTCTTTTTCTTGACTCGTGCCTCGTCAAGGAAAAACCGGAATGACCGTGTTTACGGCTGTTTATAAGGAAAGGCGAAATAGGTTGATACAGGCGTTTTTTACTCTCCTTTTATTTTCTTTGTCTGTAGCGCTGCAACTTGTTGCGCCGGAGGCGCCACTTCTTCCGGGCAACGTCCCGGACGAAGCGTAGACACTTATCTATCTGGAGAACTTGCGCGGGGAATTTTTCACGCGCAGGTTTCCTCCCGGTCCATGGTGAATAAAAGCCACATGAAGATTGTTAAGAGAAAAAAAAGAAACGGAATCGGAAACAACCGTGTTGAACTCTAATGAAATAGGAATAGTCCTTGCGCGGACAGGGAAACGAATGCTTTTCATCGGCCTGTCGGTTCTGTTCTGTTTCTATTCCTGGGGCGTGTGTTGCATGGAATCCTGCCCGGAAATGACCCCCCGGGAAGATCTATCCGGGCGCTGCTGTGATTGTGCACCGGCTGCGGCCTGCATGGACGCCCCGGATGAACATGTGCGCCAGGCCCACCAGCACCCGCGCCACGCCTTTCATTTCCATGAAACCGTTCCTGCGCTGCCCGGGGTAAAAGACAAGGAACTCCGTCCGGATACGGGCGGCCCGGGTTCTCCCAATCCCTTTATTCTCCAGCCGCATACCGTTTCAGCCGGATGGTTTACTTTGCGGAAAAGCCTTTCTGTACCGGACTGTAACGGGTACTGCGTTTGTCCCCTTTCCGAACAAAACCCGCCCTTGATGACTTGATCGTTCTTTCCCTTCACGAATCCCTCCCCGCTGTACGTGTACCCATGCCCGCCCCTGGCGGTCGAGAAAGGACGCATCATGTATCACTGTTTTGTTTTTACTCCCGCCCTGGTGCGGCTGTTCCTGCTGGCGCCTGTATTTGTTGGGATGCTTGCGGGTTGTTCCGTGTCCGGCCCGTCAGCCCCGGGCGAAGACGGTCATGTCCATGCCGAAACCGGGCGCGCCGACGGGCATGACCATGGCCCGGGCGAGGAACAGATGTCCGTCACCCTGTGGACGGACACGCTGGAACTGTTCACCGAGTTTCCGCTTCTGCAGGCAGGCACTCCGCAACGCTTCCTGCTGCATCTGACCCATGCGAACACCGGCCTCCCGCTGCGTGAGGGCGAGCTTCGCTATAACGCGGAACCGTCCGGCGGCGGCGCTACCATTGAAGGAACGGGTCTCATGGAACGGCCGGGTATCTTTATCATCGAGCCTGTATTTCCGACAGGCGGTGCGTGGAATCTTCAGATTGCTACTGCCGCCGGAACGGTCGTCCTGGAAGCCCTGGATGTTCACGGCGACGGGGAGTCGCATGGTCACGACCATGGTCATGGCGAGACCGGACACACCGGGGAAATTGTCCTGTCCAAGGAGCAGCAATGGGTCGTTCCCGTCATCACGGCGGAAGCCGTGGTGGGTACCCTTACAGAACGGCATCCGCTGCAGGCGATGGTGCCGGTGACGCCGGATTCACGGAGTGACGCCGCCGCGCCCGTGGCCGGGATGTTGGACGCGCCGCTTTCGGGCATCTTTCCGAAAATCGGGGATACGGTGGGCGCAGCGCAGGCGCTGGCGCGGGTCACGCCCACAGCCATGAGCGGAGAATCGCTCGCCCGGGAATCCAACCGGCAAAACCTGCAGGCCTTGCGGGCGGAACTTGCCGCCCAGGCCGCGCAAGCCGCCGGAGACGCCGCCGGGGTACGGGCACGAGCTGCACAGCTGGCATCGGCGCTGGACCGCGCGGAACGTCTGTATGACGTCAAGGCCGGGGCGAAACGCGATGTGGAAGAGGCGCAAAGCGCCCTGGCCGAGGCCCGCGCAGCGGTAACCGCGGCGGATGCGCGCGCCTCCCTGGCGCAACAGGCACTGAAGGAATTATCGGGGGATGCCGCGCCTGAAACAGCGGCGGGAGCGACCCTGATCACCGCGCCCATCGCGGGCCGCATCACAACGATTCATGCCGGCATCGGGGCGCATGTGGACGGCGGCCAGGCGATCTTTGAAGTGGTCAATACGGAGCAGGTCCTCATCGAGGCGCAGGCGCCCGAACTGCTGGCTCCGAAACTCGCCCAGCCGCCGTCGGGCATGTTCGAGATTCCGGGCGCCGCCGGGGAACTGCACCCGGTTGTGCCGGTTGAGGGGGGGCCGGCGCCGTGGATGCTGCCTTATGTGGATGACGTGAAACGAACGGTACCGCTGGTGTTTCCAACGCGGAATCCGGACGGCCTGTTGCGGTTGGGCATGACCCTCACCCTTTGGGCGGACGGACAGGTTTCCGCGCAGGCCCTGAAGATTCCCAGGTCCGGTGTTCTCGATGAAAATGGCGTCTCCACGGTCTATGTCATGCTCGACGGGGAATGTTTCCAGAAACGACCGGTGCGCACGGGGGCCAGCGACGGCGAATGGATAGAAGTGCTTGAAGGCGTTCAGGCCGGTGAACGGGTCGTTTCCGGCGGCGCCTACGCCGTGCGGCTGGCGGGAACGGCCTCGGGCGGGCTCGGCTCCGCCCATGTCCATTAAGGAGAACAGACCATGATGGACAAACTGATTCTTTGGTCCGTGAACAACCGTTTCCTGGTTGTCGGCATGGCGCTTTTGTTCCTTATGTTCGGCATATACGTGTGCACCACGGTGCCCATAGATGTGTTTCCCGACCTGACCGCGCCCACGGTGGCCGTGCTTACCGAGGCCCCCGGATTCTCGCCGTCGGAGGTGGAAAACCTGGTGACCTTTCCGCTGGAAACCGCCCTGAACGGCGCGCCGGGTGTGCGGCGGGTACGTTCTTCCTCCATGCCCGGTTTTTCGGTGGTCTGGACGGAATTCGAATGGAGCGAGCAAATGAACACCGCCCGGCAGATTGTGGCGGAACGGGTGGCCCTGGCCGCCGCGGACATGCCCGAGGGCGTGACGCCGCCCATCCTCGCGCCGCCCACCTCCCTGATGGGCGAGATTCAACTGGCCGCGCTGCAATCCGATTCGCTTCCCCTGGCGGAGGTCCAGAATTACGCGGAGACCGTGCTGCGCCGCCGTCTGCTCGCCGTTCCGGGCATCGCGCAGGTGACCCTTGCCGGTGGCGGCGATCGCCAGTACCAGGTTTGGTTGAAACCGGAACGCCTGGCTGCGTTCGGCGTCACCGTGTCAGAGGTGGCGGAAGCGCTTCGTGAAAACAACACCAATATTCCCGCGGGGATGATCTCCGAAGGCGGTACGGAATACCTGGTCACCGGACTGGGCCGGTTGCAAACCCCCGGGGACATGGAATCCCTGGTCATTGCGGTGCGGGACGGCACGGCCATCAAACTGGGGGATGTGGCGCAAGCGCGCTTGGGGGAATCCTTTGCCCGGGGCGCGGGCTCCGCCAACGGCAAGCCGGCCGTGCTGCTCTTCATACAGCGGCAGCCCCAGGCCAACACCCTGGCGCTGGACCGCCTGCTGGAAGGGGTTTTCGCGCAGGAGGCGGCGCGCCTGCCCCGGGGGATGACCCTCGATACGCACCTGATGCGGCAGGCGGACTTTATCCGTACGGCCGTAAACAACGTTGCCAAGGCCATTCGTGACGGCGGGGCGCTTATGATCATGGTCATGGCGCTTTTCCTGCTCAGCGTCCGGGCCATGGTAATCAGCCTCACCGCCCTGCCCCTTTCCATTATCGCAGCGTTGCTGGTCATTTACCTGTTCGGCGGCAGCATCAATACCATGACCCTCGGCGGTCTGGCCATCGCCATCGGTTCGCTCATGGATGACGCGGTCATCGACGTCGAGAACACCGTTCGCCGCCTGCGCCAGAATGCGCAACTGCCTGAAGACAGGCGGCGGAACCCGCTGCGCATCTGTTACGAAGCCAGTTCCGAGGTGCGGTCCGCCATTGTGTCCGCCACGGTCATCATTACCGTGGTCTTCCTTCCGTTGTACACCTTGTACAATGTGGAAGGGCGGCTGCTGCGTCCGCTGGGCACCGCCTATATCGTGTCCATATTCGCTTCTCTGCTGGTGGCGCTGACGCTCACCCCGGCGCTGGAGGGACTGTTGCTGCCCGGCAGCCGGGCGGTCCTGTCGCCCCGGGAACCGGGTATTGCGGCCCGGGTGCGCCAGGCATACGGCGCCCTGTTGCGCCCGGTACTGCGGCATCCGTGGTTGATAACGCTGCCGGCACTGGCGGCGTTCATTGCTTCCGCCGTTTCGTTCCCCTTCATGGGCCGGGCTTTCCTGCCGGATTTCAATGAAGGTGCGATCAACGTGGTCGTCAACACGCTTCCGGGCACCTCCCTTCCGGAATCGAACCGGATAGGCGGCACCGTGGAGCGGATATTGCTCGACACGCCGGAAATCACCTCCGTCGCCAGAAAAACGGGGCGGGGCGAACTGGACGAACACGCGCAGGGTATCGAGGGTTCCGAACTGGAAGCCACCTATGTTCTGAAAGAACGCACCAAAGAGGAGATGTTGGCGGATATCCGCGGCCGTCTGGGCGGCGTGGCGGGCATCAATTTCGGCATCGGCGGTCCCATTGCCCACCGGATTGACCACCTCCTTTCCGGGGCACGCGCCGGCATCGCCATCAAGTTTTCCGGGGACGACCTGCGCGTTCTGCGCGACCTGGCCGAGGAGGCCAAAGCGCGCATTGCCGGCATTCCCGGCGTCACGGACGTGGCCGTGGAATCCCAGTCGGAGGTGCCGGAGCTCGGGGTACGCCTGGACCGGGAACGACTGGCACGTAACGGCGTGTCCTTTTCCGAAGCGGGCCTGACGTTGCGGGCGGCCCTCTACGGGGCGCCCGTGAGCCGTGTTTATGAAGGACATAACGCTTATGATCTCGTGCTGCGCGTGCAGGACGTCGCGCCGGATTCCATCGCCATGCTGGAGCGGCTGCCGCTGCGCACGGACACAGGCGCCCTGGCGCCGCTGAGTTCCGTGGCGACCGTGACGCGCGAAAGCG
>JAKJCY010000261.1 GCA_022706235.1 Candidatus Hydrogenedentota bacterium | reverse complement strand
CCATCGCCTTTAACCAGATGAAAGACACCGAAAAGGAATTTCCACTCATCCGCGCCATCGGTGTTTTGGGCTGGATTATCGTCGGCCTCCTGATTGGGTACTTGCGGATTGAGCAAACCAATATACCGCTGCGCATCGCCGCTGGCGCTTCCCTGCTGATGGGCTTGTATTGCTTTGCACTGCCGCACACGCCGCCCAAGGGGGCCGGTAAAAAAGTCACCCTTGGCGATATTTTCGGCATCGAGGCATGGGGCCTGCTCAAAGACTGGTATTTCCTGGTTTTTGTGGTCGCCTCTCTGCTGGTCAGCGTGACCACCTCCTTTTATATTAATTGGAGCAACCCGTTCTTCAACGCCGAAGGCCTGCCCTATCCCGCCGCGATGATGACCGGCGGCCAGATATCCGAGGCCGTACTGACCGCGCTGCTCGGCTTTTTCTTCGCCAGTATTGGCGTCAAGTGGATGCTGGTGGCGGGCATGCTTTCCTGGGCGTTGCGCTATTTCATTCTGATGGGCGACCCCGGGCCCGGTTTCTCCCTGTGGATTCTCGCCATTGTCATTCATGGTGTCTGCTACGGATTTTTCTTCACCGCCGGCCAGGTCTATGTGGGCAAGGTGGCCCCCAAGGCCATCCAGGCCAGTGCCCAGGGCTTTATCGCCCTGATTACCTTCGGGTTGGGCCAGGGCGCAGGGTCCATATTATCTGGAAAGATCCAGGAACAATGTACAGTGGCCGGAACAACCGATTGGTCCCAGTTCTGGCTGGTGCCGGCGGTGATCGCGCTGGTGGTGGGTGTACTCTTCGCATTGTTGTTCAAGGTGAAACCGGCGGAGGAGTCTGCTGCAAACGCCTGAGTTTCGTTACCTATAGTGCGGCGGCCCTTTTCCCGGCCGGCGCGAAGGCTGATTTTCCTTGTTGCCCGGTTCCCTTCGCGGGAACCGGGCGTTTACCCTGCGGGTTAATAAGAGGATGCTATGGTAATGAACACAAGACCATCTCTTCGTCTCTGTTATGCTATCTCGGTCTTTATCGTGGTGGCAGCCGGATTCGCGCTGCCGGTGGCCTTCGCGGAAGAGACTTCCGTTTCCAATCAGGAAGGGGAAGTTTCTGTGCCCACCCCGAAAAAAGCCGCCCCGGTGCTTCATTTCAAAGGCGGGCTTCCCCAGGAACTGCCTATTCCCGGCGATCCCCGCCCCTACGCGAACAGTCCCTATGCGACCCAGATTGACAAGGCCCTGGCTTTTCTCGCGTTCAAGGACCGGGATTCCAACCGCAACTACCGGCTGGTGCTGCTCGATTATATGCAGCGCAAGTACGGCCTGCATGAGCGGTACAGTCTTAAGGCCACCCGTGCCCCGCACCTGCCCGAGGCCTCCTCTGAAGACTTGGGTCCTATGAAGCGTCTGCTTGACCCAGACTACAGGGTGGCACCTTCTGTCATAGAGGAGGCCTCCCCCTATGAACGCATCATTCTGAAGTCTTTATACTGTGACATTTACCCGGCGGATATTTCCCTTCTGGACGAGATGAACGTCATGATTCAAGAAGGGGTGTCCCCATTTCTTCCCACACTGGCCATTGCCTACCTGTGGTTGTGCGACCATCAGTGTTTCTTCGGGGAACCAAAACGGATGCTGGTGCGCGATGCGTTGGCGGTAAAATTCCGAAACCATCTGCGTGACAATGGTTTGAACGCCCCCATGGCGGGACAGGCCCTGGCGCTTTTATTCGAGATCGGACACGGGGATATGGTGGAAGAGGACTGGTTGACCATTGCGGCCAAAGCGCAAAACGAAGACGGTAGTTGGGATGCCGCCCTTGGCGGCGAGGGCACCGGAAAGGTGAACGGCATGACCACGACCCACATGCTTTGGGCCCTGCTCGAACATGCCCAGCCCAATGCGCCCGATACGGCCATGATACGGCCGGGCGCTCCGGCGGCGCTGCCGAAATAAATTTCAAGGACATACCCAGGCGATGGAAATCCGATATTGTCACAAGTGCAAAACCCCTTGGCAAAGTGAAATGCGGCGTCCCGGATTCAAAGAGACATGCCCTGTCTGCAGCGCGTACCTGCACTGCTGTAAGAACTGCCGCTTCCATACGCCAACAGCCCATAACCAGTGCTATATACCGAACACGGATTATGTCGCCAATCGCAGAGGTCTCAATTTTTGCGAAGAGTTCGAGTTTCGGGAGGGAATGCCTGATACAAAGGGGGAATCAGAGAAACTCAAACAGGCCAAGGATGCCTTTTCCGGCCTGTTCGGTGACCAGGAGCAACAGGATGCCCCCGCTTCTTTTGATGACCTATTCAAGAGCTGACGCGGTGAACGGGCCTCTTTTTCCGGAAATGAGTGTGCACCAGCCCTTTTTTGTGGTACTATCTATAAGGGCGTAAGTTAGATTCAAAAGGAGATATTTCATGGGAACTTCACGTATAAAGGGATTCACCCTTATTGAGCTATTGACTGTGCTTGCCATCATTTCCATTCTTGCCGCCATGATCATGGCAGTGGGGCCGCGGGTGATTGAGCGGGCAAAACTGCGCCGCCTCGACAACGCGCTGCGCCAGGTTTCCACGGCCCTGGTCGCCTATTACACGGATAACAAGACCTATCCGCCCGGGTATGGCTATGTGGGTTTTGAACATGCGAAAGACCGTAATGCCCCGGCAGGTCCCGCGGACTACTCCAGCTACTATAATCTCAAACCTTTTATGTACTTGATGGGGTACCACGGCGACGCGGGGTTACTGGATGAGTTTTCCACTTCTTTTGACACGGACCGGGACGGGCAAATCGGGTTGCTGGAATTCTCCCATATCGGCGATCTTCAACCCGATGGGAAATACAAATTTGAGTGGAACAGCTGGCCGCGATATCTGGGCACAGCCGAGCCGGCACTGGATACGGAATTAAGCAACCAGCTGCAAGCGGAACAGCGCCCTTTCATCTATATTCCCGTGAACAAGCAGCAATTTTCCCGTGCCCAGAAATTCTGGCTGCAAACCGGGGCGCAATATGCGCAGACCTGGGATCCCGAAAACATCAATCTTAAGGGTATTACCTTTCCCCCGCGCAGTTATGATGCCTATGTATTGATTGGGGTGGGGCCGGGCGGCAGTACTTTCGGCCTGCTGCCTCAACCCTTAAACATCCCGGCGGAAACAGCCGATAATTCACGAGACCTCTACCATATCCTGGGGTTGCGCGCCTATTTCCTGGCGACACGCGACCTGAACGCGAACGGTGTGCTGGACTTTGATTTCCGCGCGCGCACCCAACTCCGCGAAGCCGGTCCCGAAATCGCCTACGAATTCGGGGGGCAGACCCTGCAAAATGAATTGCCCTGTGACACTCCGTTTAATTATGGCCCCTATATTTACGTCAGTGAATGGAACGGGCGCTACGAGAACGAGGCCCTGGGCACCAACTAACAGGAAGGCGCGGGACTCTATTCCGTAATATTAAAGCGTACCACGCTTCCGGGCAGGGTCGTCAGGCCCGGCCAAATCCACCGGCCGGGGTAAATGGCGGTGTTGATGCCGAGGTGGGCATTATCGCCTATCACCGCACCCAACTTCTGCCTGCCCGTGTTCACCAACTCTCCCTTGACCAGACATCGAATGGGTTGTCCGTCATGGCGCAGGTTCGCCGTATTGGCGCCGCACCCCAGATTGACGTTAGCGCCCAGGATGCTGTCGCCCACATAATTCTGGTGCGGTGCGGCGGCGCCTTCGAAGAGGATGGACGCCTTGATTTCACTGCCCTGGCCTATGCGGCAGCCGTCGCCGAGGGTGGTGTAGGGCCGAATCCAGCAATTGGGGCCCAGGGTGCATCCTTCCCCGATGAAAGCCGGTCCTTCAATCACGGTTCCCGGATGCACAATGGTTCCCCCGCCGATGTGGACACGTCCGGTCAGACTGGCCATGGGGCTGACCGTGCCCAGGCTCGCCTCTTGCAGAAAATGCTCCAGCCAATAGGTGTTCGCATCGAGCAGATGCCACGGGTAACCGATAGTAAGGTAGTAGCCTCGGGCAGGAACGATATGCAGGGCCTGCGCCTCCGCCATCCGTTGAAGCGCATCGGTGACTTCAATCTCGCCCCGGGGCGAAGGCGTCACTCCCTGCAGCAATTCAAAGATGTCCGGGTCAAGGGAATACGCGCCAATGTTAGCCAGGTTGGAGCGGGGCCGTTCCGGTTTTTCCTCCAGACACAGCACCCGGTCGCTGCCGTCTATCTCAAACACACCGAACCGTTCGGGGTGTTCGACCTCGCGCGCCAGGGCAAGGCCGGGGTGCAGGGCAAGCCGTTTCAGGTCCTTCGGGTCGTACAGATCATCACCGTTCAAGGCGAGGAAGGGTCCGGTTATGAGGGGTTCGGCCTGGAGAACAGCGTGGCCCGTGCCCCGCTGTTCCCGCTGCTCGATATACCGGATGGAAATACCCTCAAAGGTTTCGCCGAACTCCTCACGTATCATGTTGCCCAGGTAGCCGACCACGATAACGGCCTCATCCGCAATTCCTTTCAGGGCGCGCAGTTGATGCGACAGCAGCGGAGCTCCCATAACCGGCAACAAGGGCTTTGGCCGCGTGAGCGTCAGCGGCCAGGTCCGTGTGGATTTGCCCGCCGCCATGATGACTGCCTGCATAAAACCTTCCTTTCTAAAACCACTCCCGCCGCCGCTAAGGCAACGGGGGATATCCGCCCCGCAACGGCGGTTCTTTCTACAGGTAATCCGCCATGGTGGCCGCGTAACGGCGGAATACCCACGCCCCGAACAGGAGCGCCGCCACGGCACAGCAGAGCGGCCATGCAATCAGGATTATGTCCGGAAAACATTGTTCGAACAGCGCTTGACGGTAGGCGGTGACCAGGCCAGCCATGGGATTTGCCATATAGGCGGTGTAGAGCCATGCGGGCAGACGGGTGTTGCGCACCAGTTCCAGCGGATAAAATATCGGCGTGGCATAAAAGCCGAACAACAGCAAAACATTGACCAGGTTGCCTACATCGCGAAAATGCACATGACCGCAGGCGAGAAACAGCGCAAGCCCGATAGTCAGGGCAAATTGAATGCAGAACAGCACCGGCAGATATACCAGGGACATGCCGATGCTGCCGCCGAGAAGCAGATGCGCGATTAAAAGCAGTACAAAACCGACGCCCAGCTGAACAAGCGGCATGCAGCAGGCGGCAATGGGAATCACTTCCCGGGTAAAACGCACCTTTTTCAACAGGTTCTTGTTGACGACCAGCGATGTGGTGGCGGTCGACAAAGATACCGTAAAATGCTGCCAGAAAATCAGACCGCACAGGAGCATCACCGCATAAGGAGGCGCGGCATCCGACCGGACGGCTGCCGCGCGGTCCGCCAGGACAAATTCGAAAACAAAGGTTAAAATCAAGGTGAAGGCCAGCGGCTCGATGATGGTCCATAAGAATCCGAGCGCCGCGTACCGGTACCGGACGCGCAGGTCTTTCCAGACGAGATCGAACAGGAGTTGACGGGCGCGGATCAGGTCCGGCACCAGCCGTATAAACCGGCGTTCCTCGCGGCTATCGTAGGACAGGGTGTTCATGGAAAAATTATGGTATCATGCCGGC
>JAKJCY010000260.1 GCA_022706235.1 Candidatus Hydrogenedentota bacterium | reverse complement strand
CCTTGGATGTGTTGCGCTCTCAAGAACGGGAACTCGTTGAACTGGGAAACGTTTTGCGGGTATCCACGCCTGGTATCCATATCGGCGACTCGGTGCTGCGCGCAATCAAGAAGCCGGATATCCTGTCTGGTTCCCTGGAACAGGAGCTTGCCGAACTGGGCAGCCGGATAAGAGAGGGAATACCCCGGGTTGAAGTGATCTCCCCTGTCAGGGCTGCGTTAGAAAAAGAGAATGACCTGATTCCCTCCTCGCCCTTGGAGGCGGACTTAATGTCTTTGGGCGAGATACTGCGGACCCGCGTCCCGGAGATGGACTTTATCCCTCACGTAACCGGTGCCCTGGACAGGTCGGATTTGTCGGGAAATGGCTTTGTTACTGCGTCAGGCCAGACAAAATCAGCCCGAAGCCGCCGTTCTTCCCTGACCTGGCCATTGATTGGACTTGCTGCGGGGCTACTGCTGTGCCTGGGTTTCCTCGTGTTTTCCCCGATGCCGGTTGATACGGGCGGCGCCAAAGTTGCACAGCGTGAAACGGCGCGTAAACCTGTGACCCGGGATCATCGCCGGGAAGTTTTATCCGCTCCGACCGTTGAAGAAAAAACGATTTCTCCGGAGAAATCTCCTTCCGGCAAGGAATCGTTGTTGTCGCTGCTGGCGCGGCCGACTCCATCGGGGGAGGCTTTGCCTTCGCGGGACGGGAAATCGGCGCCCCGCACGACTTTTACAATGGAAGAGGTCCTGGCTGCCAAAAGAAAATCACTGGAAAGCGGGGCGGGCGCTGCGGCCATGCTCGCGAAATGGGGGACTCTCGACCCGAATGATGTACGGCGCCTGATCGAGACGGAATCTTTGACGCCCGCACAACTCGCCGGAATGAGCCGGTTCCTGACCGCCGGAGAGGCAGTGGCATTGTTGAAAGAAGCGGTGGAGCGGAATCCCGAGGATGCGGGCGTACGCTTCGTGCTCGCCATGCAATTGATGGATGATCCGGCCGCTTCCGAGGAAGCCTTCGAACATTTGGCCGTGCTCAAGGAGCAGGAACCCGCAAATGCGCTGGTCTATTACATGGACGCGAAACTCCGCTTCTCCGTGGGAGATTATGCGAATGGACTTTCCTTGCTGGGGTCGGCGGCTGAACTGCGGGCGGGAAACGCCCATGGCGTGGCAAATGCCCAGTATCATGACGCCGCCCTTGAAGTCGGCGGCATTCCGGCGGACCTTGCCGGGACGGTGGCCGCCTTTTATGCCGGAACAGACGAGTACGCCGCCGTTTCTCAATTGAAGAGCGACCTGCTCGCCCACGGGGCGGTTTTGGAAGCGGAAGGAAATTACGAGGATGCGCTCGCGGTATACAAGAGCGTCGGTGAAATGGGGCGCCAGGTCAGCCGGGGCGCGGCCTATACCAATGAATACCTGGCGGGATTGGATACGCAGATGGACGCCGTCGAGGCGATGAACGCATTGGCGGAACTTGTTGAGATTCCGGGAGGCCTGCAGACGATTCAGGAGGCTTACGACATCTTTGTGCAGGGCCTGGACCTTTTCCTGGAATATACCAGCCTCCTGGCCGATGTCACCTGTGTTGAAGACCGCGAGGCGATTCAGAACGTGGTGAGCGGCATCCTTCAAACCGGCGACATTGCATATCTCCAAAATATGGATATGTAACCGCCCTCCGCCCAAACGTTTGTTTAGTCGATTCCGGGGGATACCCAAAATACAATGGACTTTTTGCCGAAAGCCATGGTAAAATGAAGGCAGTCAGGTCAAGAAGTTTGTTGCAGTAATACTGCGTAAAGACGCGGGAAGTTCAACCAAGAAGGAGTTTCAGCAATGGATGATGAAGGCGTACTGGCTATTTTCTTTTTCATGTTCTTTTTTATGTTCATGATGATTGCGGCGACATCCTGAGGATGTCCTGAATTTACGGCCGGCTGGTAATCGAAGCCCATACGGAGGCCATGGACTCCGCAAGGAGATGGTGGCCTGCGGGCGTGGAATGGCCGTCCAGTTCAAAGTACAAGACAGGATCCTCCTGTCGTTTTCGGAAGGCGTCCGTGAACTGAAAAAACTGTAACCCGGCCAGGGTTGCCGCGCGGTGTGGAGTTTCGTCCATGGCGTTGGTGGCGAGCAGCCAGTCAGGCATGTTATATCCGACCCGTCCCATATTGATGAGGGCGGGTCGGTTTACATAGGGGCCTTCCGGAATGCAAATCACCACCGTATCGCTTCCGTATTCTTCCGCCACTTGCTTGATGCGCCGCAAGTGGCCCGCAGTGCGTTCAATGCAGGTCTGCGTCCAGGCGTCCTCCACATCCATGGTGAGGATATAGAAGTCGGGATTCTGCATGGCAAGGTCGACCATATAGGGGTTCAGGTTCCCGCTTGAATAGGCGGCTTTGACTTCCTCGTCAAAGGCGTCGAACCGGGCGCGTTGTTCAGGCGTCATCTTTTCGAGAAAGGATTGGGCCGTGTTTGCCGTCCAGCGGCGGTTATCTTCCGCCGTGCTCACCTGTTTCGGCATCTCCTCGTGACTGCGGCCGCTGTATTCCTGTTCCCGGCGCAAATCGCGCATGTATAACGTGAAATTTGGATAGAGCCTGCGCACAAGGTTCCAGAAAGAACGTGTCTTCAAGGTGGCGGTTTCCTCCCCGGCGGCGCGGATGTCGTTGCCCTGGAGCAAACAGACCAGCACGAGGTCGGGGCGGAGCAGGGGAATGGCCTTTTCCGCCAGTTCCGAATAGAAAGGCGGTCCCACGCCAGGTTTACCCAGGTTCAATATTTCAATGTCGCGCCCTTCCGCACGCAGTCGCGTTTCCAACTGGCGCGTCCAGGTGTTCTCTATATCCACGCCCCAGCCATAGGTGTAGGAATCGCCGATCGCGAGCACGCGGTACGCATCGCCTCGTTCCCGGGGCAATTCCCGGTCCCGGATGCCGATGGCGTTGATATAGACCGAATACCGGAAATCCGCCGTTTCATAGTGCTGTTCCGAGAAAGGGGGGAAAATGAGTTCCATGGTCTCCGGCAGGCCGGGCGGGCGCCGTATCGCGCCGAAAATGCGGTCGGCGGACAGGCTTAACAGCACCGCGAAGATAATGGAACCCGCCACAAGGGCCAGGTTTTTCAAAGCAGTACTTCCCGATTTCATCTATCCCTTTCTTTGTATCTCTTATCTTTGATGGCGTTACTTGGTAAATAGGCCCCTACAACAGTTCTTTGAACTCTTTTGGGGAGAGTTCCAAGTCCCGAATAATTTTTCGGAGCAGTCCCCGGCCAATGTTCTGTCCGGAATGAAACGGAATGGTAGTGCGTCTTCCATCAGGATGTATATAGCGTCGATGGCTTGTGCTGCCAAGTTCCCGTACCTGAAAACCAAGTTGCTCAAGTACTTTTACAATATCCACTGCAGTGAACATGGGAAGGTCATGACCCATGAAACACCTCAAACGGCTATCTCAAGCGTTTTAATACCAATGACCTCCGGGTAGCCGGTTTCGATTTCCAAGCCTTCTTCACGCATCTCACGCACACACATGGCGATAACGTCGCGAATGTTTTCCATACCCTCTTCATAGGTTCGCCCTTGTGCATGACAGCCTCGCAGCGCGGGAACATCCATTACAAAAAAACCGTCCTCGTCCTGCTCTATAAGCACTTGTAAACGCACTGTTGGCATGGCGTGTTCCTTCTTGGTTGATATCCTGCATGCACGTATTCTATCCGATTAACGCAACACTATCAAGAACAGTCCCGCAGGCGGAAAATATCTCTTCTCTGCGCCCTCTGCGTTTCGTTTTTTTCCCGCGTAGGCCGGAGTCAAACGCGGGGTCAAGGCTTTTTGAACACTACATACCGCGTCATCAGATAATTCGATGCCATGCCGGCAACTATGCCGATGGACGCCGCGATTTGCGGAAAACGCAAGGTCAACGGCCAGAAATGAAGTATCAGCAGGGCGGTGCCGTAATTGGCGCCCGCGCCGATGGAACTGGCCGCGATGAATCCGAACAATTGGGGCAGCCAATGTTTTTCCCGGGCATAGGCAAAGGGAAACTGGCGGTTCAATACAAAGTTAGACAGCATGGCAATGAAAATGGCGGCGGCCACGGCCGCGCGTACGGGCATCGAAAACCACACCAGCAGGGTCAATGCGGCCAGGTTGACGAAAGCGCCCGATAAGCCGACCAGGCTAAACTCCAGGAAACGCATCCAATCTCCGAACTTGTATTCGGCCAACCGGCGCAGATGCTCCAGATACAGCAGTTGTTCCCGAAGAGAGAGTTTGCTTTCGCCCTTGAAACGCTGGCTGAAATGAATGGGAATCTCGACAACCTTTTCACAGTTCCCTTTTACCAGCACCTCCAACCCGATTTTATAGCCAACGGGGTTCATCGGTGCCGCCGTCTCTGGCAGGGACCGGAGAATGGCGAAGAAACCGCTCATGGGATCTTTCAGTCGTGTGAAGGGTCGTGCCAGCAACGTGGCTGCCTTGCTGTTAATCCAGCGCAGTATTCCCCAGGCCTCTTCCGTGGATCCCCCTTCGACATACCGGGAACCCAGCACGAAATCAGCCCCTTCCCGCAGGCGGCGCAGCATCTCCGGAATGGTTTCCGGCGGATGGCTGAGGTCCGCGTCCATTACCAGCAACACCTCGTTGCGCGCGTGACGGAACCCGTCCAGCACGGCGGCGCTCAAGCCCCGGTTCTCTCTGCGCACAATCAGCCGGATCCAGTCCCGGCCCAGCGCAGCAACGGCTTCTTCCGTGCCGTCCCGGCTGTCATCGTCCATGATAAGCATTTCAAGCGTGAGATGATGGTCCGCGCGCACCCGTTCCACCCGCTCCACCAGCGCAGGAAGGTTCAAGGCTTCCTGGTACGTGGGAACGATGACCGAAACCGATGGCAGTTCAGTTGGCGAGGCACCCATGTATGCTATCCCTTTCTACACCCCAACAGTCTAAAGGGTCGGGGAGGGTTGCCGCAAGTACGTTGAATTTAGTGCAGACACAGTGCCGGAACACTTGGATAAAGCTGTCATTTCGGCTCCAATATTCAATAATACCGCGTAACGTTCTCGAATCCGGAGAAATGTAAAATGAAGAACGATACAGGCATCGACGGAAAGGGCGTTTCATGATTTGCAGAAGAATGTATGCCCGGCTCCCCTGGCATGCGCTGCTGTTTGTGGCATTGTGCTGGGCGGGGAGCGCCTGCGGCGAGGAGGGCGAAGGCGAAGAACCTCAACAGACCGTGACCGTGGCCAACGTGACGACCGAACCGCAGGACGCGTTCCTCATGGTTACCTATGACCTTGCCACCAGCGACAATGAACCTGCGTATATCTCCGGGCGGTTCTCCGCGGACGGCGGTGAAACCTATACGGGATACATCAACGCCGTCACCGGCGATGTGAACAAGGATGTGGCGCCGGGTGCGGGGCGCTGCTTCGTGTGGAACTTCGCCAGGGATGGTGTTACCGGCGCCATTGAACAGGTACGCGTGGCGGTGCACGGGGGAATGCATCCGGGCATGGAACGCGAATTCGGCGGTATTATCTGCTGCTGGATCCCGCCGGGCAGTTTTAACATGGGGCGGTACCCCGGCGAGCAGGAAAGTACCGCAATCGGGGAGGAACCCCT
>JAKJCY010000025.1 GCA_022706235.1 Candidatus Hydrogenedentota bacterium | reverse complement strand
CATGGCGCGGCTGAAACAACTCGATGAGGTCGCTTATGTGCGTTTTGCCTCGGTGTACCGTCAATTTCGCGATGTCAACGAATTCATGTCGGAGCTGCAGGGAATGATACCGCGTTCCGGCGGCGGTAAAGCCGGCAGAAAAGGGTAAGAATTTTCTCAGGAACGTGCTGGTCCGCCAGGGACCAAGGAGGTATAGTGGCCGCAACAAGAACCATATTGGTCGTGGATGACGAACCGGATGTCGTATCCTTTCTTGAAACCACGCTGAAAGGGGAAGATTTCACGGTGCTTGCCGCATATGACGGTATTTCGGCGTTGGATATCTGCGGCACCGAAAAGCCGGACCTGGTTTTACTGGACATCATGATGCCCATGATGAGCGGCTACGAGGTGTGCGAACAAATCAAGGCCAATCCCGTCACCCAGGATATTCCGGTGCTCTTTCTTTCTTCGGCGCACACGCCCGAGGCGCGGGCCCAATCCTTTCGCGTCGGCGCGGTGGAACTGATCAAGAAGCCATTCCTGCCCAAGGAACTCATCGCCCAAATCCGGCGGCACCTGCCGCGTGAAGACGATTTTTAAGACACGGGCGGTGTCCTCCCGCGGGCGGAAAGGAGAATTACGTCATGCAGGGAGTTTTGTCCCGGGCGTCCGGCCAGGAAGGACGGCACCCCTGCCAGCATGGGCAAGGGCTGTGCACGGGCGGCATTCCGTCCGCACTCCCGCCTTTGAAACAGAACACGGGGAATGTACGTGACCATCGCCAACTATATTACAGCCGCGCGCCTGGGGTTCATGCCGGTTTTCCTCGCCTGCGTTCTGGGTTATTCACCGGAAAGGGCGTATCTGCGCCAGGCGGCGTTCTTCCTGTATGCGGCCTTCGCGCTCTCCGATATTCTCGATGGCCAGATTGCCCGCCGCTTTCATCTGGAGTCCCGGCTGGGCAAGCGGCTCGACCCGTTGGCGGACAAACTGTTGATTAATCTCGGATTTATTTTTGTTGCGGCAAACGGGTGGTTTAACCCCGGCATGCCGCTGTGGGCGCCGCCCGTCTTTTTAGCCCGCGACGTGTATATTGTTCTGGGCGCGTACCTGATCAACGAGCGTTATGGCCCGTTCAAGGTGAAACCGCGCCTTTCCGGAAAGACCACCACGGTGCTGCAAATGGCGGTCATGATTTCCGTGCTGCTTTCCAATCCGCTGACGCCCTTCCTGCTTGCGGCCTCCCTCGCCGCCACGGGATGGTCCTCCATAGACTACTTTTACGCGGGTTATGCCCAGGTAAAGGAAAGAACAAAAGCCGATGCCGCCAGGTAAACGAACCCAAAAAGGCCTGCCGATGGTGGCCATAGTGGGCCGCCCGAATGTGGGCAAGTCCACGCTGTTCAACCGTATTATCGGCAAGCAGCGCGCCATCGTACATGATGTGGAAGGCATCACCCGGGACCGTTTCATCAACGAGGCCGCGTGGGACGGGCGACGATTCCGCCTGGTGGACACAGGCGGCATCGTCGAGATACCCGTGGATGAAATCACCCGCAAAATGCAGGCCCAGGTGCAGCAGGCGATAGAGGAGGCTTGCGTGGTTATTTTCGTGCTGGACGGGCAGCAGGAAATCACCCGGCCCGACCGCGCCGTATGCGAGACCCTCCAGCGCTGCGGCAAACCGGTCGTGCTGGCGGTGAATAAACTGGACAACCCGCAGCTCGCCATGAACCAGTATGAGTATTACGCGCTGGGTATCGGCGAGCCCCACGCCATTTCGTCAGGGCACAACCTCGGCATCGACGCGCTGATGGGGGAGGTAACGCGGCACCTTCCGGCGCCGGGTGAAGGGGAACAGGACGCCGCGGACGACGGCAACGGGGAAGGGGTGAGTAAAAGCGCCGATGACATCATCAAGGTGGCCATTATCGGCCGGCCGAACGTGGGTAAATCCTCCTTTGTCAACGCTCTGCTCAACGAGGAGCGCACCATTGTCTCCGACGTGCCCGGAACCACCCGCGACGCCATCGACATTGAATTTCACCGGCGCGACAAGAATTACCTGCTGATTGACACGGCGGGGCTGCGGCGCAAGGCCGGTATCCGAAAGCCCGTGGAGCACTTCAGCGTCGCCCGCGCCTTGCGGGCGATCCGCCGCGCCGACGTCTGCCTGGTGATGGTGGAGGCAACGGAAGAACTGTCCGAACAAGACAAGCGCATCATCGGCTATGCCCTGGAACAGGGTACGGCGTTCATATTGGTGTGGACCAAGTGGGATCTTGTCGAAAACGCGGAAAGACGGCTCAAAGCCCTTGAAGACGACCTCGATCTAAAAATGCCCCAAATACAGTTCGCCCCGCGCATCACCATATCCAACGTGACACGTAAACGCCTGTTTAGCGTGTTCGACTGTGTGGACCGGGTCGCTGCGGAAGCGGCCAAGCGCATCGGCACGGCGGAGCTGAACCGCCTGATGGAACAGATTAAAGCCAAGCACAATCCTCCCGGCAAAAAAGGCGTTCACGCCAAGATCCTGTACGCCACCCAGACCGGGGTCAAGCCCACGGAAATCGTCCTCTTTGTAAATCAAAAACGGTTGTTCCATTTCAGCTACCTGCGCTTTATTGAAAACCAGATTCGGGAAGCCTACGGGTTTGAAGGCGTGCCCCTGAAACTGGAACTTCGGGAGGAAAAGAAAAAAATATGACCGGGATGATTTTGATTCCAATCGCCTTGTGCCTGTCCTTTGTGTTCGGCTCCATTCCGACAGGCTACTGGCTGGGCCTGGCCTTCTGCGGCAAAGACATCCGCAAGGAGGGGAGCGGCAACATCGGCGCCACCAATACCATGCGCTGCCTCGGGAAGGGATACGGCGCGCTGGCGCTCGCTTTCGATGTTTTCAAAGGCTGGGTGGCTGTGGTGCTCTTTGCACACCTGTATGCCTGGACGTACCTGCCTGTTGCCTGCGGGCTCGCCGCCATTCTCGGCCACACCTTTTCGCTGTTCGTCCGTTTCCGGGGCGGCAAGGGCGTTGCCACGAGCGCCGGCGTGTTTATCGGGCTGGCGCCATTCCCCGCCGCCATAGCGGGTGCCGTTTTTTTGGGGGTGGTCGTCGTCACCCGCATGGTCAGCGCGGGCTCCGTGGCGGCGGCGGTCACCCTGGCCGTAACCGTATTCCTGTTCCCGTTGTCCGCGCCGGTCCGCGCGTTTACCGTGCTGGTGGCCCTGCTCATTCTCATACGCCACCAGTCCAATCTCCGGCGAATCTGGCGTCATGAAGAACCCAAGTTGTGACGCCTGCGACGGCCTCCGGGCTGCGCCTTCCCCGGCCGGAGACTACGCCGTCGCAACGGGCGCGGGGCTGGCCGCCTTTTTCCTGTTTATGCTCACGCTGGGCCCCACCATCACCGGCGAGGACAGCGGCGAATTCGTGACGGCGGCCGTATCCCTGGGCATTCCCCACCCCCCCGGCTACCCGCTGTATTGCCTGCTGGGCCACGGGTTCAGCTGGCTGCCTATTGGCGAAGCCGCCTGGCGGGTCAGCCTGATGTCGGCTGTTTTCGCCGCCGGCGCCGTATCCTTGCTCGCATGGACCCTGCTGCATCTGACGCACAGCCGCGTCGCCGCATTCTTCGGGGCGCTCGTTTTTGCCGGATCCCGCGAATTCTGGGCACAGGCGGTGGTCGCGGATGTCTATACCCTGAATCTGTTTCTCATGGCCGCCTGTTTTCTCCTGCTGCTGCAGTGGTCGGAAACGCGGCGCAGGCGGACCCTGTTCCTGTTCGCGCTGGTGTTCGGCCTGGGACTCACGCTGCACAACACCTTCCTGCTGCTGGCGCCCCCCTGCGTGTTTTATGTCCTGGTTCAAGATCATCGGGCTATCGCGGACGGCGAAGGGGCGTGGACAAGACCCGCCGCGACCTACCTTGCCTGCGTGCTGATTGCCGCATGCACCCTGGCGGTATACCTCTATCTGCCACTGCGTTCCGTCGCAAATCCGCCCCTGGACTGGGGCAATCCCGAAACCTTTGCAACCGTCTACCGGCACGTCCGCCGCATGCAGTATGATTTTATGTTCACCCAATATCCGCGAAGCGTGGGCCGTTTCCTGGGCCAGCTGGCCGTTTATGGGCACGCCTGGTGGCGGGAATTCGCGCCCGGCGTCGCGCTTTTCGGGGCGGCGGGACTATGCCTGTTGTTCAGGCGCCGGCGCGCTTATGGCGCCTTGCTGGTTTCTTCGGCGCTGCTGGTTATCGCCGGCTTCTCGTTCTGGCAAAACTTCGAGCGCACCCGCGAGTGGCTCTGGGTCATGCGCGTGTTCGGAATACCGGCCTACTATGTGACCGCAGTGGGCATCGGCGTGGGGCTGGCCGTGCCGGCGCGCCGGGGCCGGTACGGGCGGCGCGCCGCCATTGCCGCCGGGATCATGATGGCAACCGGTTCCGTCTATATGCATTATGAACGCAACGACAAGTCCGGCTTTTACTGGACCCGCGATTACGGCGCCAATATTCTTGTCTCGCTGGAAAAGGATGCCATCTATGTCTCGGAGTCCGACCATGGCAGTTTCAGTGTGCTGTACCTGCAGACCGTATTCGGCATGCGCCCGGACGTGGAAAACCTGCGCACATACGGGTACCTCGAGAGTAACCTGTTCGATGAAATGCCCGAATCACTTCGAGACAAGATCGGACCGTTTCCGCCGCGCCGTTTCGACCCGGAAATCATCGCCTGGCTGGTCGATCACACCTCCCGCCCCGTATACCTTTCCAAATCCATGCGTCTGCCCACGGAACAGCCCGTCCGCATCGTGCCCGCAGGACTGACGTTTCGCGTGTTGCGTCCCGGAGAGTCCCCGCCCGTGTACAACTACTGGAATCTCTATCAATGGCATACCCTGTCGCCGGACGACACCCGGGGTGACTACACGGCGGATACCATCCTGTGTGAAATCGCTTTGGCCAAAGCGGAGGGACTGCTGATGACCGCCGGCGAAGAGCAATCACGGCACGACGAGGTGCTGGCGCTCATTGAGGAAGGATTGACGGTTTACGGCCGAGACCCGGTGATGCTGAATAATGCGGGCCTTCTGTGCGCCCGGTACCGTTTGTATCCGGAAGCGTTTTTGTATTTCGAAGAAGCCTTGAAACAGCTTCCCCATCTGTCCGCGCCCGCAAACAATCTCGAGGCCGTTCGAAAGAAAATAAACGCCGTTGAATAGGGGGGCCACCCTCTTAAACCGCGCCGGGATTTGGCTTTCCCGGGAAAGATGCTGTACCATGGCTGCCTGGTCGTGGAGGCTGGGCCATCCCAGCATAACGGGTCCGGCGCCCGTTAATGTCGTTGCCGCCGGCCTTGAAGGAATAACCGTCATGACGCGTGCCGTTAACAACCTGAATGTATCTTCGTTTTCCCCGCTGATGCCGCCGCGCCGCTTGCGGGAGCAATTGCCCTTGAGCGAAGGGGCCGCCGAAAAGGTCGCCGATGCCCGGGAGGAAATTGCGGCCCTATTGGAAGGGCGCGACAACAGGATGCTGGTCATTGCGGGGCCCTGTTCCATTCATGACACCAGGGCTGCGCTGGATTACGCGGAGCGGCTCTGCGCGCTTAAGCGGGAACTGGCCGACCGGTTGCTCATCGATATGCGCGTCTATTTCGAAAAGCCCCGGACCACGGTGGGCTGGAAGGGCCTTATCAACGACCCGGATATGAACGGGAGCTATGATATCGAAAAGGGGCTTTTCAAGGCGCGTTCCCTTCTGCTTGAACTCGCCGAACTCGGCATGCCCGCCGCCAGCGAGGTGCTCGACCCCATTATCCCCCAGTATATCGCCGACCTGCTTTCGTGGGTATCCATCGGCGCGCGCACCTCGGAATCGCAGACGCACCGCGAAATGGCCAGCGGCCTGTCCATGCCCGTCGGGTTCAAAAACAACACGGACGGTAATTTAAGAACGGCCATCGACGCGGTCATTTCCGCGGGCCGCCCCCATCATTTCCTCGGCATAGACGAAGACGGCTTCACGTGCGTGGTGCGTACCCGGGGCAACCGGCTGGGCCATGTCATCCTGCGCGGCGGCCGGTCCGGCCCCAACTACGACCCGGTCAGCGTCATCGCCGTGGAAGAACAACTGCAGGCGGCCGGCCTGGAACCCCGCATCATCGTGGACTGCAGCCACGCCAACTGCGGAAAACGCCCCCGCTTGCAGGCGCATGTGCTCCGGGACGTCGTCCAGCAGCGCATTGAGGGTAACCGTTCAATTGTGGGCGTGATGCTCGAAAGCAACCTGGAGGAAGGGTGCCAGAAAGTGGTCGATGACATCGATACCCTCTGTTATGGCCGCAGCATTACGGACCCCTGCATCGGCTGGGAAATGACGGAAACGCTGCTGCGCGAAGTCCACCACAAACTGGAAAGCTGCACCGCCTGTCAGCGGCAGGAACGCTCCTGAGGCCGGAAATACCGCCCTTATACCCGCACGTCCGAACTAACCTCCCCGTGGGCGCCTCGCCGCTTGAGGAAAGGTTCCACTTCCTCCTCGATGAATTGAACCACCTGGGCGGGCGCGCGCCCGACAAAGCGGCGGACGTCAAGAATCTTTTCCATCTCCTCGCGCGTCATGCCGATGACCGGGTCGGCGGCAAGCCGTTCCAGCAGGTCATTGTCGGCCCCTTCTTCCTTGACCCGCCGTCCCGCTTCCTGGGCATGGCGCCGGATCGTTTCATGCAGGGTCTGCCGGTCGCCGCCGCGCTGCACGCACGCCATCAGGATATTTTCAGACGCCATAAAGGGGAGTTCGCTCCAGATGCGCTTCTCGATAACCCTGGGATAGACGCGCGGCTTTTCCATCACATTCAGGTACAGATTCAGGATGGCATCGGCGGCCAGGAAGGCTTCCGGCACGCTCAGCCGGCGGATGGCGGAATCGTCCAGGGTGCGTTCAAACCACTGTACGGCGCTGGTGAACGCCCCGTGCAGGGGGGCGGTTATGAGGAAGCGGGACAAGGCGCAGATGCGTTCGCTGCGCATGGGGTTGCGCTTGTAGGGCATGGCCGAACTGCCGACCTGGGTGGATTCGAAAGGTTCCTCCACTTCCTTGAGGTTCTGCAGCAGCCGCATATCCGTGCCGAACTTGTGGGCGGATTCGCCGATACCCGCCAGCGCGTTGAGCACCTGGGTATCCAGTTTCCGGGTGTAGGTCTGGCCGGTGATGGTAAACGCCTGGTCGAATCCCAGTTTTTGCGCGACCAACCGGTCCAGGGCGAGCACCTTTTCTTCATCGCCATTGAATAGCGCCATGAACGACGCCTGCGTGCCCGTGGCCCCCTTAACGCCCCGGCAGCGCAGGTCAGGTAACTGCCGCTCCATCTGCAGACCGTCCAGAAGCAGGTCCTGCGCCCAGAGGCAGGCGCGCTTGCCGACGGTAACCAGCTGCGCGGGCTGGTAGTGGGTAAATCCCAAGGCGGCCAGGTCTTTATATTCCAGCGCAAAGCGGCACAACCGCGACAAGACGGCCGCCACTTTGTCCAGGATGAGATTCAATCCTTCACGCATCAGGATAAGGTCGGTATTATCGCCCACGTAACAGCTGGTCGCGCCCAGGTGGATGATGGCACGGGCTTCCGGGGCCGCGTCGCCATAGGTGTGGATGTGGGCCATGACATCATGGCGCGTCTCTTTTTCGTAGGCCCCGGCCTTTTCGAAATCGATGTCATCGATGTGGGCGCGCAGGGCTTCAACCTGGGCCTCCGTGATCTCCAGGCCCAGTTCCCGTTCCGCCTCGGCCAGGGCCACCCAGCACCGCCGCCAGGTCGAAAATTTCTTCTGAGCGCCCCAAAGTTTCTTCATCGGCGCCGTGGCGAACCGTTCCACAAGGGGCGATACGTAGTTGTCACTCATGGGCGTACATCCTGTCGGTTTTGCGCTTCGCCCCCGGACACACTCCCGGCCCGGCGGCTTACGGAACAGCGGCTGCTTTCAACTTCCCGGCGTGACATCTTTCGCAAACAGGTCAAACCCATAATCCGCCGCCAGAGCGCTCACCCCGGTAACAGGGTGCGTGCGCTGCGCGAAGACGCCCCCGCCCAGCATATAATCGCAAACCTCCTCTGCGGAAGACACCGGAAACTCATCGCATTGGCTGCGATTGATGGTATTCTCTTCATAGGTGGCCACATACCAGAGCCTCCCGAATTCAAGGGGGATGCGCTGCACCTCCAGCCCGTCGTGACGCACAATGCCGAGCCAGCCCGCGCCGATGTTTTTATCCGCAACGGCACTGATGCGCGGGGTGTTATACGCGTCTTTTTCATAATCAAGCATGAGAGAGGCCAGCACCAGCGCTTCCCGGACGGGCATGCCCTCCTCTATCTTGTCGGCAATCACGTCCGTCTGGCTGCCGTTTGTAACCACGGCGATATCGCCATGCCTGACAATACGCACGCAGTTGTAGGCGATATAGGGATTCTTCATCACATCGCTTTCATGACCGGGCTTGGGCACAATACTGATTTTGCCTTCCCCCAGAACCGCGGTGCGGTTGGGAAAGGACCGGCTGGAAACCCGGTACGCCGCGCACAAACGTCCGTCCTGGGTGCGCCCTACGCTTACGATTCTGCCTATGTACATGAAACATTCCTCCTTGTATGGAAATCGCTGCTTTCCTGTGTAAGTTGACTAGGCGTTTACGGCATCGAGGATGCGCCGCCAGCCCTCCTCCTCGGGAGAGGCGCCCAGACAGGACACCGTTTCCGCCCCGATAAGGGAGGCGAACCGTCCGCTGTCCTTTAACGGCAGGCCGCAAAGATGTCCGTAAAGGAGGCCCGCAGCCCAACAGTCTCCGGCACCGGTGGTATCCATGACGTGTTCCACGGGAACCGCTGGAATGCGTTCACGCACCGCACCCGACTGCACCCAGGCGCCCTCGGCGCCCAGTTTCACCGCGGCAACACCGCAACAGGCGGCCAAGGCCGCCAACCCGCGCTCGGGTTCCTCCGCATCGCAAAAGGCGCGCGCCTCATCCTCATTGGCAAAAACAATGTCCACGTAGTCCTGAAGCAGGCCGGGCAGTAGGGTTTGCACACTTCGGACGACTTCAAATGACCCCAGGTCGAGGCTGACCGTGCACCCGCAGGATTTGGCCGTCTTCAGCACGTGCGTGACAAAATCGGGGTTATAAAGGCCGTAGCCCTCGATATGCACATGCCGGCATTCCTGAAAATCGGAAGGGCTCACATCCGCAATCTCTATCAACATGGCGGCGCCCAGGTCGGTGCGCATGGTGCGTTCCCCGTCAGGGGTAATCAGGCTCAGACACCGCCCCGTCGCCCGTTCACTGGTGTACTTGAAACAGACGTCGCTGCCGCCGAGAGCCTGGAAAGCCCGTTTGTATGCTTCCCCGGCCTCATCCCGCCCCATTTTGCCCAGCAGGGCGACCGGCACACCGAGCCGCCCAAGGGCGCAAATGGTATTGGCGGCGCTGCCGCCGGGCGCCTGGAGGGGCGCTTCCGGCAGCCGTGCGATGAGCGCATCCATCTGCTCCGGCGCCACCCACTCCATGCCGCCCTTGGCGCCGGGCACCCCGCCAAGAAAGGCTTCGGGCACTTTGGCCAGAAGGTCCATCATCGGGGAACCCACGCCCAGAACGCGGGTTTTGCTGTCTCCGGCCGTCATCGGCGTCACGCCTTCGCCGCGACTTCGTTTTTAAGGTCCCGGACTTTGTCGGTCTTTTCCCAGGGGAACATCTTCCGGCCAAAATGACCGTACGCCGCCGTGTCCTGGTAGCACCAGCCCCGGGGCCGCGACAGGCCCAGGCTCGCCATAATTGCGGCGGGCCGGAAATCAAACAGGCCGGAGGATTCAACCACGCGCTGCAGAATCGCATCGTCAACGACACCCGTTCCAAAGGTGGACACGTTGATGCTCATGGGACGGGCCACCCCGATGGCATAAGCCACCTGGAGTTCGCACCGCTTCGCCAGCCCGGAGGCAACGATGTTTTTCGCCACATACCGCGCATAATAGGCCGCACTGCGGTCCACCTTCGTCGGATCTTTGCCCGAGAAGGCGCCGCCGCCATGACTGCCGACGCCGCCGTAACTGTCCACAATAATCTTCCGCCCGGTCAATCCGGAGTCACCGTAGGGCCCGCCCGTTACAAAACGGCCCGTGGGATTGATGTAATACTTGGTCTTGCCGGTCAACAGGCCTGTTGATTCCAATATCTTCTGGGCAACCGCGATAAGGTCTTTTCGTATACGGGTCAGGGGTACGGCCTCGGTCTGATGGGAAATCACCACGTTCGTGATGGCGACAGGGGCGCCGTTCTCGTAGCGGATGGATACCTGGGATTTGGAATCCGGACGCAGGTAGGCAATCTCACCCGCCTTGCGAATGCGGGCCAGTTCCATCAACAGGTCGTGGCTGTATTGGATGGTGGCCGGCATCAGCTCGGGTGTCTCATCGGAGGCGTATCCGAACATCATGCCCTGGTCGCCCGCACCCTGTTCCTTATACAATCCCTGCCCTTCGTTGACCCCCTGGGCAATATCGCCGGACTGACCGTGAATCCAGTTGATATAACCGAACGTTTCAAAGGAAAAACCAATGTCATTATGCACGTAGCCGATATTTTTAACCACCTTGCGGGCGATGGCCTCCGGATTGATGCTCTCCCACCCTTCGCAGGTAATTTCACCGGCGTTGACCACCAGATTGGGACCAACCAGCGTCTCACACCCCACATGGCTTTTGGGGTCCGCCTTGAGACAGGCGTCCAGTATGGCGTCGGAAATCTGGTCACATATCTTATCCGGATGGCCCTCAGACACCGACTCCGAAGTAAACACATGGTTGGTAAGCAACTTGCTCATCAGGAAGTTCCTTTCTATAAACGTTGAATAGGTCGCACCGCCGATTTGATATTAAATACATGTGCGCCCCGTTCCTATACTATAGCGTAACAGTGCCTGAAATACCAACAAAAAGACCGGACCCGCCGTGTCGTTCCTGCGGGTGATGCAGGGGGAAAGGCTTACCCTATTGACTGGGAGGGAAGAACAGAGTTATCCTGATATCCGGTGTCGGAACATAAATCCCTGAGACACGTGTACGGAAAGTCGCTTCAACGGCCTGTGCAATTATCGCAACTTATCGAGATTGCTCCTAAGAAACGCATCCTGTAACATACTGTAAAATTGAGATATAAAAATCTTTACCTCGTCATTGCGAGGAACGAAGCAATCTCATCGCTAAATGGACTTGGTATAAACCAGATTGCTTCGTGCCTCGCAATGACGATGAATAATAGTCGGCTGATAAGCAATCGTATTCCTATCATACTCGAAAATCATGATCATGTTTCTTTAAAAATAAACGCCGACGCGTCGGGGTGGCTTGCTCGCAATGACACCGTATACATCTATCCGTCATTGCGAACGAAGTGAAGCAATCTCGACTTTCCGTACACCCTCTGAGACGTGCGTAATAGAAGGGAGATACGCCATGCGGACCATTCATTTTCCCGTGTACATTGTCAACCAATACGAGCGGGGTATTGTGGAGTGCCTGGGCAGGTACAAACGTTTCGTCGGGCCCGGGTTGCATGTACAATGGCCCTTGGTAAATCTCACGCGCATCCGGGATATTCGGGAACATACCGTGTCCCTCGACCCCCAGCCGGTCATTACCAAAGACAATGTGGAAATTACGGTGGATGGTTTCATCTGGGTTCGACCCGGGCTGGAGGCGGAAGATATCCAAAAGACCTTTTACAACATCGATAACTGGCTGCGCGCCACGGTTGAACTGGCAAAAACGAATCTGAGGCAGGAATTCGGCGAACTCACCTTGGACGAGAGCCTCATTGCGCGCGAACGTATTTCCAACAACCTGCAAAAAAATCTCGATGAGATGGTCTTCGACTGGGGACTGAAGGTTTGCAAGGTGGAAATTCAGATGATTGACCCGCCCGAGGATATCAAGGAGGCCATGCACAAGGAAAAAACGGCCGAACAGGAGCGGCGCGCCATGAAACTGCTGGCTACCGGCAAATTTGAAGCCGCCGAACAGGAAAAACTGGCTGCGGTCCAGTTGGCGGAAGGCAAGAAAGAGGCCGAGATCCGGGTCGCGGAGGGAAAAGCCCGGGCAATCCAGCTGGTAAACGAGGCGGCAGCCCGATATTTCCAAGGCAACGCATTGGACTTAAAGCGGCTTGAGGTGACTGAGGCATCTCTTAAAAACAACGCTAAAATCATTGTGACGGAAAAAGGCATCTCTCCCCAACTTATTTTGGGTGACCTGCCGGTAACCTCGCACGGCGACAAAGACACCGCCTGTGCAGAGAACTTGGGCGAATAAGAAGTATACACTCTCCGACGATGCCCCCCCCTCCCTGATGGGCAACATCAGAGGTTCAGGCGCTCATTTCAAAAATTACGGAAATGATTAAAGGCCGGGCTGCTGACACCAACACCCGACTCCAAAGGTCAAATTCAGGTGCCGAAACATGCCGGCACGAGAATCTTGTTTTTATCGGAAACACCCCTGTAAAGCATTAACACCACAGGAAGATCAAGACAAGCAATTCCAACAAAAGAGCCCGCAGGGTTCTTCACATGCCATAAAGCCCATACAGTTCCACTTAAAACAGGCAGGACCCTAGCCATGAAGACAACACGCTATTCGGCTTTTCTTTCCATCGCGGTCATCTTGCTCACCCTGTTTCCCGGCGCGTGGGGACGGGGCATGTTTCAGAGCCGCACCACGGCGGGCATACATACCCATCATGAGGTGCCGATGACGGATGGCACCCTGCTGGCTACGGATGTGTATTTTCCGGAAACGGGGGAAGGGCCCTGGCCGGTAATCCTGACGCGCAGCCTGTACAGCCGCAACCAGGGCATGAACGGTTTTATCGAGGAAGGCTATGTGGCGGTGGTACAGGACACGCGGGGATTTGGCACCAGCCAGGGGGAAAAGCATGTCTTCCTTACCGACGGCTGGCGTCCGGGCCTTACGGATGGCGCGGACACAATCGCGTGGATTCGGGCGCAGCCCTGGTGCAACGGCAAGATCGGCACCGCAGGCACGTCCGCCCTGGCCATGACCCAGATGATGCTCGCCCCCACTACAAAGGAAATCGCCGCCCAGTTCATGAACAAGGTGCCGGCCAATTTCTATTTTGATGTGGTATACCCGGGAGGAGTCTTCCGGAAGAACTTGGTGGAAGGCTGGCTGACCGCCCTGGGTCAATCCGATTTAATCGCTTTCTACAAAAATCTGCCCCGTTACGAAGAGTACTGGGACTATTACAACACGGTGGCACAGGCAAGTAATATTACGGCGCCGGGAATCTTCGTCGGGGGCTGGTTCGACATCTTTGCCAAGGGCACTCTGGAAGGTTTTATGGCGCGCGAACGGCAGGGCGGCAAAGGCGCCCAGGGCAGGAATTACCTGGTAATGCAATGGGGCACCCACGGACGGGACACCACCACGGATTACAAGCTGAAACCCAACCGCCACGAGGTATCCACGTCCGCCCTGCGACAAAAATTTTTCGAACACTATCTAAAGGGCGATGCCGAAGCCCTGAATGGCATACCCAAAGTCCAGTATTACATTTTGGGCGATGATACCGACCCGGATGCGCCCGGCAACGAATGGCGCACCGCGGATACCTGGCCGCCGTACCCGGCCACCGCGACTCCATTCTATCTGCAGCCTGACGGCGCATTGGGTTCCGAATCAGCGTCCGGGGAGGCCGCTCACCATGAATTCACTTTCGACCCCAACGATCCCTATCCCACCTGGGGCGGCGCCAACCTGCTTCCCAATCTCGTTGCAGGCCCCTATGACCAGCGGAAACACAGCCTGTCCCGAACCGACCTGCTGAAATACGTCAGCGCGCCGTTGGATGCGCCTCTGGAAATCATCGGCGAGGTACGCGTCCGCCTGTTTGTTTCCTCGGACGCCCCGGACACCGACTTTACGGCGAAACTGCTGGATATCTATCCGGAAGGCGACGCGCGTGAAATCCTGGTACTGGATAATATCCGTCGGGTGAAATCACGCCTGGGCTTTGACCAGGCCGCGCCGCCCCTGCAAGGTCACGAGGATGTAGTCGAATTGGAAATAGACCTCTGGAGCACCGCCTGGATTTTCAACCGAGGCCACCGGATCGGCCTGCATATCTCAGGCAGCAATTCCCCCCGGTTTGAGGTCAACACCAACACCGGCGCCGACCACCCGGGTCCTGGCGTCGAAATGCGCATCGCCCACAACCGCGTCTATTGCGGACCCCAATACCCCAGTGCACTGGTGCTTCCCGTACCACAGAAATAGCCCCGAACTCCCATTCAAGTCACGCCGGTCCGCCCGGGCATAGCTACCGGCCTCTACCTTCAGCCTTCCTGAACTCGTCGGAATATACAATGGCACTTTTTGTGAAAACACATAGACTGAGTAAAGAAGGGACTGACTGCCAAATAGCCCCTGAGTACAGCGTATAATCCTGTTTTTCATGCTTGCTATTTGGTAGCCTGTCCCTTCTTTACGGTCTTTTGCGTCAAACTTTTGTGCCATACTGTTTTCCGAAAAACCACGTCAAAACCCTGTCAAGGTCAGGAAGTCTGACCTTCGCAATGACAATAGCACATAAGGCGTTTCCTCTTCAGGGAATTGCTGGCGCAGGAGGGTTGGAATTCACATAAAACGGGCCCTTTAGAAGGGAGAAAGGGGGGGCGGCGGGTCTTGGGCTACCCGCCGCCGTCATTACGGTGGGGCGGGTTTGGAACCGCTGAATTACCAGACTCAAGGAGGAGCACGGTTTCAGGATCAGGCTTGCGCCCAGGGCTGAGAAAGGCGCAAGTTGCAGCCTGGTAACCAGTGTACCGGTTTCAAACTCCAAGGCCAGTTTAACACAACATATAGTAAAAGTCAAGCTTTATTTTTTTAAATATTTTTTTGACTGAACATCATATCCTGTATTTTCTATTTCCCTAAAAATATGCAAAACACAACATATTGTTTTTATATACCAAAAACGCCTGTATCAACCAGACTACAATATATTGTGGACCCTTGCAAAAGAAGAAAGCATGAAGTTTATAACGGGCACCGGAGTTCCCGACAAGCGAATTCTCCAATAACGCAACAGCACCCCGGAAACCCAATATTTCCGTCCTATTGAGAATAGGATTCCTGTTGGACTACCATACGGTTATACCGTTCATTTGATGAAAACAGAAGGAACTGAAGCGATGTTGACTTTATGGCTTTTCTGTGCGCTTTCCCTCGTTGCCGAAACGCCGGGCGCGGCCACTCAGGCCTGCGCCCACCGGGGCGACAAGGCCTGCGCCCCGGAGAATACGCTGCCGGCCATACGGTCGGCCGTAGAGAAGGGGGCGGCACAAATAGAGTTCGATGTGCAGGCCACCCGGGATGGACAGCTGGTCATCATGCATGACGCAACGGTCGATCGCACCACGGACGGGAAAGGCAAGGTATCGGAGTTGGCCTTTGATGAGGTCCGCGCCCTTGACGCGGGCACCTGGTTTGGCCCGCAATTCAAGGGCGAACGCGTACCCACCCTGAAGGAAGTCTTGCAGGAGATTCCAAAAACAATTTTATGCAACGTGCACTTGAAGAATACCCCCGGCGTCGCGGCTGCCAGCGCGAAAATGATTCAGGACCTGGGCAAACTGGATCACTGTTTCCTGGCATGCACGGAAGCACAAGCCGCAGAGGCGCACACGGTGGTTCCCGAAATTTTAATATGCAACATGGACCGCCAGGACGGTAACCGGAAGTCGTACATAGATAAGACGCTTACCTTAAAGTGCGCTTTCATTCAACTTCACCACAAAGAAGGCACGGAAGGCCTGAAAGAGGATGTCGCGCGGCTCCATGCAGCCGGAGTACGGGTCAACTGGTTCGGGGCCCAGGAAGAAGGCCTTATCCGCCTGTTGGCGGAGGCGGGTGTAGATTATGTCCTGACGGATGATCTGGACCTCTGCCATCGGGTCTTGAAAACCAGCGAAAGGTAGGCTTGCGCCCGGAGAGAACGTGCCCGGGGCGCCGTGACGGGGCCGTTAGGAGGTGTTCCTGCAACCATTTCATGAGTTAAAGTATTAGACTCATTGCGACAGGCGGGTTTTATCTGGATTTGCCCCGTTCAAAAGGCGGGGATCCGCCCGTCACGACACACCGTTCCCGAGGAGAGCGCATCCATGTTGAAACACGTTTGCTTGACAGTCCTTGTATTCTTGGGCATATGCGGCCTGACCTGGGCGCAGGAAGTACCCGCAGGGGCCCCTGCGGCCGAGGTTATCCACACCACCCAGCAAATCACCCTGATGATGATGTTTCAACAGGGCGGGGTCATCCTGTGGGTGATCATGGGGCTGGGTTTTATCGGGATTGTGCTTGCCCTGTACCTGCTGATTACCGTCACGCCGCGCAGGGAAGTGCCGGCGGCGCTGGTCAAGCGTGCCGTAGCCCAGGTCAAGGCGGGCGAGATCCAGGGCGCCTATCACATGTGCCTGGAGCGCGACAACATCATGGCGCGCGTGCTGGCGGCGGGCTTGAAAAAGTCCGGGCACGACCGGTACGTCATTCAAGAGGCGATGGAAAGCGAGGGTGAACGCAGCGCGGCGGCCTTGTGGCAGCGCATTTCCTACCTGAACAATATCGGCACGCTGGCGCCGTTGCTGGGATTGCTGGGTACGGTATGGGGGATGATGGGCGCCTTTGGCGCCATTGCCCTGGACGCCGCCCAGGTCAAGGGCATTACCATGGCCTACAGCGTGTCCCAGGCCATGATTACCACCGCGGCCGGGCTCGTACTGGCCATTCCGGCCATGGGCATCTATTATTACCTGCGAGGCCGGGTCATCCGTATCATCGCGGATGTGGAAGAGCAGGCCAGCATCTTCGTGGAGTTGCTGCTGGAAGGACCTGAAAAATGAAAATTCGACATCATTTCCAGGAAGAGGCCGAAACGATTCAGATGGCTCCCCTTATTGACATCGTGTTTCTGACACTGATTTTTTTCATGGTCACCTCGGTGTACGCCACCCTCGAAAGCGAGGTGGATATCCAACTGCCTACGGCGGATACGGCTCTGCAGGGCGAACGCACCCAGGGCGAGATCTTCATCAACCTGCGGGAAGATGGCAGCATTGTAGTCAATGAGCGCACGCTGACCCTCGAAGAACTCCAAGAGACCCTGGACCGCGTGGCCGTCTATTTCCCGGGCGGAGCCGTGATTGTCCGGGGTGACCGGGGCGCCGCCCTGGGCCAGGCCGTCCAGATACTGGATTGCTGCCGCAAAGCGGACATCCAGAATGTCGCCTTTGCCGCGCTGCCCGAAGAGGAGTAAGGACTCATGGCCGTCTTCAGTTATTTTCAAAGATGGGAACGTATCCGGAGCGCCCGCGCCCCTTTCCCGCCTGGCGCCTTTCCACTTGTACTGGCGCTTTTTATCAGTCTCTCCATCGCCCACGCGGCCAAAGCGCAGAGCGGGAATCAACTCGATTTTGCGAACGGCCTGTTTCACCGGGGGTTTTACAAAGAAGCCATTGCCGAGTATGAGGGGTACCTGTCCAACGCCCCCGAGGGCGAAGACGCGGCAACGGCCTGGCTGCGCCTGGGTCGAAGCGCCGTCGCCATCGAGGATTACGCCCGGGCGCTGGAGGCGTTCCGCAAGGCCGAGGCCGCCACAACCGATGCCGGGCGGCGGGTGGAAGCCCGGGTCAGCGCGGGTGAAGCCCTTTTCTTCAGCGGGAAGTACCCGGAAACAATAGAAACCCTGAAAGACCTGTCCGGCACGGCAACACCGGAAGAACCCCGGGCGCGGGTCCTGTACTATCTCGGGCGGTCCTTCATTGAAACGGGCGCCTATGCCGAGGCCGTTTCGTCGTTTTCCTCCCTGATAGCCGATGTGCCCGAGACACCCCTGGCCGGATTCGCCCAGTACCACCTGGGCTTCGCCCATCTCGCCGGGAACGCACTGGAAGAGGCGGCAAAAGCGTTTTCCGCCGCAGCGAAAGCACCCGGAGGGGAGGACGCCCTGCGCATGGAAAGCTGTTTCCGCGCCGCCGAGCTCTATGACAAACTGGGCTGGACCGAAACGGCGCTGACCGCCTATGAACAACTACGTAAGGACTATCCGGAATCCGAATACGCCCGGCGGGCCGATTACGGCTATGGCTGGGCCCTGTACCACAGCGGCCGGTATGAAGACGCGGACGCGCTGGCGGCGGCCTTTGTGAAAAACTATCCCGACTCCGCGCACCTGCCGGGGTTCTTATACCTGCGTGGCAACTGCCGCTACCAGCAAGCGCGCTACGCCAAGGCGCTGGAACACTACGATGCCCTGCGCTCCCGATATCCGGACTCCCCCTTTGCTGAGCGGGCATTGTATAAATCCGCCTGGGCCCATTACCTCAGCGGCGACAATGCGGCCGCATCCAAGGAAGTCGCGGCTTTCCTGGAAACATACCCCGAGTCGGAATTGAGGGGAGAAGGATTGTATCTGCTAGGCTCCCTGCATGTGGCCGAGGGCAATTACGAGACCGCGCTGACCGAATTCCGGCAAGTGTCCGAAAACTATTCCGGCAGTGAATTCGCGGCCGAAGCCCTGTTTAAGGCCGCCGAGTGCCATGCCCTGCTCGGTACGCGGGACGAGGCCGCCAAAACCTTCGAGGCTTTTGCGCGCGCCTACCCGGACAATCCTCTCACCGAACAGGCCATGATGCGTTCCGGCGACGCGCGGTTTACCGCCCAGGATTTTGCCGCGGCTTTGGCCAATTACAAAGGTATTCTGGAAAAGCCCGGCGACCCGGCCGTGGAGGAAGAAGCCCTGTACCGGTTGGCGGTCACCTATCACAACATGAAGGAACAGAGCGAAAGCGCCGCCGCGTTCCGGCGCCTCCTAGAAAAGTTTCCTGACGGGAAATATGCGGCGGAGGCCCTTTTGCGTATCGGCGACTTCGAACTGCGCCAGAACAAGGATGCCCTGAAAGCCATAGAAGCCTACCAGGCGGTCCTGGCCCAAAAACCGGCGGAAAACATTACCCTCGGCGCCTTGCAGGGGCTTGCCACCGCGAGGTACGAACAAAAGGACTATGAACAGGCCGCCGCGCAGGTGTTGCAGCTGATTCAGAATTACCCTGACAACCCGCTGCCGCCTGACGCCTATATGTGGTGCGGGCAGTGGCTGCAAGAGGTGGAACGCTGGAAAGACGCCGCCGCCGTGTTTGCCGCCCTGCTCAAGGCCCATCCCGAACATGAACAACGGGGCGAACTGCTGTTCGTTCTGGGCGGCTGTTACGAAAAAAGCGGGGATATAGACCAGGCCGTTACCGCCTATACGGATCTGCTCCACCAAGACGCCGACCCTGTGCGCGGCGCGGAACTGCGCCTGCGCCTGGGTAAATTACAGGAGAGCCGGAAAGCACTGGAAGAAGCGCGCGTCTTGTACGAGGAGGCCGCCAATCTTGACGGCGGCGAATTCTCGGCCCGGGCACGGTTCCAGCTGGCCGCCCTGTATGAAAGCGGAGGAGACTATGAAAACGCCGCGCGCAATTTCATGCGGCTCGCTATTTTGTACATCCATGAAACGCTGTCGCCCGAAGCGCTGTGGCACGCGGGCAACTGTTATACCCGGATGAACAAGCCGGACCAGGCCCGAAGCGTATTTGAAGAACTTGTCGCGGATTATCCCGATTCCCCCTTCGCCAAGGAGGCGCAAGCGCTGCTGGACCAGCAAAAAAACATCGCCCCAAGCAAAACGGAGTAGCCCATGCTCAGCAGGAGAACCATATTGATGCTGTCCGTGGTGCTGACACTCGCCCTGTATGGCGTCATGCTTTGGACGGCACCCTGGGTAACCCTGTTGAAATCCGACCGCCTGGTTCCCCGTATCACGAACCGGTATCGCGTGGATTTTCTGCAGCACGCCAGTCCGCCGCGCCCGCAGGTGCGCCCCGACGGGAAAACCGGCCTGGCACCGGCAGGCATGGGCACTCTGGCAACGGAAACCGAAGGGACCCTGCCTGTCGAAGATACCCTGACGGCGGCTCCCGTGGAAACGCCCCTGTTGACCGAACGTATGGCTGCGGAAACACTGGAGCGCGCTCACGACCTCGCCCCGGAACCCGAGCGGGTGCGAAGTGTGGACGCCCGCATCCTGGAAATTGCCCAGGAAACCGCCCGCAGGGATATCGATATCGCCCGGCGCTTGGTGCGGCCCAGCCCGGACTTTACCCTGCCTGAAGGCACCTTGCCCGCCCTGCGCAGCCGGGACATTCTGCCGGAGGATATCGCGCTGGAACCGGCCCGCATCGGGCCGGGATTACTGGCGCGGCCCCTGGTCCCGCCCACGGAAGAGACCGCTTTGGAAAACGGCGATGCGGCAACGCCCGCCTATGACCCGAAGGTATTCACGCCGGCGTCCGGGGAGACGGAGAAACAGGTCGTTCCCCGCCTGGAACGCACAGCGGCAAGAACCCCGGTCGAAAAAGAAACCGAACAGGCGCGCCAGGAAAGCGACTACACGTTTATGGACGACCTGGTAGACATCAAACTTGATACCTACTTGGCCGACGCGACGGAACCCGGATACTTCCGTCTACGCATCCTGCCCCGTAAAGAGGCCGCCATCGAGGCCGTCCCCAAAGATATCACCTTTATCCTGGACGCTTCGCGCAGCATGCAGCAGCGCAAACTGGATCTGGCCGCCCGGGGCGTTGCGGACACCCTCGCCAAGCTTCGCCCGGAAGATACCTTCAACATCCTGATCTTCCGCGATACGGTCACCGCGTTTCGTGATACAACCGTATTTGCCACGCCTGAGAATCAGGAGGAAGCCCGTACGTTTCTGGACGGGTTGGAATCCAGGGGACAAACCAATGTCTACAACGCGCTGTTGCCCATCGCCCAGATTCGCCCCCGGGAAAACCTGCCCGGAATCATTCTCGTCGCTACCGATGGCAACCCTACTGCGGGAGAACGGGACAATCGGACGATTATTAACGCGGTAACCGAGTCCAACAGCCTGCGAAACACGATTTTCACTTATGGCTCCGGCAACACCGTCAACACCTACCTCTTGGACCTCCTCGCCTACCGAAACAAGGGTGAAACCCGTATTTCGGAGAACATTCAGAACACCCGTTCCGGACTGGATGCGTTCACCACCATATTTAATGACCCCCTGCTCGTTAATATTGCAGCGGAATACGGCCGGGGTATCCAGGAAGAACCTTATCCCAGAGTCGTTCCGGATTTCTTCCGCCAGCGCCCCATCACCCTGTATGGCCGCTTCGAACCGGGAAAAGATGATGTCTTCGTCGCCCGCATTACGGGACAGGTCGCCGGCACCAAAAAAGAGATCCTTTTCCGGGCGGAACTCGGTAAAGCGGAATCGGGCAATGCGGATATTGCCCGCAACTGGGCGTTCCAAAAGGCCTACCATCTTATCGGCGAAATATCCCGCCGGGGCGAACAGCCCGAGCTTGTCTCAGCGCTTAACGCACTCCATCAACGGTACCAGATTAAAACCGCGTACAGTGAGTAAAGCGCCAAGAGATAATAAGCGGCCTAATTCCAAGACAAGGCCCCCAAAAATCCGCACGTAAGAAACCGCGTTGTCCGCATACGATTAATAAGGACAAAAAATGTAGAAGCGACATGTTGTCGCTTTGCATCAAGAAGAACACGCGGACTGCAATCACGATGGAAGCGGAAGAGGCCGCTTCGACGATCTACGCCATTCCCTGCGTGCGGATTTAGGGCCCCGTTTGTCTATTGACTCCCCTGCCCAAGGGCCGATATAATGACGTTTCTTCATTATCGTCGCGCAAAGAGACCGTTGCGTGTTTAAAGGAACCTTGGAAGCCGCTATGTTTACCGCTGAACGCCTTACAAAAATACCGCCGTACCTGTTCATGACCCTCCGGAATAAAATCAATACCGCCAAGGCGGCGGGCATTGATGTGATCAGCCTTGCCATCGGCGACCCGGTGGATGCGACCCCGGCCTGCGTGGTGGAAGCCCTGGTCGAAGCAGCCCGCGACAAGGCCAACCACCGCTACCCGACTGATGAGGAATGGGGCATGCTGGCGTTTCGTGAGGCCGTCGCGCGTTGGTATGCGCGGCGGTATGAGGTGAAACTGGACCCAAAGTCCGAAATTATCGCTCTCATCGGCTCCAAGGAAGGCTGCCATCATTTCGCGCTTGCCGTGGTCAATCCGGGCGACTTGGTGCTGGTCACGGACCCCGGCTACCCCGGGTATAAACCGAGCATCTGGTTTGTCGGCGCGGAGCCCTGGCCCGTGCCCATGCGCGCGGAAAACCGGTTTTTACCCAACCTTGCCGAGATTCCGGCCGATGTCGCACGCCAGGCCAAGGCGTTTTATCTGAATTACCCCAACAATCCGACGGGGGCCGTGGCAACGCCGTCGTTCTTGAACGAATTGGTCGCCTTCGCGCGGGATTATGATATCGCCATATGTTACGATAATCCCTATAGTGAAGTTGTGTTTGATGCGGAGCGGCTCAGTTTCTTGAACGCCCCCGGCGCCAAGGAAGTGGGCGTAGAACTGAATTCCCTTTCCAAACCCTACAATATGACGGGATGGCGTATTGGCATGGCCAGCGGCAACCCGGAAATCATACGGGCCATCGCCGCGTCAAAATCCAACACCGACAGCGGCGTTTTCAATGCGGTTCAATATGCGGGCATTGAGGCACTGGACCGGTGTGATGCGTTCATTGACGAGATGCTGGCCGTTTACGGCCGTCGGCGCGAAAAGGTATTGGCCTTGTTGCACGAATTAGGGTGGCGGTTTGAGGTTCCCAAGGGCACCTTTTATCTTTGGGTGCCCGTACCGTCAGGGTATACTTCCGCCGGATTTTGCGATTTTGTCTTCGAAAAGGCCGCCGTGGTGCTGGCGCCCGGTGCCGCATATGGCGTAAATGGCGAGGGATATGTGCGATTCTCCCTGACGGTCGAAGATGACCGCCTGGAAGAGGCCTTGGCGCGCATGCGCACCGGTATCGGCCAGGTAACCTTTTAACGGAATAATACGGACTATAACTATATGAACGGACGTTTGGATTTTATTGAGCCTTCACAGATACGGATTATCCCGGCGGGTACGACCAAGCCGGAAGCCCTGAACATGCTGGTGGAGGCGTTGAGCGGCAACCCGGCGATTACCGATTGCGAAGCATTGCGCAGGGCGCTCCTGGAACGCGAGGCCATTCAGAGCACGGGACTGGGTAACGGCGTGGCAGTCCCTCACGTGCGCATTCCCGAAGTGACCGAACTTACCATCGCCCTCGGCATCGCACCAAACGGCATTGAATTCGATGCCCTGGATAATAAACCGGTTCAAATCCTGGTGCTGTTCGCCACGCCCAAGGATTCCAAGAAAAACTACCTGAGTTTGCTGGCGAAGGTCATGGTGGCGCTGCGCAATCGCACCACTTTCGCCTCGCTGGCCTCCTGTCACACGGTCGAAGAGGTCATTGCCCTGCTCTAGCTCTTGTACCGTCCAGTGCCCGGGAAATGCGGCGGGGCGCACGGGAATACCGGGATTTGACCGTGCGACTACAGTGTGGATACCCGGATGAACCTCCGGTGGTGGGCCTGCCCCGCTTCGTAAACCCAAAGGTACAGGGAGCGCTTTTATATGATACTGAATGAGCTGAAACGCACCTTTACAACCGTCGACCTCGAATTGGACGCGGGCATTGCAGCCCGGACGGAATACTGCTCCCCACACTATCTGAACACCATTCGATGGTGGAATTTTATCGAAGCCTGGGCCATGTTCGCCCTCGTGATGGCTGTGGTCTGGTGCGAATACTGGCTCGATAAGCCGGACACGCAGGCATTCCGCCTGATGGCCGGCCTCCCCGGCATACTCTGGATGTTCCTGCTCTCTCCACTGGTCCATTACCGCTATGAAAAACAGGTCTTCTTGCGGCCCGGACAGGAAAAGCACGGGCTCAGCCTGTACTTCTGGGAGTTCCGCGGGTTGGGCAATCCGGTACGCTATTACCGGGGTTGGAAAAACGAACGCCCGCTGTTACTTGCACACTGGAAGACCGTTCTGGGCGTGCTGGTGTTCCTGTCTGCCCTGTATATTTGTGCCGCCGTCACCTTCTGGGCCGAAATAGACAATCGTTATGGGCAGTATTACGGTGAAACAATCGGCTCAAAACTGTTATTTATCGCAGCCCTGTTTGTCGCCTTGAATTTGTTGTGGTTTTTTGTGGGGTTTCCCTTCATGCTGCGCCTCGACAACTTCACAAAATGCCTGCGTTTTATCGCGGCGTTCCTGCTGGGTGGCTTCATTTTCATTTTACTGTTCAACCTGTTCTTCCAGGTCGTGCTCGAACCGTTCCGCGGAGCGTTGGAATCCTGGCATTTCATCCGGCTGCGCGGCGCACCGGCAGGTGAACGGCTGGCCGTGCTGGCGGACCCTTTCGCCATCGGCGGTCAGTGGGCGGGCTATGTGACTTGGGGCTGGGTGCAGCAGTTAATCTTCGCCGGGTACTTTGGCGTGCTGTTCAGCCGCGCCTTCCCCGTGGACACGTCGCGGTGGGAATTAACCAAGGCGTGCCTGTGTACGGCAACAGCGTTTTGCCTGGTCCATCTGCCTAATGTCTGGCTGATGGCCTTCACCTTCATGGGCGGTTTCCTGGGAACCTTCTTCTTCCTGCAAACCCATAACCTCTTCGCGCTCGGCCTGTCGCAAGGGTTTTCCGGTTCGCTGTTGAATAAACTCACCCCCATTAATTTCAGCGTCGGCGCAGGGCAGATGCCCGGATAACCGGGGCGGCGTCCGCCCTTCCCGCCTTCAGGGTTGCGCTTGCAGTGCCTGTTTTTCCCGTTCCTGTTTCAGGGCTTTCTGGAAGCCTTCCAGTGTATCAAGACGCGTCAGCCTGAACCCGATAACGCCGATACCGTCCCGGGCGGGCGAAAGTGCGCGCCAGAACCTGGAAGGCTGGTCCACACCGGTAAAGGTGATGGTCTGCATGCCCGCCTTCAGGTTGTGCGTATCGAGATGAACCCAAACCGGGTCCATGCCCTTGGCGCCAAAATCTATGGGCCCGCCGATAGCCGTACCATTCAGATGGGGCTGATACACGCCACTCATGAGCGAAAACATAAATGCCCCGTCCAATCGGTAGCGGCCATCCTCCTCTACCTCAAAATCGAATTCCAGTTTCCCTGTGCGGATGTTGGGAGAATAAATAAGGGCAGGTTCCATGGGCACCACCAGCAGGGGCGGGTCTGCACGGAATGGCATTTCGGCCGCCATCATCATCTTACAGGGAGGCACCCGCTCCGCCAGCGGCGGGAACGGTTCATCCGTGGTGGCGGGCGGGTACTGATACCAGAAGGCTACGGAACTGACCCAGTCATACCGCTCGATAAAGCCGCCCACCTCGATCTCGGTCAAGGGAGCAGCTTCATCAAAAATGCTTCCCCGGTGTTCAATTTCAACCCGCAGCGAGGTGTTAAAAGGGACTGGGTCCACGATATGCCAGCGATAGGCACTTACCCGGTCCCCCGCGATGACGCCTTCATAGAGCGGCACGCCATGATAGGGGGTTGAAAATTCCCGAAAGCCCCAGGAATCGTTGAAATAATCTTCCGTTCCTGTACCGCGCATCTGCGGTTCCGCAGCACCATCGACATAGAAGAAGTCATCCCCTTCCCCGAACCAGCCGGTTTCCATCTGCAGCACCGACAGGACCGTGCCCACATAATGGCCCTGCCCCTCCGTTTCCAATATCCGGTAGTTGCCCGGCTGCGCCGGGCTTTCCTGGCGGTAACGGGCGTGCAGGTAACACGTGTCCTCCGGCAGTTCCGCCACCTTGTGCCAGTTCAGATAGTAATAAAAGGAATCCACCTTGAGGTCCGGATTGTCATTGGTTATCGTGACCTTGATGGACTTACGGAACGGCATCTGCCAGTAACAGACACGGGACCGGCCATTTGATGAGGTGACAACCGGCATTGAGGTAAACTGGCGTTCCGCACCGTGGCCTAAACCGAAGAAATCCCCCAAGGGTACTTCCACACCGGGCTTTTCCATGCCGTCATAATAGACGCGCAACACCAGGGAACGTGCATAGAACGGGTCATAGGACCCGACGGTATTCCAAAAGTGGGTTATGATGCCGGGCCCCGATTCCTCCATGAGCACCAGCGTGCCGCCTGGTTCGATAGAACGCGCATCACCGTTGCGCTGAAGGTCCTCATGACTACTGCTCGCACGGTGTGCCTCATACATATGCCTGTGGATGAGCGAGCCTAATGCGCCCGTTTCTGTGGAGGCTACAGGGATATCCCCCTCCGCACGCGCCACCAAGGGGCTTACTACTGTTAGCAGAAAAATTAATATTCCGATAGTCTTCTTTGCGGAAAACCTATCAAACATAATTACTTCCCTTTCTTTTTCCCCTAAAGCATTTATAGCATATTTTCGAGTTCGATTACAAGTTCCGTGAAAGTATGCATCGCTTCCTGCACCGGTTCCGGCCTGACCAGGTCCACTCCGGCGGCTTTAAGGGTATCCAGGGGATATTGCGACCCGCCCGCACGGAGGAAGGTGAGATAGCGCTCACGGTCGCGCGTACTCCCGTCCAGTACCTTTCTGGACATGCTGATGGCGGCGGAGAGTCCTGTGGCGTATTTATACACGTAAAACGCGCGATAGAAATGGGGAATACGCAAACCTTCCAGTTCGAGTTCCGTGTCAATCACCATTTCTGTGCCGAAATAAGTATTGAGCAGCTCCCGATAAATGTGGCGGAAAACCTCCACCGTGAGAGGCTGCCCCGCTTCAGCGTTGGCATGGATGATTTTCTCAAATTCGGCGAACATGGTCTGCCGGATAATGGTGCCCCGGATTTCATCGATTTCTTTGTTGATGAGCAGTACGCGCTCCTTATCCGAGGCGGCATTCCGGCGCAGGTAATGCCCGAGGAGCTGCTCGTTGAACGTGGAAGCCACTTCCGCAAGCAAAATGGGGTACTGGGCATACTGGTAGGGCTGGGCGCGCATGCTGTACCAGGAATGCATGGAATGCCCGGCTTCGTGGGCAAGCGTAAACACGCTGTCCAGCACCGTGGTTTTGTAGTTCATGAGGATGTAGGGCATGCATCCATAGCACCCGTAGGAAAAAGCGCCGCTGTGTTTGTTCCGGTTCTCATAGCGGTCCACCCAACGGTCGCGGGTCAGGCCGTGCCGCATGGTGTTGACATAAGCATCGCCCAGGGGCGCCATGGCTTCGCAGCACAAATCCACTGCCTGCGCATACGGAATATCCCGTTGCATGTTTGGCACAATGGCCGTGTAGGTATCGTAGAAATGCAGTTTTTTCAGGCCCATGACGCGCTTCCGCAGCGCCAGGTACCGGTAAACGGCGGGCAGCGCTTCATGCACCGCATCGATCAAGGCGTCATAGGCGGATACTGGCATCTTGTCGCCAAACAGGGCCGCCTCCCGGGCGGAGGGATAGTTGCGCGCGCGGGCATGATAAATATCCTGCTGCACGGAGCCGCCCAGGGCGGCCGACAGCGAGTTTTTGTGGCCTTCCATGACGGCATAGTATTTTTGAAACGCTTCTTTACGCACGGCCCGCCTGGGCGATTCCAGCAGGGTGCGGAAAGAACTCTGGGTTAGCTCTACCCGCGCGCCCTGTTCATCGGTAACCTCTCCGAACTTCATATCGGCATCGCACAATTGATCAAATATCTTGGACGGTGTTTCGGCCACCTCGCCCTGCATGGCGAGCAGGCGTTCTTCCGACGGTTTCAGAATGTGGGGCCGGTATCGCAACAGGCACTGGAGCATGAACCGGTATTCCTGAAGCAGGGGATGTTTCAGGAAAGCTGCCATGGTGGCCTTCGGGATTGCCTGTATTTCAGGATTGAAATAGCTGGAGGCCTCGCCGATGCGCGTCGCCAGGAAGGAAAAGCGCGCGATTTTAGCCTGGTAGTCCGGGTTGGCGATGTCTTCGCTGTATTTCAGCTGGACATAAGCACCCGCCTTTTCCAGCTGCAGCCCCAGTTCATTACTGAAATCAAGGGCGCGCCGTAACTGTTTCACCGATCGACCCAGGGTGCCCCGGAAGGACGCTATTTCCGGCAGGCTTTTTTCAAGCCGTTTAAACAGCCGTTCCCAAGCCGCCTCGCTCTTGAACATGGGGGTTAAATCCCACGTATCGCCCTCAGGCACTTTTGAACGCACCACAGGCGCTTTTAGTCTGGACATGGTTATCTCCCGCGTTTAGGATTTCCGCAGCGTTTCAGTTCAGTCGGTCAAAAATCGGAAATGAGTCTGCGTATGGTGCATCTGCCCCGGTCGCAGCACGGTGGAGGGGAAAGTCGCCTGGTTGGGCGAATCGGGAAAATGCTGTGTTTCCAGGCAGAACCCATTGCGGTGATTATACACGGCGCCGCCCTTGCCGACATTGCTGCCATCCAGGAAATTGCCGCAATAAAACTGCACCCCGGGTTCCGTGGTATAGACTTCCAGAACGCGCCCCGTTTGGGGTTCGCGCACGCGCGCCGCTTGTACGAATCTGCCTTTCGCATCCGCGTCCAGCACAAAGTTATGATCATAGCCCTTGCCGCGCACCAATTGTTCTTCTTCGGTATTAATGCGTGCGCCAATGGCCGCCGCCGTTCTGAAATCGAAGGGGGTACCCTCCACCGGGCGCAGTTCGCCCGTGGGAATAAGCGTCTCGTCCACAGGGGTGAACCGGTCCGCGAAAAGGGTCAGTTCATGCGTCAGAATATCGCCCCCGTTATGGCCTTTCAGGTTGAAATAGCTGTGATTGGTCAGGTTCACGGGGGTAGGCGCATCGGTGACGGCCGTATACTCGATTTCCAGGGTTTTCGTGTTGGTAAGCCAGTAAGTCACCGTGCAGGAAAGATTACCGGGATACCCCTCGTCCCCGTTCGGGCTGGTATGGGTCAGCTTCAATCCTACCGCGTCATCGCGTATCAACGGCTCGGCAGTCCACAGAGCCTTGTCAAAACCGCGCACGCCGCCGTGAAGGTGGTTGGGCCCGTCATTTTGGGCCAGGGAGTACATCTTACCGTCCAGGGTGAACTGCCCCCCGGCAATGCGATTTCCGTAACGCCCTACTATGGCGCCGAAATAGGGGTGCTTCGCCGCATAGCCGCTCACATCATCAAAACCGAGCACGATGTCAGCCGTCTTGCCGTTGCGGTCCGGAGCCCACAGGGAAACAAGAATGCCGCCATAATTGGTTATGGCCGCTTTAAAATCAGACGCCGCGGCCAACAGATACAAATCCGCCACCGCGCCTTCGGGTGTCGTGCCGAAAGGTCGTTTGTGAATGGTCATGGGCGCTTCGCTCCTTTGTTCGTTGCCACCACAGCAGCTTTGTACTTGCTCATAGTGAACCACCTGTTGTCCGTATGCCGCCGCAACCGCCACCAGCACCGCAAAAAATACACATACCTTATGCCCGGTCTTCATAGTTCAGCCCTTCCTGGTTATCTTTGTGCATCAGCCTACATGCCGCTGCCTTGGAAAATGCATTATACACCGATTATCCGCACGATAAAAATAACGGCACCGCACGGGGCTTGCGGCTCCCTTGCGGTGCCCATCGGCTGGTATATTCCCGCCGAACATGATATACTTATGGATGAAGCATTCACCCGGGCGTTTCTGCCGTGAGGGGGATCGGACCGCTCGTTGGTGCAGGCCGGTGCCGGGGCCCTCCCCAAAAAAAATCAAGAAGGTAATTACCATGACATTTCCCATGCAGACATCTCAGTACAAACCCGTGTCCATTGATCCCTTGCGCGAAGAATTAAGCGATGCGCAGCGCCACCAATTATTGACCAATATCCAGACCATGCGGGACACCATTGTCTTTTTTACCGCGGTGGCCGGCGCTCGCGGCCTGGGCGGCCATACCGGCGGCGCGTACAGCATCGTGCCCGAGGCGCTTATCGCCGATGCGTTCATGAAAGGTTCCCATCGCTTTTACCCGGTCCATTTTGACGAGAGCGGGCACCGGGTGGCGTTGCAGTACGCCCTCGCGGCCTTTAACGGCGATATGCCTTTGGGCCGCCTGCTCGATTACCGCGCCGCCGGACGCGGCCTCTACGGCCACCCGGAACTGGACCCGGAACTGGGCATCAAATTCGCCTCCGGACGGCTTGGCCACTTGTGGCCCTTTGCCAATGGCGTTGCCATGGCCAATCCGGAGAAGGTGGTGTTTGTTTTCGGTTCGGACGGCTCTCAAATGGAGGGCAACGACGCGGAGGCGGCCCGTTTCGCCGTGGCGCGCGGACTGAACGTGAAACTGCTGCTGGATGACAACGACGTCACCATCAGCGGCCATCCGTCCCAGTATCTGCCCGGTTTTGACCTGGAACGCACTCTGAGCGGGCACGGACTGAAGGTAGATGCGGGAGAAGGCGAGGACTTTGACGCCCTTTACGCGCGCATGGCGGCGGCGGTGCGTGAAAATGGCCCCGTAGCGCTCGTCAATAAACGGAAGATGGCGCCCGGCATCGCCGGGCTCGAAGGCAGCCATGCGGGACACGATGTCATCAAGACCGACCTGGCCATGGAATACTTGACTATGCGCGGCCATGGCGACGCGGTAAAATATCTTGAAAATGTCGCCAAGGAACGCGGCGGCTACAGTTATCGGGGCTGTACCAAGGAGACCGCGAGCAACCGTGTGGAATTCGGAAAAATCGTCAACGGCATCCTCGCCGGCATGTCCGAAAAAGAACGCAAGGAAAAGGTGCTGGTAGTGGATTCCGACCTGGAGGGTTCCACCGGGCTGAAGGGCATCCGCGCCGAATTCCCGGAAGTCTGCGTGAATGGCGGCGTGCAGGAGCGGGGCAACTTTTCCGCGGCCGCCGGATTCGGTTTCAAAAAAGGCAAGCAGGGTATTTTCAGTACCTTTTCCGCCTTCCTGGAAATGATTATCTCCGAAGTGACTATGGCCCGGCTGAACGACGCCAACGTTATCTGCCATTTCTCCCATGCGGGCATTGATGATATGGCGGACAACACCTGTCACTACGGCATCAATATCTTTCTGGCCGATTGCGGCATCCCAGAGGGCGACAAAACGCGCCTGTATTTCCCCGCGGACGCGCTCCAGCTGAAGCAGGTGGTCGAAACCATCTGGAAGGACCGGGGCGTCCGTTTCGTGTTCACGCTGCGCAGCGTCACCCCGTTTATTTGCGCTGAGGACGGCTCACGCCTCCACGGGGAAGGTTATACGTTTGTGCCCGGCAAGGATGAAATCGTGCGTAAGGGCAAGGCTGGCTACGTGGTATCCTACGGGGATATGCTTTGCCGGTGCCTGGACGCCGTGGATCGTCTTCGCGAGGAAGGTATGGATGTCGGCCTTATCAACAAGCCTACGCTCAATGTGGTGGACGAGGCCATGATGAAGAAAATAGGCGCCAGGCCCTTCGTACTCGTGGTGGAAAGCCAGAATGTGAAGACGGGACTCGGAAGCCGTTTCGGTTCCTGGCTGCTCGAACGCGGCCTGACCCCGAAATACGCCGCCATGGGCGTGACCCAACCCGGCCGCGGCGGTCTGGGAGAGCATATGTTCCACCAAGGCCTGGATGCGGACAGCATTCTCGAGAAGATCAAGGAAATGGTGGGCTGACGTTACGCCCGCGTGCCTTTCTCCGGGCCCCGTTCAATAACACTTACCTTGGAGTTTCGCCATGGAGCGACAATGGCGTGATGTCAGCATTCCCCTCCATCCGGACATGACGGTGTGGCCGGGCGACCCGGAGTTCACCTTTGAGCCCTTTTCGAGCATGGCGGAAGGCGCCTCCTGTAACATGTCCCGCATGACACTCGGAACGCATACCGGCACGCACTGCGACGCGCCCTGGCATTTTTTGGAACCCGGCAAAACACTGGACCAGTTGGACCCGTCGGTTTATTTCGGCCGGGCGCTGGTCATTGAAGTGAAGGGCACGGACCATGTCCGTGGCGCTGACCTGCCTGTAGAGCCGTTGCCCGACCGGGTCTTGTTCAAAACACCCAATTCTGACCTTCCCGTCGACGGCAAATTCGACCCTGCCTTTGTCGCCCTGGCCGAGGATGCGGCGGAACGGCTGGTCAAAGACGGCGTGAGGCTCGTGGGCATCGACTACCTGTCCATTGCACCGAAAGGCAACAGCGGCCCCGTGCATCGCATCCTGCTGGGGGCGGGAATCTTCGTGGTGGAGGGACTGCGCCTCGCCGGCATCGCGCCGGGACTATATGAATTCACTGTGCTGCCGCTTCCTGTCGTTGGTGCGGACGGCGCACCCTGTCGCGCGTTTCTGCATGCCTGAACACAGGATGCACTTCCTGCCGCGTGTTACCGTTTTAAAAAGTGGGCTACGCTCTGGCATGTTCATGAAACAGGTACATACCGTTATTTCCGATTCTTTTTAAATCAAACGGCCTATCAATGGGTTTTGCTTCAACCGTCTCCGACAATGCGCGGAAGCCGGAGGTGCGTAATCACCATGGTGAAACCCGCCCTTGCCATCAGAAATGAACATGCCTCTCGTGCAATACCTGTGTTATACTCCAATGAGAAGTTTAAAGGGCATTGATTCTTGTGCTTACGGAAAGGTTTTTTATAATGCGATATAGCCGCAACCGGTTAATGCTTGTCCTGGTTTCTCTATCTCTTCTTGCCACCGCCGGGGCCCGGTGCGAAGAGGAACTCGAAATTATTGCGGGCCCCTATCTGCAATACCCGACTGAAACCAGTATGACCGTCGGCTGGGAAACCAACCAGCCCGCATCCACCGAGGCGGGTCAGGGCAAAAGCACGGATGCGTTGACCTGGGTTACCGGCGATACCGGCGCGACCTTCCACACGGTGGTGTTTGATATGCTGGAGCCGGGTGGTAATTATTTCTATCAGGTCCGCTCGCGCAATGATGCCGGCGCCCAGGTGGAAAGTGACGTGCTCACCTTCCAGACAGCGGTAACGGCGGACGCGCCTTTCTCTTTTGTCGTGCTCAGCGACACGCAATCCAATCCCGCCAATGTGGCGAAACAAGCGGAACTGTGCTGGAACCAGCGGCCCCATTTTACCCTGCTTACCGGCGATCTGGTCTCAAAAGGCACGGAAAAGGATTTGTGGAACCATCACTTTTTCCGGAATATGTATCACCTCCTCTCTCGCGTTCCTCTCGTACCCTGCCTGGGGAATCACGATGAAGACGCCCCCGCCTATTACAGCTACTTTACGCTGCCGGATCCGGAATACTATTACACGTTTTCCTATGGCAACCTCGATGTCTTCATTGTGGATTCCCAGCGCCCGCTGACGAAAGAAAGCGAACAATACCTCTGGCTTGACAGCGTGCTGGGCACTTCCAAAGCGACGTGGAAGATCGTCGCAATGCACAAAGCCGCCTACTCCTCTGATGAGGACGATTATGGCGATACCACCCTCACGCGCTCCATGCGCGGCGATATCAAACTGCGCGGGCTTTCGAATCTGTACGAGAAACACAAGGTGGATATTGTCTGGTGCGGCCATATCCATTCCTACGAAAGAACCCACCCAATGGTACAGGGCAAACCAGTGCACGAGGGCGGCGTGATTTATATGGTCACCGGCGGCGGCGGCGGCGGCCTGGAAAAAGCGGCCCCCTGGCGGAGCCCATTCACCGCAAAGGTCTATTCCGGACATCATTACTGCCTGGTAAATGTTTTCGGCCCCACCCTGCGCATCGAATCGTATACGGCCGAAGGCTCGCTCTTCGACTTACTGGAATTGAGGAAATAACCCCGACAGGATAGTTCACGGAATTAACCACCCTTTGCATACCTTGGACGCTCGTGTTATAGGTCCTATAAGTCCTATACGACCTATACCCAAAACATCTTCCGTAATTACCAGTCCGCCAGCAGCGATTTTATCAGCGCGAAATATTCACGCAGGCATACATTGGGCAACAAATACCAGGGCGTCGGTGCCGGCACACACCAGACCCGCATGCCCACGCGCTTTGCCAGCAGCCGCACCCGCAGCAGGTGGAAGTTGCTGGTGACTACGGCGAAGCCCCGGTCGGTGTTTCCGCCGGTGGCAAGGATCACGTCCCGTGAATAGCGCAGGTTTTCAAGGGTACTTGAGGCCCGGTCTTCGAGATAAATGCGTTCCGCTGCCACCCCCTTCTCGATCAGGGCCCGGCGCATCCCTTCCGCTTCCGTGATGGTTTCGTTGCGACCCTGCCCGCCGGAGACGACCACACGGGCAAGGGGATGCTTCTCCAGATAGGCGCACGCCACAGCGATACGCCGCTGCAGCGTCAGGCTGGGACTATCGCCGCGCAGTCCCGCCCCGAGAACAATACACCACTCCGCTTCCCCTGTGTCTTCCTCAAAGGCATGGGCCAGAATCAATACCTGGACGGCGGCGAAAGACACTGCCCCAAGAAGTAAAACGAAGAACGCAACAGTCTGGATACTCCACCGGTGAAGACGGGTAAAAGACAGCGGCGACCCGCCGGTGTACACTGACCACACAACCAGTACAAACCCCGCGATGCCCGGCAGCAGCGTGCCCGCATTCATCCCGCCAGCAATGACGAGCATCAGCATCGTGTCGGCTATGCCCAGCATGCCCAGGCTGAACAACAATTTCTTGCCCCGGGTCATGCCCTTGCATCCCCCGGGGGCGTCGACCGGAATGCTCATTCGGGGAAAGCTCCTGGCGCATGGCGGTAGTTGGTAATAATCAGCTCGTTAATCCGGCCCCGCCGTGTAGCGTCGCTATTGATGGTTCGTCTGGCCTTGACCCGTTCAATGGTAAAACCTGTGTAAGCCTTTTCAAAAAAATCGTCCTCGGCCCTTTCGTTTTTCGGATCTGAATTGCTCATCATCAACTTGGCGCCGCGGGCGTCCAGTTTCCGGAAAAGCGCGGCAAGACGCCCCTGCTCTCCGTCATTGAACGGCGCCGCCGCATAAGACGTAAAATATGCGGCACCGCCGAGGGGGCGGTAGGGCGGATCAAAATAAACAAAGGTGGCGTCATCCACAAATTTTCCGCAATCTTCAAAATCGGCGGTGCGGATTTCCGCCCGCTGCAAGACCCATGAGACCAGCCTCAGATTTGATGCGTTACAAATCGTGGGGCGTCGGTGCCGCCCGAAAGGCACATTGAACAAGCCTCGGGAATTTACCCGGAACAATCCGTTAAAGCAGGTCTTGTTCATAAACAGAAATTGAGCCGCACGTACCACCCCGGGCATGGAGATGGCCGACGCGTCTGTTCCAGTTCCAACTTTATTAAAGGCATCCCGCACCCGGTAAAAGTATTCCCTTTGTCCGTCCGGAGACAGGGCGTGATACTCTGTTTCCATATTCCCCAGGACCTCAATAACCTCTTCCACACGCTTCTGGATGGTTTGGTACGTCAGAACAAGGTCCGGGTTGGTGTCCAGTAGCAGGTATTCTCTAAGCGAAAAAGCCTGCGCCAGGTGGAAAAAGACGGCGCCGCTTCCGAGAAAAGGCTCGATATAGCGAACAATACCGCCCGTTGTCAGTCCCGATGGAAAACGCTTGCGTATTTCAGGAACCAGCTGCGACTTACCACCCGCCCACTTGAGAAAAGGACGCGCACGGGCTGCTGAACCGCTTAACGCCGGCATGCCGACCACTCGATAGATTGCACAATAATTTTCCTGAACTCGGGTGGTTCCGTGGATTTGACATCGTGACCCAGCGCGAAATAAACACAACGGGCGTTATGGTAGTAATGCGTTGCCAGCATGGGCTCCGCCACGGTATGTCCACCCCGTTCTTCATTGGCCGTCATAATTACATGCATATCCGGGCGCATCAGCAGGTTGAAATACAGTTCATCATTGGTGATAAAGGGTTTCACCCCCTCAACGATGGGATGCGTCTCCTCAGCCACATCAACCCTGAATTCATGATACGGACCGTGCGTGGATTTGCCGTCCACCCACATGGCGCCTAAGATATCAATGGAATCGCGCCACTGCTGCACATTCGCCACCGCAAAATGAAGAACGACCAGGCCGCCGCCGCCTTTGAGAAATTCCGCAATACCCTGCTTCACCTCCTCGGGTGGGTCGCCGTTTTCCGTCTTAAGCTGTAACAGCAAAAGTACATCGTACTGCTTCAGGTTGTCCAGCGTCAGATCCCCGATGTTTTCCGTTACCGTCACCGCTACACTGGGATAGTTTTCCCCGATGTCGCGCAGCACATCGTCCATGACCGGCTCGTTGTGCGCGGCCGTACCCACCCACAGGCATTTCACGGGACCCGGCGCATCAGGTTGCGCAACGGCGACACCTGAAAGAAATACCGATAGCACAAATGTCATTATGACCGGTTGGAAAAGTGCATGTTGTTTCATCGCCTGTCTCCCTGTAGTTGTTTTTCATGGCGGATAGAATCCAAAGCCGAAACATCATATCACATGACCATCATCTGTTAAATCTCCGGGGTTAGACCCTCCATAAACGTGCCGGGATGAACGCCGAAACCCCTTTGGAATTCTTG
>JAKJCY010000259.1 GCA_022706235.1 Candidatus Hydrogenedentota bacterium | reverse complement strand
TTCAGGCGGTGACCCATGGCGCGTGTCCGTTTTCCAAGAAATACAAACGCGATGAATATGCCCACGGAAATATTCAGCACTGTCAGCCATAATACACTCATGCCGAACATCCCGGCTGCGCCCCCGAAACCCACAATGGCCGAGGTGCTGATAAAGGTCGCTCCGTACGATAACGCCATGACCACGGGATGCGCATTCCGCCCCGCCACCATGTAGTCTGTGGCTGTCTTTGTGTTCCTATAGCCCAGATATCCCAGGTACCCTGTGATAAAAAGATATACCATGGTGATAACGAATAAAAATAAAGTTCCTTCCATAATATGCCTTCCCATTCTTCAGTTGTTGTGTTTCCTGAAAACCCGAAATTGAGCGCTTATAATTCTTCCGACAACTTGTCTTCCTCTTTAGCCCAGGTCACGTCTTCAGGCGTGATTTCGCCTCCGTTCCTGTTCCAGTTTATCAACCCATACAACACGCAGAGCACGGCACTGCCAATACAAAGCACATAAGCCAGAAATACCCAAAAATCTGCGATGCCTAAGTACATTACATCTCCCTCCATGGCGTGAAAGCCTGCTGAAACTTTTGGAATACCGATCAATTCGTCCCTTTATCGTTGAAAATAAGAATACACTAAAACAATCAGGAAATCAAAATACCACTAAGACAATAATACGTGTGTTTTCATGAGACAAGAAAACGGGGAAAGCCATTCAGGAATTGTTTTAAACGGTATGTTATTTTTCATGTCTAATTAACGGTAAGTATTCCCCCGGGACGCCTGTAACATCTACCACCAAATGGTATCGTCACAGTCCTCCGGCTTACACATATGACTGACTGGTACAGGCAGCGTTTCCATATGTGGAGATGGATTCTGGCGTAATCTATAATGCCACCAGCAGGTAGTACACTGGTTTTCTCGGCCCATGACGGAGAGAGCCGTGAATCAGAGAGGGGAGAAAATGAAATACCGCAGGTAGATGTAGAGGCTTGAAATCACCAGGGTCAACAGAGTCACAGGGACGCTGAACCGGAGGAAATCCACAAAGGCAATTCGATAACCGTTATGTTTGGCGATTTGGGAAACGACAACATTTGCCGCCGCACCGTACAGGGTACCATTGCCTCCAAAGCAGGCGCCCAGAGCCAAGGACCACCAGAGGGGGCCAGCCACAAAGGCGGCCATTACCTGGGGATCCCCGTTTATCTCCAACTGTGTTGATGTGATGATGGAATTTACGAGAGGAATCATGGCGATGACCACGGGAATGTTGCCGAAGAAGGCGGACAACAAGGCGGAACACCAGAGAACAAGGAGTGTTGTGGCGAAAAGATGCCCTTGTGTTAATCCGAAAACAAACCGGGCCACCTGTTCAAAAAGTCCGTTATGTTCCAGGGCGCCTACCAGCATGAACAACCCCATGAGAAATAAAATGGTTTCCCATTCCACCTTTATTAAGGCGGAACGGAGGTCGCTTCGTGTCAGCAAGACCATACAGAAGCCTCCGGCGATGGCGATTATGCCGGGCTGTACACCCAAAAACCGGCTGGCGCTGAAACCCACCAGAATACAGAAAAACACAAGCAATCCCCGTTTCAGACGCCGGGGGTCCAGGATAGCTTTCGACGGACTCGCCTTCATGATGCGTGTACGCAGCGCCGGGGATGTTTTGAAGGTGTTTCCCTTCAATACAAAAATGCCGATGAAAACGGCACCCATGCATAACAGGACCGCAGGGGTCAAATGCAACAAAAACGCATTGAAGGACAATCCGCTGCGCGCCCCGATAATGATATTGGGCGGGTCCCCGATTAGGGTGGCCGTGCCGCCAATATTGGAGAAGAGCACCGAGAGTGTCAGAAAGGATACGGTGGGCAACTCCAGAATCTGGGTGATCAAAATGGTAACCGGCGCCATCAGGACTACGGTGGTCACATTGTCCAGAAAAGCGGATAAAAGCGCTGTGGCGCTTAGGAGACCCAGCAGAATAACGAGGGGATTGCCCCGGGCGCGCTGGGCGATATATATGGCCACCCATTCAAACAAACCCGTTTGCGCCAAAATATCCACCGACATCATCATCCCGATGAGAAGCAGAATCACGTCAAGATCGATGTGTGCCAATGCTTCCTCGTAGGGAACCCCATGCAGGAGGAGGACTGCTGCGGCGCCAAAGACGGCTGCGGCGGTGCGGTCAAGTTTTTCTGTAATCATCAGCGCATACACGATGACAAAAACAAAGATTGAGACCAACATTTGGAAGTCCCTTATGGTTGTGTTACCGTCTTCCCGCGAACGTCAAATATCAATCACGCGATCCAAAACAAGAATGCGGTCAATTCCCCCTACATATTTTCCATTGGAAACGACGTATATTTTCGGGCGATGCTTTACCGCCAGCTCGAACACAATTTCCAGAAGCGTTGCATTCATCGGCATGGCTGAGAAGTCCGCAGACATCACGTTCCGGGCGAGTGTATTGCCTTCATCGGCAAAATACTTTTCAAGCGGGTCGAATTGGCGGATGAACGAGACACTTTTCAATTGTGTGAAGAAATCCGGCATGCCGCGCTTGAAGAGATCATTACAGGTGATTTCACCCACCAGCGTTCCATCCCCTTCACACACGGCTACCGTATCCAAACGATACTGGTTCATGAAGCGAGTTACTTCACTGAGCGGCAGGTCCGGAGATACCCGATCGGTTGGTTCGCGCATGATGTCCCGGGCGGTGATAACAATGTCCTGTTCGATTATGTGGTGCAGAATGAAATCATGCAGTTCGGAGATACTGCGTGCTCCCTTTACAGATTTCCGGTTGTCAGGGTTTGAAAACAGGCGCGCGAATTGAGACATCAGCTGCAATGCCACCTGCGGCTGATCTTGCGGTACCAGGATCAATACCACCAAGGTGGCGGGTTTGCCGTCAAGGGCGTTAAAATCCACTGGAAACTCCGGAAGTGAGACAGCGATGATGGGCGTCTTAAGATTTTCCAGGCGCGCATGGGGAAACGCAATCCCGTTTCCCAATCCCGTACTGCGTTCCTTTTCCCGTTCTTGGATGGCGGCGATAATTCTTTCGCGGGTGAACTCCTGTCTCTGTGCTTGTAAGGGCGGACAGGTGTAGACGGTATTCACCATGGCTTCTATCAGGTGCCATTTATCCTCTGCGGCAACATGAAGCAGTACCAGTGACTCGTCAAAATAAGCCAGTTTTTTCATAGTATTCATATCCGAGGAAGGAGGAAGTGTATAGAAGGAGAGCTTGAAACTTCACTATAGCACAATTCAAACTCTGTTGTCTAAATTCGGGACCCTGAGGACACACACAGGGGCTTTGTGGAGTGGTTCATGTCCTTCTCCGGCACCACTTCCTACCTGTGTTATACTACCCGCCGTGGAGTAACAGAGAACAGACAGCATGCAGACGGAAGAGCAGCAATTATACGTGGACGTGGCGTTGCCCCTCGCCTTTGATACCACCCTTACCTACAGCGTACCCGCCTCCCTGCGGAAAAGGACCGTTCCGGGCATGCGTGTTCTGGCGCCGCTCCAATCCCGGGTTGTATTGGGATTCCTGGTCGGGGCCGGGGTGGACCCTCCGTCGATTCCCGTAAAACCCATTATTGACCTGCCTGATGCGGAGCCGGTCTTTGACGGGGCCATGCTGCAATTGTGCAAGTGGATAGCCGATTACTACTGTTGTTCCTGGGGGGAGGCATTATCCGCCGCGTTGCCCGGCGCCGTCAAGTGCAGCATACGCAAACGGTACTGCCTAACCTCGGAGCAGGTCCCCGAAGGAAGGTTTTCCGAGCGGCAGCGCACCATCATGGCGGCCTTGTACCGGCGCGGCCCCTCCACTGCCGGACAGATTGCCGCCAGCGCCGGGGGTCAGGCTTTGAGCAACAGCCTGGGCGCGCTGGTCAAGCGGGGGTTTATACGGGAAGAGATTCTGTTCCGCGAAGAAAGCACTCCGGCGTTGATGGAAACCCGGGTACGCCTGGTGGAGACGGCCGTTCCGGGCAATGATGCGCTGCAGGCGTTGCAACGCAAGGCGCCGCGCCGCGCCGCCGTATATCTGGATCTGCTTTACGGCGAACAGGAACAGGCGGCAACCAGCCTCTATCAGAAGCATCGTGCCGACAAAACGGTGCTTGACGCCCTTGAAAAGGAGGGGCTGATCACACGTTTCCAGGCGGAAGCGTACCGGCGGCCCGAAGTGAAGGCGGACGCCCTTTCGGAAAACAAGTTCCGCCTGAATGCGGAACAGCAGCGCACCCTGGACGCTATCAGCGGGGCGTTGGATAACCACGCTTATGAAACCTTTCTCATCCACGGTATTACGGGTTCGGGTAAAACGGAAGTCTACCTGCAGGCTATCGAAAAAGTATTGTCCTTGAACCGTTCCGCCATCATGCTGGTTCCCGAAATTTCCCTGACCCCTCAGACAGTGGGCCGCTTCTATGCAAGGTTCAAACAGGATATCGCCATCCTGCACAGCGGCTTGAGCGACGGGGAGCGCTATGACGCCTGGCGCCTGGCGCGGCAGGGGAAGGTACGCATCGTGGTTGGCGCCCGCTCGGCCGTATTCGCGCCCCTTGCCGACCTCGGCATGATCGTGGTGGACGAGGAGCACGATACTTCATATAAACAGAACGAAACGCCCCGGTACCACGCCCGGGACGTAGCCATCGTCCGCGCGCGCATGAACGGGGCGGTCTGTTTGCTGGGTTCGGCCACACCGAGTTTGGAGTCGTACTATAACAGCGACAATCAAAAGTCCACCCGGCTCGAGTTGCTGCACCGGGCCACTGCCGCCGAATTGCCCAGGGTGCACCTGGTTGACATGCGCAAGGAACATGTGGAAACCCCCGGGCAGATAATTCTGTCCACACCGCTGGAAAACGCCGTTCAGGAGCGGATCCAGGCCAGGGAGCAGGTCATCCTGTTGCTGAACCGCCGCGGCTTCGCCCCGGTGGTGCTTTGTCCCATGTGCGGCTGGGTGGCCGAGTGCCGGGACTGCCAGGTCAGCCTGACCTATCACAGTGCGTCCAGCACGCTGCGCTGTCATTATTGCGGCGCGACGCGGTCCAACCCGGCGGTCTGCGACCAGTGCGGTTTCAATCCGCTGATTTACCTGGGCCTTGGAACACAAAAAGCGGAAGATTATCTTATGCGCGCATTTCCGGAAGCGCGCGTGGAACGGATGGACGCGGATACCACCTCGGGAAAAGGCGGCCATGCGATCATTCTCGGCCGCTTTGCCCAGCACGAAATAGACATTCTTATCGGCACGCAAATGCTCGCCAAGGGACACGATTACCCGGGCGTGACCCTGGTGGGCGTGTTGAATGCCGACAACGGGCTGACCCTGCCGGACTTTCGTGCCGCGGAACAGTCTTTCCAATTGCTTACCCAGGTGGCAGGCCGCGCGGGCCGGGGGGACCGCCCCGGCGAAGTATATATCCAAACCTATCGCCCCAGGCACTATGCCATTCAGGCGGCGGCCGGGCACGATTACAGCGGCTTTTACATCCATGAAATTCAACACCGCAAAGACGCAGGCTATCCCCCGTTCAGGCGAATGGTGAATTTCATGGTTGAGGGCGAAGACCCGCAGTGGACCGAAAGGGAAAGTATGCGGCTGAGACGGATTGCCTGCCGGGAGGTGGAACGCCTTGGATATCACG
>JAKJCY010000258.1 GCA_022706235.1 Candidatus Hydrogenedentota bacterium | reverse complement strand
GCGCTCGTTGCCTTCTTTAAGACGATAGATCGTGTCGCCGGCGCCATTGCCAAGCCCCGGAGTTACATCAATATCCTTGTCCGCGACCCTGCGTAGACTTACCCCTGCCGGGTCTGAACTCGCCATGGCAGCCAGAATTTCACCAACGACACCGTCTATACCGGCGCCGAATTGGGCCGCCACCAAGCCACCGGTCGGCGCATTCAGGCCCAGCGCGCTCGAAACACCGCTCAGATTGGCAAACGTGCTTATATCTACCGGCGGCAAATAAGGCCGCTGCAGCAGGTCAAACATCCAGCCAATATACGCATAGCTTAACCCGGCACGCCAGTTGTTGTTGTCTTTCCAGAAATCCCAGTCGCCGTCAGCATTTTGAAGAACATCAATCTCTTCCTCGGCGTCGGACGGGCAAATCAGGATGGAGGGGTCGCTGTTGTAATTGGGGTACCAGGCGCTAACCATGGGCGCGGCGGCCAGTTCAAGCGCTTCAGCGGGCGCAAAGGGCAGCGCCGGCCATCCCGGGCTGTTGATATTCGTGCACTGAATCGGGGGCCAATAGTCTTTCTGCTCATCGGCGTACAGTTTGAAGATGGTACCCCATTGCTTCAAATTGTTCTGACACGATTTGCGGCGGGCCGCCTCACGAGCGCGCGCCAGCGCGGGCAGCAGAATCGCGGCAAGGATGCCGATAATGGCAATCACCACCAACAACTCAATCAGAGTAAAACCTTTTCGTTTCATGAAAACACTCCTTGCCTTGTTGAGATACTCTTGTGAAATACATAGGACACTTATTTTTCCAGACATGCACCCTCCTCCATATCCCATAAGTTCACCTCCTTTTGTATAAAACTACGGAAGGCGCATATCTCCACCTTTGACTCAAGTTTACCAGAGAAGCATCAAAATGTCAACGACTCTTATTGACCTAAAATCCGCACATAAGGAATGGCGAGAGCTTAGAAGCGGCAGCATGCCGCTTCTACCTTCTTTGTCCTTATTGGCTTTACGCCAACAACTCGGTTTCTTACGTGCGGATTTGGGTACCGCTCCCCCCAAGCGGCAAAGCACAAAAATAATCCCTGAATCATCGTTTCCAATACCTGCCAAGGAGTCATTCCCTGACTCCAAGTCCATCCCCTTGTTCCTGCCGCCATGGGGAGCGGCGCTCCCGGGAAAGTGATAATTGGTCAACGAAATGGTCGTAGGCTCCCGGGTCATGCACCCTTTTTCTGGTGCCGTCTGACATGCCCGGCAGCCTGGTCGCCAGACCTGAAGACCGACCCAAAGCAGAAAAAGCCCCCGCAAGCACGCTTGCGGGGGCCGATTCAGCCGTTAAACGGTATATCTAGGATCAGTCATTCGCCATGAAGAACATGCCGATAATGTTGGCCAAGCTGGGAAGCACAGGCTGGGTCGCGCCCAAGTCCATGCTGGCTGTGTCAACTGTGCCGGGAGCCGGAGCCACATAGGGAATCCAGTCCACATGGCCATCCATAAACAGCACATTGCAGCCACCAGGAACGTGGTTGAAGAATGCCACGGAACCGTAGTTCCCGAACTGGTCCATCATCGCGAAGAGGGTGCTCTGCGCCATGGCCGACGTCTGGGGATTGTTGACGTCCGTGATCATGAAGCGCTCATTGCCTTCCTTCAGACGATAGACGACATCACCCTGACCGTTACCATAACCCGGTAGTACATCAAGGTCTTCATTGGCAAGTTCAAATATTTTCACGCCAAGGGGATTGGCACCCGTGCTAGCAACCAGTTTCCGGAGGAGTTCATCCACAGCATAACCAAATTGCGCCGGCACCAGACCATCACCCGCCTGCAAATTCAGGGCAGACACGCCTGCGGAAACGTTGGTAAAGGTGCTGTAAGGAAGCGGCGGCATATAGGGCTTCTGCAACAGGTCAAACATCCAGCCAATATATATATAGCTGTATCCGGCGCGATAGTTTTTGCCGGATTTCCAGAAGTCCCAGTCACCATCAGCGTTCTGCAGATTTGATACATCTTCTTGCGCATCGGACGGGCAAATCAAAATGGAAGGATCGCTGTTGTAGTTGGGATACCAGCAGCTGACCATCGGGGCCGCCGCCATTTCGATCGCGGAGCTGCCGCCGATACCGAAGGGAAGAGACGGCCAACCCGGGCTGTTAATATTTGTGCTCTGTAAGGGCGGCCAGTAGTCTTTCTGTTCGTCCGCATATAACTTGAAGATGGTGCCCCACTGTTTGAGGTTGTTCTGACAGGATTTGCGGCGGGCCGCTTCACGGGCACGCGCCAAAGCAGGAAGCAGAATCGCGGCCAGGATACCGATAATGGCAATCACGACCAGCAGCTCGATGAGGGTAAAACCTTTACGTTTCATGCTAAAACTCCTTCGTTAAATTTGTTGAAAGATTTCAAACTAACACACACATTCGCGTTCGCAGTATCGCCTGAACTCCGGCTCACCTCCTTGTCTCCTTTCAACGGCGAAACCACGCCTCTATTCACTTATCCCATTTTACCAGACCTTCCAGTAAATGTCAACGGAAATTTACAGCGATGAAAAGAACCGTTACAATTTTATCATCCCAACTCATTTTATTTCAAGAAGATGAGATTCTAAATCGGTGAGATTTAGTTACTTTCATGCGCCCTCTCCGTGCAGTATTTCCTGAAAATATACCATACTCATTTCCATAAGAAGAATTTTTTAAGTTAAAGTGTATACCAGAACGACTAATCTTCGCCTATGCGTTGCACCCCGGTCTAATCAATTTCTTAGACTTCTCACCGAGGCGTACGGAAAGAAGCGGGGGGTATCTGGGCCTCGCCATTTTTTACGCGCGGAATCAACAGCCACCGGCATAGCCGGTGGTACGAGGAAGGCCCCTAAAAGGGGCCCGATGAAAGCCAATACAAGACAATCTTCTCAACGTATTGCAGTCTGTTTTTATAACGACCCGACCCGCGTCATTCCAGTTTTTTCGCGCCCATAGATTTGTATTAAAGAAATTCAGACTTCCTGAACTCGTCGGAATATACAATGGCACTTTTTGTGAAAACACAGAGACTAAGTAAAGAAGGGACTGACTGCCAAATAGCCCCTGAGTACAGCGTATAATCCTGTTTTTCATGCTTGCTATTGGGTAGTCTGTCCCTTCTTTACGGTCTTTTGCGTCACACTTTTGTGCCATACTGTTTTCCGAAAAACCACGTCAAAACCCTGTCGAGTTCAGGAAGTCTGAAATTACTGTTTATGCGCGAAAAAGACTGGCATGACGTTTCTCGGAAGGTATTTACGAATAAAGCAAACGGGAGATGTTCTCTTGATAAGCAAAAGAAAACTCCGGAACGGCAGAGCCGGTGGATTACCTTTGATTTAGAGCCGGTACCTGGCATTGAATTTCGAGTATCGTTGCTGTAGAAGTGAGGACAGGCGCGTCTGTGCCGCGCCTGCACCCGGTAACCCAAAGGATCGATTCCTGTGCGGTTATCAAGGGGACCATATCACGAAGATATGCGGGGATAGCGCATTCCGCCATGACCTCCCGCACCTTGCGTGTGCCGGGCATGCCGAAAGGCCTGAACACATCCCCCGGTTTCGGCGCACGCAGGCACAACGGTTTTTGCAGACAGTCCCAGTCGAAGTATTGGCGGCACTGCGTGGTCCACGATGCCGGAGAACCCGGGCCGACTTCATCAGCCCGGAGCAATCTCGTTTCAAAGGTATACGCGCCCGCCCGGGTGGTTCCCGGGACGACAAGCACACCTTCCCGGACAGGCTGACGCAACGGACCGCTCTTCGGGGTAAGCAGATGCGCGCCGTCGCGCCCCATATACAGCGCCGCCCCCTGTCCGAGATGGAACCGACTGCCCACGGCGGCGGCGAGGAGGAACGCCTCCGCCTGCAGGCAACGATCAAAGGAGAGGGGAATGCCGCACCGATGGACGAGTACTTTTACGGCGTGACGGCGCACGGCCTCCGGAAATGCGCGAAAGGACACCGTATCCAGCACGGTAATCCCGGGCGCAAAAGCGCAGGGGCGCAGAAGGGTGTCCAGCAGGAAAGCGGCATGGCCATCGAGAAAGGCGGTGTCCGACCGCAGGATTTCTGAAAAGCGCGCCACGTGGTTCCGGACCGGTTCATCCAGGAGCGGCATGACCGCCATACGCAGACGGTTGCGCCGGTACAGGGGCTGCTGGTTGGTGCTGTCCTCGCGCCAGGTAATGCCGCACGCTTCAGCCCAGGCCTGAATCATGTCACGACCACATCCGATCAGCGGGCGGATGACCGGCACGTCATTGAACCGGGTTGCCGGGGCAAAACCGCCCGGCCCCAGGTCGCTTGCGAGCCCGAACAGCCCCAGCAGCACGGTCTCCACCTGATCATCCCGCTGATGGCCGGTGGCAACCGCCGCACAGCCTTGTTCCTTGGCCGTGCCGGTTAAAAAGGCATAGCGTCTTTCCCGCGCATAGGCCTCGAATGAAAGGGCGGAACGCCGGGCGTTTTCGGCAACCGGCTCCGTGCCGCTGTGGCACGGGATATTCAAGTGCACGCAAGCCTGCCGGACAAACCCGGCATCCTCCGTACTTTGCCCTTCCCGGGTCTGGTGATCGAAGTGGGCCGCTTCCACCGTATACCCCAAGGCGACCAGGGCATGCAAAAGTGCCATGGAATCCAGGCCGCCGGAAACGGCCGCAAGCACACGGTCCCCCTTCTCCAGAAGATGGTGGCGTTGTATCGCCTGTTTCACCCGGCTCAACACGGAATCCTGCGGTGTATTCCTGCCCATGACCGGTCACCTGCCGCCGGATGCGGCGGGCCCGGCCGAGGCCGGACCCCGAAGGGCCTGAACATGGGTGGTACTTGCCAGGACATCCTCCATGCGCGCGCGGATTTCATCCGGCAGGTCCCGGCGCAGCGCTTCCTGGAGTCCTTCCACAGCCTGGTTCAACACCTCATCCGTAAGCCACGCCCCGTCGTCCGTCGACTTCAAAGGATTCCCGCTCCGCACCAGAGCCTTCCGCATCAGGGAAAGGTGGTTTTCCATGGTTGCGGCCGCGGGACCGTAGTACCCTTCAAGAAAAAGGCGCTGGCCTTCCTCCACAGAGGCGTCCGGGTTGAACAGCAGCCGGGCGGCCAGGAACAGGCGAAGGGCCGCCAGGTCAGCCCCCCCGGCACATCCGTCCGGTAGTCCGGCGAAATAAACGCCTTCTATCCCCGACTGGGCGTAAAACAAAATATTGGCCTGCAAATGGTCCAGGCAGGGAAAAGGCAGGCGGGGGTCACGGGCATTGACCAGATGGTCATAGACATACACCCGCGCGCCGGATTGCCGCCAGCCTTGAAGAAGCGCGGTAAACTTCGCGTTCTCCGGGCTGTCACGGTCCGTCAACGGCCGGGCAAAATCGCATTCGGCCGTGGAAAGCTGCACAACCACGCCGGGATGGGACCGCAACTGGCGGGGCGGCGGCATCCCCGGCGGCAGCAAGACATGGACCAGGTGCGTGTCTACGGGAAAAGACTCCTCCAGCAGCTCCGCCACGGCGTTCGCGGTAGACAGGATTGCGGCCGCGGGAGAGGCCTCCTGTTCGTTCAATGCCCGCCCTTCCTCCGAAAGAACAGGCTGAAACTGCGTCATGGCGGCAAGCAGCCATAGGTTCGTCTTCTCCGTCTCCCATAAAAAAGGGCAGTCCC
>JAKJCY010000257.1 GCA_022706235.1 Candidatus Hydrogenedentota bacterium | reverse complement strand
GGAGACGATTAACCCGCAACTGGCGCGCATACGCAAGGCCGGTATACAAGCGGTGGGCTTTTTTATGGTTGGAGGCCCATTTGAGACGGAAGATGATTTTCAAAAAACGCTGAAAGGCGCCCTGACCGCACCCTTGGATCTAATAATCGTGGGGATTATGATTCCCTATGCGGGGACACAATTCTTCGAACAGCACCGGGATGAACTGGAGTTTAGCTTATTCCCCTATAAATTCGCCTATAAGGATTCAAACATACTCAAGAACGCTCATAAGCGTTATAACCGGTTGTACCTGCGATTTTATCTGCGGCCAAGTATTATTTGCCGTCACTTTCTGTACCTGGTGCGTCATCCCTGGTATGCCATTTCAATGCTGCGAGGACTATTACTGTAAGAGGGCTTTCCTTCTTTGTCGCAAATTGCCCTCGGGGGGGGGGAGAATTTAAGTTTGCAGGTTGTCAACTTGTAGCCGCTACAAAAGGTAGGAAGTTGAATATACGGAAAGAAAAAATGGAACAATCCCCGGCGCACTTTTTTATTTGGCACAAAGTTCATGGTTGTTAGATGCGCTCAAGGCAGTCCCATTTTTGCCCTGGCAGTGCTAGTATCTTGGGTCGCGGGCAAGGACCACCTCGGAAGGGTGGTGTCCCGAAATTATTACGGGGGAATTCCAAAAACGCAATGCCGAAAGCAGGCAAGCCCCCGGTATTACCCTCTGGAAACCGTTAGCGTAGTGACCCATACCGTTGAGTCCTTTTCTTACAGTGAGGCCAGCAGTTCTTCCAGCGCCCGGAAATCCGCATCGTTCCGTGCCGGGTCGAATTGAAGCGCTGTTTCCGCTGCTATCAGTTGCCGCCGCTCTTGTTCAAGCTGGCCACGTAACGCCGCGTCAGGCGCGGCAATGTACACCACCACGCGGCTTGCCTGTTCTTGGATTTCGACCGCAGCGTCGTCCCGGGACCAGGCGGCGTCATATACGCCGTCCGCGTCCAAACGGAAAACGTCGGCTACATTGCCGAGATAGGCCGGTAGCGGAAATCGCCACTGCGCCGGTCTCGGCGGTTCGAACTTAAATACCCGCTCTTCGGGGTCAGGCGTATAGTCCAGGTCCAGGGCAAACAACACTGCTGCACGGGGGCCGCACACCGAGGCAATGTCCCAGTCCGGTCGGTTTCCCTCCCGGACCAAACGCTCAAAGCCGTAGGCGTCGCCTTCAAGCAGAAAGGCGTCGAGCAGGCGCAGTTCCCGCCCGATGCGGCCGACTTCTTCCAGGGTGTCACGCCATTCGACGAGTGTCTTCAGGCTTAAATTGAACCAGTACAGCGACGTGATGCGGGTGGAAATGGCGTGATAGGCCTGCAGCCGTATTTCATCCGGGGTGGGGGAGGTGCGCTTTCGGCCGCCGTACCGGCCCCAGCCTTCGTGCGGGCCCTGAGACCAGATGGCGCAGGGCTTCGGGCGGTTCAGTTCGCGCAGCGAACGGCACATGTCGCCGATGGTTTCCAGGGGCGCGCCCCAGCCGATGCGCTGACCGTCCCAGCGTTCATATTTATGCCAGGCGTCCGGTGACGGCGCCGTAACCCGGTACGCGTCATAGTGGGGATAGTCGCTCAAACCGGCGTAATCCCGCCAAACGCGTTCTTCGCTGTGGGTCACCGTTGTGGGCAGGCGTGTCAGGGTGTAGGGCTGCAGCGCTTCCCAGACCTCCTGCGGCGGCACGGGATGCCCGCCGCCGTATTGGGGTTCGCCCAGGAACTCGACGGCGTGTATGCGCGGCAGCATTTCCTCCGTGTCGTATTGGTCGAAGGGGGCGAGACGGTTGAAATACTTCAACGGGTATCGCGTATAAAGTTCCGTATCGCTGTACCCCGGCGTTATGGCAAGGTGGGCCGTGTTGACATAGAGCCGCTTGAGCGCTTTCAGAAAGGTCTCGCTTGCCACGGGATTGCCTTTTCCGTTCACCCAGCCGCCGGAGATATCAAAGCGTTCCGGCTTGACACGCAGGTGCGCCCACACGGTGAGCGGTTCTCCCGTGTCCCGGCCGAGGGTAACCTCCACTGCGGCATAGGTCAAAGGCAACGGCCCTGTTTTCACGGTGAAACCGCCCCGGTCAAGGGCGGGTATGGAGAGATGTCCATTGAACCCTTCAAGAGAAGACAACGGTGCTTGTGCCGCGAGAATGCGCGGTGACTTCGGGTCCGGCGGCAGCCAGAGCCGGCACGACAAAATATTTACGGGCAGCTTCGAAGTGTTGGCAAGGTGGACCACCATACTGTCGGGTTGAATTGCGGTGTCCGCACCCGGAAATGTGATGGCGGACAGCCAGCATTCCGGGGGGGCGATGTGGAGGGATTCCGACAGCCAGGGGGTAGATTCAGGTCCCACCTTCATGCGCACCCTGCCGCCGGGTCCGAAAGGAAGGGACCTTCCGTTGAAACTCCAGACCGTCAACGTTTCCGAGGGGAAGATAAGGGACTCGCCGGGAATAGCGGCGGGGGTGTCATGCCAGGTCCACAGTTTTTTTTGAAGAAGTTCAGCCGGGGAATTGTTTTCAAACAGGATGGCCGTTCCCTTGTCCAGAACCAAAGGTTCGTGCCGCGGGGACGTATCGTTACGCAAAAATAACTGCACAAGTGCGCCTATCGCGGGTTCGGGCGCGCGGGCATAGTGCATGGACGCCACCAGCATATGGGGGGTGACGCTGATTCCGCGCAGCGCCAGCAAAGGGGTCTCGCCATGCAAGACGGGGGATAAGAAAAGCCCCGTGACGAAAATAATCAAATAAAACAAGATATTTGTTTTCATGGAGACCTGTATCCTCGTGTGTTACAGGACGAACGTGGAAATAGTTAGACTGTCCATTGCTGTGCGGTCTTGGCGCTTGAGACGGTCCGTTGGCGACAAGCGTATCATAGGCCACCGTTCTGCGTAAACTCTGTGTATTATGATTCCTGTCCTTTATGCGAATCTACATTCTTTCTTAGAGGGTGTACGTAAAGTCGAGATTGCTTCACGTTGTTCGCAATCACGGCTACATGGATACAATGTCATTGGCGAGTGAAGCGCAGCAATCTCAATGATTTGCAATAATTGCGCAGGCTGTCAAAGGAACTTTCCGTACACCCTCTCAGAGCCTGGGTAATTGTATCCATTTCAGGCCGATGCGGGTGTTTACAGCCAATAGGTGAAAAGTCCCGTTTTCGGTCCGCACAGTCTTTGGTGTCTTTACCCCGGCGACCCCGTATATGGTATGATAGTGCTATGAAGAACCCAATATGGATAGCGACCTTGGCGCGCGCCGGTTGGGCCGTGCCGGGACTGTTTTTGATTCTTTTTACCGGTTCTTTTTCGGTTCCGGCTGCGGGTGCCGCCATGCCCGAGGCACAAATCCGGGGAGTGGAGATTCAAGGGCTTCGTGAAGTCCTTGAAGGTCATTCCCCGGCCTTCTGGCAAAGCACCCGTCCGCCGGAATCGGAAGCGGCGTTGCGTGGCGCGGCGCGCCGTCATGAGGACTTGTTGAAGCGCGCCCTGGCATCGGAGGGGTATTACGGTGCGACGGTAAGTTTTGCCCTGTCCTGGCCGGAACTGGTCACCGCATTTGATGTTGTGCCCGGTCCACAATACCAAATGGATGCTATTGCTGTCCGGATTTGGGAAAGGGAGGATGATCCATCGGGGGGGGGGGAAATCACGCCGCCGCAAAGCCTCCAACTTCGCCTGGACAGAGGGGCACCTGCCCGGGCTGTGGAGGTAATCGGTGCGGAAGAGGCTCTTGTGGCTCAGTTGACGGAAATGGGGTATCCCTTTGCCCGGGCCCTGACGCGGGATGCCCTGGTTGACCATGACCGGCACACCATGGACATAACCTATCGGCTGGAATCAGGCGGGCGGTATCGTTTTGGCCCGCCGCGGATGGTCGGACTGGACAAGGTGCGCGCCGAAGTGGTGCACCGTGAGATCTCCTGGCTGGAGGGGGCCTGGTATGACCAAAGGCGGGTGAAAGAGACCCAGGAGAAACTCCAGAAGACAGGATTATTCTCGCTGACGCGGCTTTACCCGGCTGCGCAGGCGGAGGCTGAGGAGGACCGTCTTCCCATCTGCCTTGAGCTGACGGAACGACCGCACCGCACCGTCAGCCTGGGCCTGCAGTACCGCACCGATGAAGGCATCGGCGCGGCGGCGGACTGGGAACATCGCAATTTCATGCGGCTGGGACGCAGCCTGCGCCTGTCAAGCCAGGTGACGGAACTGGAACAAAACTTTGGCGTAAATTATGTCATCCAGGATTTTATGAATTCCAGGAACACCCTGACGCTTCATGGCAAGGTCGGCCAACTGGACACGGACTTTTACCAAAGCCGTCGCATTGATATCGGCGCCTGGCTGGAACACCCCTATTCGTCCCACTGGAACCTGGGGTTCGGCCCGGCCCTCCGTGTCAGCCGCGTGAAGCAGCGTTCAGAGGCCCAAAATTATTATTTACTGTCTTTTCCGGTTGAAATAAGCGGGGATTATCGCGATGACCGCATGGACCCGCAGCGGGGGTACCGGGTGGTAAACCGGATGACGCCGTTCCTGGATGTCCATGATGCGGGCACCTGGTTTGTTAAGGATGAGTTGACCCTGAGCTGGTTTACTCCCCTGGGAGAAGTATCCGGGTACACCCTGGCGACACGCCTGCACCTGGGGGTGGCGGCCGGCGCATCGCTATCGACAGTGCCGGCGGATGAGCGGATGTACGCGGGCGGTGGGGGCAGCATCCGGGGCTATGCGTACCAGGAGGTGGGTCCGTTGGACAAGTACGGCGAACCCACCGGGGGCCGTTCCGTAACGGACTGGTCCCTGGAATTGCGCAAGCGTATCAACGAGCAATTCGGACTGGTCGTCTTTGTGGACGGCGGCGCTGCCCATGAGAGCGCCTTTTTTGATTTTGGAGATTCAATACAGTGGGGTGCGGGCATCGGCGTACGCTATTACACGCCCATCGGCCCCCTGCGTTTTGATGTCGCTGTCCCCTTGAATCCCCGCGAGGACATTGACAGCAGCGTCCAGTTTTACATCAGTATCGGACAGGCTTTCTAATCATGCCCAATACCGCACGGATACGTTTATGGTTGCGGAGAGTCCTGTGGGGCTTTGCGGGCGCGCTTCTGCTGCTTGGAGTGGCCGTTATCGTGCTGGAAACGCCGCCCGGCAAGGCAGGTCTGGCGGCGCTGATATCCCGGCTGGTGACGAACCATACGGCCTACCAACTGGATATCCGCGGTATTTCGGGGCTGCTGCCCGCACACATCCATATTGATACCATCGAAGTGGATGATTCCCGGGGTGATTTCATCGATATCAACGGCCTCGAGTTGCGGTTGTCTTTGCGGCAACTGCTGCGGGGGCGCATCCAGTTGCGGCAGGCGGACGTGGACCAGCTGACGGTGTGGCGCCGGCCTGTGCCCAAACGGAAATGGCGCATCCCCCGCATCCCTTCCCTTCCCGTCTGGCCGAAAATCGAAACCCTCCGCGTGGGCCGCCTCGTATTGAAGGAAGAGGTGGCGGGAAGGAAGGCCATCCTTTCCATTAACGGCACGGTGCTGCCGGTCGATGGCAGAGCGTTCCCGGAAGTCTCCCTTGATATTTCGGCGCCCGATAACGACGCCACCCGCGCAACCTTGTCCTTTAACTACCAGGAAAACCTGCCTCAGCTTCTTTTCCGGGGATACGATGAGGTGTTGCTGCCGGAACTTCTGGATGCGCCGCCCCCGTTTGCCGTTGAAG
>JAKJCY010000256.1 GCA_022706235.1 Candidatus Hydrogenedentota bacterium | reverse complement strand
CCCTGGAACACCATTATCGTTGGCAGAACAGGGGATGTGTATCCCTGCTGGCTGATTAAGATCGGTAATGTGCGCGAGCAATCACTGAAAAGCATATGGAACGCCGGCATGACGAAGGCCTTTCGCCGCGCCTGCCGCTCGGGCCTGTTTCCCGTATGCCCGGGCTGCTGCTTTATCGAATATCGCGGGGAAAAGAAATAGCGGGCGGAAAATATTTGCCGCACGTGACAGGAGTCACCCCCGGCGAACACTATTCCGCCGCCAGGTCCCAGCAAAGGGGCGGCATACGGCCGGGATCATATCCGTACATTTCGCCGTTCTGCCACAGGTAGACCCCGCGTATGGCGTAGGACATGGGATAGACACCCTGTTGCCAACCGGCAAGATATGCCAGAGCTTCCCCCATGATAAAACGCCCATTCCCGTCCAGATCGCCCGGGTGGTACTGCGGCGACGGTTCGCCCTCGTTTTCCTCCTGCACAACAATACCGAAGGGATTGGTCAAAGTGGAACCCCCGTCACTTTCCAGTTCAAGCCGGACATAGCGTACGATACCCGGTGTGTTCTGGTAGTCAAGCGAGGAACCTATGTGGACTGTTTCACCGCCGGATATCCACCGGTATCTGCCTTCCGGCAACGGCTGCCCCCCGGAGAGGGCGCTCACGGTTACCGTTCCCGCCGTTCTATCATGGGTAATGTCCGTAATTACGGGTACGAGCGCGGCATTCCACAACGAGGGGTCCACCTGGGTACCCACGCTGCTGAAATAAAAACGGCCCGTCTCCATGGCCGCGCGCACGGATGCCTCGTCCAGACGCTCCGCCAGAATCACATTCCATGACAGGCCGGCCATGGGAAGACCAAAATAGACAAACCAGTGGGTATCGTCATTGGCAAATCCCCATACAGGCCGCTGCGGCATCATCGCGCCCAGCAAGGCATCCCACAACTGCCGGTCCCTGGGATGGATATTATATGCGTTAAACACTTCAAATCCGATTAATCGCTCTTGGGGAAATTCAGTATACCGCGTTACATATCTCTGCAGCACTTCCTCCGGTACCTTTCCTCCTTCAAGTTCCCAATAGCGGCCGGGATGGACCAGCACCGCTGCCCCGCCCCCGGCGCCGATTTCCGACAGGGTTTGTGTTTCACTGGAAGAATCCGTTTTCATGCAGACGAAATACCCCGCAATATGCTCATGATTTTTGTGCTCGTTACCGCGCAGGGCCAACATGCCCAGCGCCTCGGGAACACGGCCCCAGTCTTCCCAAGGGTAGGTGCATTCATCATTATCGGTAAATGCAAGAATGGAATAGCCCCGGTCGTGGTAAAAGTCAATGACTTCCGCCGGGGTATTGGTGCCGCCGCCTTCCGTGGAGTGGGTATGCAGATTGGCTTTGTACTGACCGGCAGTTGCCCAATCCACCCGCTCGTAGGGGTTGACGAGAGTCACTGTTTGTTGTGCAAAGGACACACAAGACGCCATACACAAGAGCATCAACATTCCGGCACGGGAAAGAGCAGCGCCGCTAGTGACTTCCAGGGTCGTAACAGGGAACATAAACAGGTTTCTCTTCGGGGTATGGGAACATGCTTCACGTGGTCATTGGCAATCGCGTATCCGTAAGAGAATAGCCAAAAATGCCTGAAAAGTTCAACTATAAAACGTTTATCAAACATGCACGTATGACCGCGAACGTGTTATACTTGCCTTGAAAATCAGGCGGTCTTTCATTCCACTGCCCTCCGGTAGTGCTTTCAATCAAACGTTAATTCTGCGAAAGGAATCCCATATTGAACCTGAAGATTCTTCTAGGAGCGGTTATCATACTTGTCCTGGTGCTGGCCCTTCCCATGGTAATGAATGTCATGCGCGGCCCGGCCGTCTCCCAGGCACCACCGCAGGCGGCAGCGCCTGTGGCGCCGCTGCCCCCGCCCCCTCCGCCGGAACCGGTACCGCCGGTCCCAGCCGAAGCCTTGAATCTTCCCGTGGTCTATGCGCCGCCTCCCCGCACCGCTCCCCAGTATGAGCAACGTCAATCGGCACCGTCGGGCCCGCCGCTTACGGCGGAAACGCTGGTGGGCACGGCTTGGGAAGTCGTCACGCCCTATGGCCCGGCGGTGATAGAACTTGGGCCGAACGGCCAGGCTACAGCTTCCCATTCCCTGGTGGGCGCCGTTCCCGGAAAATGGAGCGTGAACGGGACTAAGGTAACCGCATCCGCCTCGTTCATGGGCCAGTCAATGAGTGTGAATGCGGAAATTAAAGGGAGTACTTTAAAAGTGCAAGGCCAAAACATACGGCGCATACGATAGGGTCGGCAAAGAGGAAAAGCAGGACATGAAACGACGATTCGAGGATAAGGTGGTCTTCATTACGGGGGCGTCATCCGGAATTGGCGCGGAAAGCGCCCGTCAACTCGCGGCGGAAGGCGCGCGCCTGGCACTGTTAGCGCGCCGTGAAGACAAGCTTGCCTCGGTAAAGGGTGAAATAGAGGCACTGGGGGCGCCCGTCAGGATGTTCGTGGCCGATGTGAGTGACCGGAATGCGCTGGATGCCGCCGTGGCGGGCACGCTCGACGCCTTCGGACGTATCGATATTGTTCTGGCTAACGCGGGTACCGGCGTAACAGGGCCCTTGTTCAAAATTACCGTGGACGATTATCGGCGTCAGTTTGAGACGAATTTTTTCGGGTTGATCAATACTATCTATGCCACCCTGGACGCATTAAAGGCATCCCACGGACAACTTGGCCTTCTGGGCAGTGTAGCCGGTGTTGTGGGCACCCCATCCGCCTCCGCCTATAATGCCAGTAAATTCGCGGTGAACGGACTGGGAGAATCCATCTATCACGATATGGACGAACTGGGCATCGCCGTAACGTTAATCAAGCCGGGGTTTGTGGATAGTGAAATTCGCCATTTGGACCGGCAGGGCCGGGTAAGCGACAAGCCCGACCCCGTCCCTTCGTGGCTGGTGCTGTCCACGCCCCGGGCGGCGCGCGTCATCATCAACGCCCTTTACCGGCGTAAACCGGAGGTAACCGTGACCTTTCACGGCAAGGTATTCACCTGGTGCAAGCGCCTGCTTCCCGGCGCCACGCGCTGGGTTATCCGCCGCATGAGTAAGGGACGCCTGCCGAAACTGTAAGGCTTCAATTGCCTGATCGGGCCGACCAGACGGATTCGACCGATCAGATAAGCCTTTTATACGACATCCTCTACGGTTCCCTGACAATCTGAATCTTCAATGCTTCAGGCGCGTTCTCTTCCACCGGAATATTTCCGGATACCGTGTAAACATACCCTTCGCCGGGGGTGTGCCGGGCACTGATCGACCCGGCGGGCAGGGGCACTTTCAGTTCCATAGCGGGGAGATTGGCCACCGGCGCGGGGGCGATGCGGATACCCGTCCAACCGGGCCCCGCGGGGTATAACCCGAGCACATACTGGGCAATGAGGTAAACGGGGCAGCTCGCCCAGGGATGGAGCCAGCTGGTATTCCATTTCTGATCGGGCGCCCAGGCTTCCATGCAGGTGGTGGCCCCATGGCGCAGCATCTCATTCCAGGAATGGGCATCCGTAGAGGTGAGCAAGGAAAAACCCAAGTCGGCCGCGCCCGCCTTGAAACAACCCTCAATGACATAGGAAGCAATATACACGCCGCAGGAGAGCCCCTTCGAACGGATATGTTCCAGCATGCGCCCTGTGTCCGCGCCTTCCGTCAGGCCGAAGGCCAGCGGCACCGCATTGGCATGCAGGGAGTAATGTTTCGACCCGGGCGCGTCCCGGTAGAGGCCCGTGTCCCGGTCGGCAATGTATTCAGCAAAGCTTTGTGCCAGGCGGTCGGCCTTTTTGGTATACGCGCTGCCGTCTTCTCCCAACAAGGTCTGCAATTCCGCTGCGGCGCGCAGGCCGCCGTAATAGAAAGCGTTCAACACCGTGTTCCCTTTTTTCAGGGAATAATCGTAGTCATAACCGTCACGCAGGTTTTCCGGCCAGTCCACTAGCACCCACTTCGCGTTTTTTTTATCTATCCCTGCAAGCAGCCCTTTCTCATTTTCAAATCCGGCAAAGTAATCAAACAATTCCTTGTAAACGGTATTCGCTGCGAATTCAGCCGTTGCCCTATCCCCCGTCAGACGGTAATATTCCAGTACCACCACGGGGAACTGCAGCGAGTAGTCGGCGATTTCCTGCATAAGATTACCGGGAGCGACAGCCATCAACCCCGGATGGATGACACGGGAACGGACGAAATCCAGGATCGCCTTGCGCGTCAGGGACGGGTCCGCCGTAAGCCACAGGTGAGCCCGCGCCGTGATGACCGCATCACCCAGATACTGTCCTTTTTCCCGGGACGGGCAATCTACAAAAATTTCCTGAGCGCCCATCTGGACCCCGTTGCGGCATATAGTCCAAGTGTCTTCCAGTAATTTGTTCCCTGAAGAAAAAGTTGACTTCTCCCGGTCAAAGGGATGATGCCGCACATCCACCCAGACCTCCGGCATGTCCGGCGTGTCCACCAGTTCCAGGTAGCGAAACGCGCGGTAATCATAAAACTCGATAAGGTCCTCCTCCCCGGACAGGGTTACCTTTTCCTCGTATCGGCAACTAGCGCGCATTTCGAAACGGGGCGCGCCGCTTTCATCTAATTCCTCGGCGTGCCTTACGGAGACCACATGACCCTCCGGACCCCGAACACGCACTCTGGTGTGACCGACTATTTCCTGTCCGAAATCGTAGACATACCGTCCTTCCCCGCAGTCATCGGTTTTAACAGGATTGTAGCGGGTTACCTGCAGGGGCGCTGTCGCCTGGAGTTCAAACCGGTGGTCCTGCCCGCCCGCTAACGGGGTGCTCCAGGCGCTGTCGTCAAACCCGGCCTCACGCCAACCCCGGGGCATTTCACGCATGTCCATGTTTTCGAGGAACTGGGTCTTGTAGCCTATGGTATCGGCCATTGGGAAGGCCTTGAGTTGGAAGCAGCGCCAGTCCGTATCCGTAATCACGCGTTCAGTGGCACCGTCTTCATGACGCAATTCCAAGGCAAGCATAAACCCGGAGCGGTTGTCAGCACTGTTCCACACCCGGTTGACCAGTCCCTGGTAATAGGCATGTCCGGCCAGGCAATTCGCGCCGGCATGAAGACTGTCCGTCACGTCGAGCCGGTAGTAAGGATGCGCGAAATGGTAGGACGGTGATGGCCCCTGCACGACATACTTGCCGTTAATATAGAACTTATAATAGTCGTCGCCCGTAATGTAAAGTGTTGCGGAAGCCGGGGCGCGGTCAAGGATAATTTCCTTTCGGAACAGGGTATGCACGTGGGTCGGTCCGGAGGTTTCCGGCTTGGGCTCAAATTCGCGATGGAAGAGATTTAATACGGGCACATCGGCAAATACCGGGTCGCGAATCCATTCGGCTCCGGAAAATACCTCCGTCTCCGAAAGAAAGAGAGACCAAGAATAAGGATGTAACGCATACTGGAACTCCTTTATGCTGTTCCGGGTTAGATTATTCTATAGGACCCATAGGACGTCTAGGACCTATAAAACAGGAAGCTCGGCTACCGGCATCATATCAGGTTTCCTGCGACTTTGCGTATGCCCTGAATAACCCATTCGGCGTGACGGTCTTCAAAGGTCTGGGCCAGGGAAATGACGATAGTCCTCCCCAGAATTTCCAGGGTTTTCGGGCACATGTCCGGGTGATACTGCCGGGTTTGGTCGTGAAGCGGCGAGGTCCAGGGGCGGCCGTGGCGGTCCATAGACCCTT
>JAKJCY010000255.1 GCA_022706235.1 Candidatus Hydrogenedentota bacterium | reverse complement strand
GCGGGCCTTGTATATGTCCGGTGCCAGCGCGCATGCGGAATCCAGCGCCTTTCCCACGTTTTGCCGCTCTTGCTCCAGTTGTGCTTTCCGTGCCTGCAAGGTTGCCAGGGGTGTGCCCGGACCGCGGCTGCGCCCCTGAAGCTCCACAAAATGTGCCAATCCTGCATGGACGCGGTCAAGGTCATTGCCCGTACCGCCTGTGTCGATAAGGGAGCGCAATTCCTGCACAGAATCCCGCGTCTTCCCGCCGTTTGTTGCATGCAGCACGTTATCGAGCGCCAGGCGAAGCGGCGCGGGCGTTTCGCCGGCGGCGCAAAGTTCTTCGCTTACGGTTTCAACGGTCTTCTGATCGGAACAATAAATGAAGTGCTTTTTCGGGTCCAGAGCAGTCTTTCCCTGTTGCGAATCGGGGCCGGGATATGGGAGTGTTGTTATGGTCATGAAAATAAAAAGCCCTCTTCCGGGGTGCTGGGCGTAATGGTGTGACACGCGTTCAGCATCAGTTCAAGCGCTTCAGATTCCCGCAGGGCATTTTCCCGTATCGTTTCATCGAGGATTCTGGACCCCATGAGTTCAATGAGTTTTGACAGGCAACTGTTGTCCCGTACCGGGACCAGGGTTTCCTGCCCGATAATGGTGTTGTCTTCTATGTCCGCATACAGGAAAAGGCTGTTTGTCATATTCCGCAAGTCCGTAACTATCCCCTCGGCTTGGGCGGGCCGCGCCCCGTGAAGGCAAAGGTGAACCACCTTTTCACGCGGATCCTTCGCACAGAGGGCGTCAAACAGCGCCGCCGCGTCTGCGGCCCGGGCAATATCGAGATCGAGCCGCTCGAAAAGAATTTCGGAAACATCGACAGGCATTACCGAAACGCAAGGAACCCCGCCGTCCTCCTGTGTAATTTCCACCTGCAGGATATGGCGTGATTTCGTCTCGTCGGAATTGCGGCCTTGCGGCGCACCGGGAGACCAGGCCACCGTGTTGGATTCCAAGCCTATCTCGGTTGTCTCGTGAAAATAGCCCATAGCGAGATAGGCGAGCTCATTATTGGCGCCAATGGCGTGTTTGAAGAGAGCGGCGTATTTTTTCTCGCCCTTCACGTCGGGTATTGTTCCGTGGGTCACCGCAATATGAATACGCCCGTCCCGGGGAATATTCAATCCCTCAGACAAGAGTTCCTGGTCACGTGCGCCGTCATAGCCGAGCCCGTGCACCGTCAGCGGCAATCCGCTATGTAAGGCGGCGTGCCACTTTCCCGGGGGAAACACGGTGACATTTTCCGGCCACAAGGCAAGCGCGTAGGGGGATTCCGTCACAAAAGGGTCGCTGCCGCCGGGTGCGATATACACAGGCAACGGCGCCGCCTCTTCCAGCATTCCAAGAACCTCGTCGAGAAGGTCTTTCTCGGCATGCACCCCGTCGAACAGGTCGCCCGCAATACACAAGGCATCGGCAGGCCAGTGGCGCGCGGTTTCAAGAATGCGGCGGAACACTTTCCGCTGCGCCCCGCGCAGTTTGTTGCCTGTTACGCTGTCCACCCCCAAAGAAGCAAAGGAACTGCCCAGGTGTAAATCCGCCGCATGGAGGATGCGAATGCGTCGTGCGTTCATTACCCGGCACTTCCCTTTTGTCATGCGAACATGGCCATCCCATGATCGTCATTACTCTATATTGTGGCAGAAAGCAAAAAAAAATCCAACTTTATACCTTTTGTTGTGTTCCTGGAGTCAGGATGCCCCGAAAAAAGTAACGCGGCCCCGGGGAAATCAATCGCCGGGGCCGCTCTTATGGGCCGGTTCCAACCGTTATTCGGGCAGTTCGCGCAGTTTGATGTTGCGGTAGTCCAGGCGGGACCCGTGATTCTGCAGGCCGATAAACCCTTCCTCGCGCAGGACACCGGGATGGTCGGGCGCTTTATCCTTGAATTCGCTGATATCCCCGTTTACGATTTCCTGGTCATTCAGCTTGACTTGAATCTTGAAGTCATCATACCGGATATACATTTTCTGCCACTCACCCGCGGGTTTTGAAACGCGCTGGGCCGGCGGGAGTAAGGAATAGACGGAACCGCAGAACTGCCAGGGCTTCAACTCGGCATATTCGGGGGCCGCATCATCGAGCACCTGTATTTCGAGTCCCGCATAGGCGGGATTGCCTTCCCGGGGTGTGCGGACAAACACACCGCTGTTGCCGCCAGCCGGCACATTAAACTCCAGTTCCAGTTCGAAGTCATTGAATGTGCGGGTGGTGGACAGCCATCCGCCGCCTTCGCCATCCGTGTACAGGTGCCCGTCTTCCACGCCCCAGGTCTCCTTCTCGCCGCCCACCTGCTGCCATCCGACGAGACTTGCGCCAGTAAACAATTCGCTCCATCCGTCTTCACCCATCAGGCGTGCGATGGTGGGTTCAACCGCATGAGCCCAGAGGCTGTAGCCGTATTCATTGGGATGCAGAAAATCAGGCATGACCGCTTCTGTTAACTTGCCTTGCTGGTCCAGAAACGCGCTGTTGATGTCCAAAAACTCAACCATGGGATCTTCTTCCGCTGTGGAGAATAATTCGGAGGCTTCTTTTAGTTTGGCCTGGTATTCCACGGCTACATCTCCGCGCGGGAAAATGGCCAACAACAGGACCTTCATTTCCGGCAGCGTTGCGCGCAGTTTGGCGACGATTGCCTTCACACCGCCCGCTATTTCTTCGGCCGAATGATTCTTAAAGTTGTTTGTGCCAATCATGATAACCGCCAGTTTCGGGGAGATACCGTCCAAGTGCCCGTTTGCAAGGCGCCACAACACGTGCTGGGTCTGGTCTCCCGAAAACCCCATGTTCACCGCGTTGCGCCGGGCGTAATGCTTTTCCCATTCCGCCGCCCCGCCGCTTTCCCAGCCGTGCGTAATGGAATCGCCAATCATCAGCAAGTCCACGTTGCCTTCCTTGACGCGCGCATTCACGGCGGCATTACGTTCAATCCACCAGTCAGCGTCGCGCGGCACGGGGTCCACGGCGGTTTCCGCGCAGGCGCCGGACAGGACCAGCACCAGCAGGCCGGCTGTAATAAAGATCATTCGTGAAGTCAGGATACTGCAGTGTTTTCTCATCGTTGTCTTTCCTTTGTTGAATGGGTTGATACAGTGTTTATGAACTGACTGCCGGGCCCACGAGGGTTGCCCAGTCTTCCTTGAACACGAAAAAGTTGATGCCGTCCGCGCCGCCCTCACGTACCAGGCGCGCCGTGTCGGCCATAAGCGGATCATCGATATAGATGATAGGCGCAAGTTCCTTGTCCGCGCCGATCAGGTTCCGTGCGCGCTGTGTTTCTTGTCCTACGGCCTCCGGCGGCAGCGACGTTTTCACGGCGTCCACGCGCGGTTCAATATTCAGGTCGGCAAACCCGGCCCAGGCAAGCATGGAGGTCATGACTTCCGCTTCGTAAGGTGTGCCGGCGAGGCCGAGCTCACCCGGAATCTCGGCCAGTTCCCAATTCAGGCAGGCCGGACCGGGATGGGTCGGGTAGTTGCGATAAATCATCGGTGCAAACACATCGGCCACGTCGCGAAGGTCCGCATAGGACTGGCCCACCAGTGGCGCCAGGGAGGGCGTGAAAATATAGATGCCCATACGCAGTTTCGCCCCCTGTATGATCTCGGAGAGGGCCCGGAAATGCTCTGTGGTATAAGCGCGCCGGAAGCGGAACCATTCCAGCAGGCCCGGGTATCGGGTCAACCATTCGAGCAGTCCCGAGGGCGTGGCGAACCGTCTCGCCAACTGCAAGGCGGATGCTTCCTGCCCGGTCAGGTCCCGGTGGAACCGTTCCACATCGTGCTTCATCAGGCCGAAATCAAAACCCCGTTCCAGGGCGCATTGCTCGGCATGTATGGAAAAATCCGTCAGAAACGGCATCAGGCCGCTTGCGGGTGAGGCGAATCGGACGCCGTCCACAAGAATGCCCTGTATTCCCTGCGTCTTCACCATTTCAGCGTAGGAAGCCAGGGATGCCAGGCGGATTTCACGGCAGCAGGGGGACCCGGAACCAAACCAGATTTGCGGCGCCCCCGTGATGTCCACCGACTTCAACTCGTCCGTATCGCGCACCAGCGGAAAACCGCTGCCGCATACCCATGATTCCATGCCGGCTGCATGGACCGCTTCGATGACCGCCGCCCCGCCCGCGACCACGGTATGAAACCCGGCGTCACGCAGTGCCTGGGCCGTGTCGGCGGGAGTATCGCCGCCGAACCCGTGCATCCAATAGGTAACGGGAGCGGCCTTGTCGCGTGTGCCCCGGGATTCGATCGAAGCCGGACCGTCCGCGTGCATGTCGGCAGCTGCGGCAAGGCCCGCGCCCAGCGCGGCTATTTTTAAAAACAGCCGTCGCTCAAAACGCCCATGCGTCATCTGAACGGTCCTTTCACTGAAATGTTTCTTCTTTCCTGGAACAGTACCGCCCTCGTGGCGGTAAAAAGCGAACAGGCAAGCCGGGTAAGCCTACCTTGTTCCGGACGGGACGAGTTTATCTGCCTGTATAGTATACCCACCCGGACCTGCGGCAATAAAGGCTGTAAGGAAGGGAGGTGGTACAGGTCTCCCTAGAGCCTCGCGGCCTTTTCAATACGGGGAGTGAGCGCATCCGCAATGATGCCGGCCTTCTTCTCAATGCCCGGATTGCGCAGATGGCAGATGTCCCCGAACATGACGACACCGTCGCGCATATTTTCCTCAACGGGAATATACAATACGTTCTCTCTTTCACAAAGCCTGTGCAAAGCTTCATTGTACAGGCGCAGCGCGTTCAGGTAGCACTCGAAGTTGGAATAGCGTCCCGTCCATTCCAGCACGGTATAATATTCGTAATAGTCCCGTTCCACCCGGCTGAGCGCGTCGGGACTGGGAGCCGCAAAACTGCATACGGCCACATCCACCTGGTGTTTCCGGAAATACCGGATGAAAAATTCCAGGTTGGATATTTTGGAGTGTTCAATGTCCGCGCGCATGCGCGACCGGTCAGGCAGCAATACCTGCCCGAAATAACGCCGTAAAAAAACGGATTCACGAAGCCGCTTCTGAAGCGGCGACGCATCCTTGACCCATATTGGATAGAGGTCGTGGCAGATGTCGTTTACGGCGTTATAGAGGACGACCAGGTCGGGGTCCAGTGCCAGGTAGTCTCCGACCCGCATGCGATGTTTCAGCGAATTCATGCCTGAAAGACCGCAGTTGACCACATCGATACGATTGAATCCGAAATGTTTGTTCAGTAGTGTTTCGAGAATGGCCGGATACGTAAGATCATTAACGGGCCCTTCTTCTGTCGTGGACGCGCCCACGCACAAAATCCGGTATGTACCCGCCGGCTTGGGCACGATAATATCCGCGTCCCGGAAACCATAATTGTTGATACGGAAATCTTCCGTTATGCCCAGCGCATTAATACGGTCCCGGCGTTCCATGTGTTTTTTGTAGGTAAAAAAATCCAACTCCCATAGGGTGTCCGTTTCCGCGGGCGGCCATACCTCGCTTCGGGGATAGGCGAGCCAGCATCCGCCGCCTTCCGCTGCCGGGGACCGCAATACGGCATATCCGAAAGGCCCCCGGTGTTCCGGAGACAGGGCGGGAACGAAACGATGCGTCTCCGCGGACGTGGCTAATTCCTTTGCGGCCCCCACCAGAGGCTCCAGGTCAGCATCACCCACCGCCTTCGCCAGAGAATCACCTTTTCCTGCAGGAATCGCCGCGTAGGTTTCGCTGATATCGCCGGTTTCGGTCAGGGATAGAATATTCAAGCCGTATACGTTC
>JAKJCY010000254.1 GCA_022706235.1 Candidatus Hydrogenedentota bacterium | reverse complement strand
TGCAACGCTCTGTTCCCCCTCAGAGCCAAAACACCTCACCGGAGATGCCGGACGCCCCCTTCCGGCATCTCCACCTTCAGTACTCATACGTTTTTCTCTGCAACGCTCTGTTCCCCCTCAGAGCCAAAACACCTCACCGGAGATGTCGGACGCCCCCTTCCGGCATCTCCACCTAACAATTCCAACCTTGTACGTATACGCGTGCAAGGTTTTTTTTATGGTGCACCCGCGCGACCGTGTTTTGCTCTCGTTCGCATAGTCCATCCAAGCATAATCTTTTTCTTGTTCCCAAGTTGAGGCGGGAACGAAAAGGAAACTTCGCGGAGATGTGTCTCCCCAAGTACAACCTACGACACGTGGCCATACCCATGACTTATCTTGAAACCATGAAATGTTCCTGAAATACTCAAAACGGAGTAAACAGTTCTGTGTAAACGGGGAGGAATCCATCTTTAATTCAAAAGTGATTTTAGTGCGTGCAAAACGGGTGCTTAAGAGTATGTGGGTGGAACGGGGGCGAAGAACTGGGGAAAAAACGAAGATGGAAAAAGTTGATCTGGCATTTACAATGGCATACACTTCTGGAATGAATAACGTAGTGCCTGAATTCCCTAAAAACCCTTCCCCTTTTGCAATCAGGGGGCGCATACGCAGTTTCAAATATGCCTTTGCAGGGGTGTGGACTATGCTGAAGACCCAGCATAATGCCTGGATTCATGCGATGGCTACCGCCGCGATTGCAGTGCTGGGCGCATTTTTCGGGCTGTCCGACTGGGAATGGTGCTGCCTTGTGCTGGCGGTGATGGCGGTGTGGACGGCGGAGGCGCTCAATACCGCTTTAGAATTGTTGGCCGATGTGGCTTCCCCGGAATTCCATCCGCTGGTAAAACAGGCGAAGGATGTGGCTGCGGGTGCCGTGCTTATTGCCGCCATCGGTTCGGCGGTTATCGGGGGCCTGGTTCTGGGGCCTTATGTGCTGCGTTTCTTGCGGGAGGCGCTTTTCTAAGCGGGTGAGAATGATTGGTGTTGGGAAAGCGTGTTAAAACAAGGGACAAAAACGACTAAAAGGACGTAAGGGACCCTCCTGCCCGAATTGCGTCTTTAAGTCCGTCAGATTGGAAATATTTCCAGCAACCAAGTTTTGTTTCCTGGATTACCTCTCGAAGGGCGATTGTTTTTTACGCATTATCCGCCCGGGTCACGGGAACAAGGCCTTTAAAAACGCCGCTTCCGTCCCTTCGTACCGCGCCTCGGCGAGATGCTCCACCCCCTGCTGGTTGCCCCAGGAATAGTTGATGACGAGTGCGCCCTGAAATTCACAATAGTCGAAATCGGAGTTATTGATGTTGTTGGCTTCGGCGACCCGTTTGCGCTGTTCCGGGGTGAGGTTGGGGTTATGGATGAGTTTATCCTCGTCCGAGGCCTTCAGGACGGGATTCAGCGGGCTGGGCTCCCAGTGAATAAGGTCTTTGGAACGGACCACATATTGCTCATAACCGTCTTTGACCGCCTCAAGGAAGAAGTTGTAGTAGTGCCCTTCGAAATAGCGCAGGCAGTGGGGCGCGGTGTATCGGCTCTTGTCGTAGGTGCATTCGGGTGGGGTCAGCGTCCATGTCTTTAAGTCGTTCGATTTGGCGAACCGTGCGGTAAAGGGAGAGCCGGCGATTTCCGGCGGCTTGCCCACTTCGAACATGAGCACATAGTCCTCCCCGGCTTTGCACAAAGAGGTGTTAAACATGCCGTAACCGGGCAGGGTCAGGGCGTTCCAGGATTCCCAATTTTTCAAGTCGCGGGAAACAAAAACATCAATTTTGTCCCCGTCCCAGATATTTACTGCGGTCACAATGACCTGGCTGCCGTCCACCGCGGCACTGCCCAGGTGATACCCCCTGGCGAAGGAATTCGTGGCTTTCCCGGTTTCGTGGTCTATGAACCGGAAGTAGGAATCGCCGGTCTTGTTGTTCCAGTAATTCTGCCGGACATATTCGAAACGGTACACCTTGTTGTTGAAGACGACGGGCGTTGTTTCAACCAGGTCTATGTCGATGGTGCCCAGTTTTTTAATGTTTACCGGTGTTGTGTCCCCGGCAAGGCACATACCGGCGCCGGCCAGCGCCAGACCGAGGATAAGCGTGACAACGGCGCGTTTTGAAGCGATAGTACTGAAAATCCACATGATGTTCTCCCGAGGGTTTGAATTTGTATTGTATTTCCGCGCTTGCATGAATTCCAATCGTGCGCGGGTTTGCGCGAAAGGACGCCGGAGACCTGAAAGACTTGAAGGACGCAAGAACGACAAGTTATGAGGCTATTGACCTTCCCGGCGGGTTGCGGGTGTTGTTAGCCTTGTGCCACGGGTTCACCGAAAAGAAGCATCAGGGTAAACAAACCGCCTACAAGGAGAACAAAGAAGGCATAGACAAGGGCGGCGCCCGTAACTATCTCCGGGAAGTCCTTGTTGTTTTCATCCATGAGATTGAGTTTCCTGAACGGTTTCGCCAGCGATTGAAATACTCGGTGTAAAAAGCCTATCATATAAACAGGCTGCAAACGTAGTCTCCTTCCCAGCGTGGCCGTGTTCTTATTATATGCTATTTATAAGAGGGTAAGAGGTGTCATCCTTTCCCGGGCCATAAAATGTTTCAAAAGATCAACCTAAATGATTGAAGGTATTTTTCAGTTATGAGACGCAGCATAGTACATGAAGGTGCAACCAACCTTAAATATGAGATTCGGGAAATTGTCGTCGTTGCCCGGGAAATCCGGTCCCTCGGACAGACGATAACCTGGGAGAATATTGGCGACCCGGTGGAAAAGGGTGAGGTACTCGCCCCGTGGATACGTGATATTCTTCATGAATTGCTCGAGCAGCCGACTTCCTTCCGGTATTGCGATACGGCCGGCGTGCTTGAAACCCGAGCGTTTCTGGCGGACGAGGTGAACATCCGCAAAGACGGCATAAAAATCACCCCCGAGGATATCATTTTTTTCAACGGCATTGGTGACGCCGTAGCCCGGGTATACGGGTTTCTTAAGCGGGAAGCGCGTGTGCTCGGCCCGTCTCCCGCGTACAGCACCCATTCTTCCGCCGAAGCCGCCCATTCGGGGTATAACCATGTGACTTATGATCTGGACCCTTACAACGGGTGGCTGCCCAACGTGGAAGACATCCGGAACAACGTCAAATACAACGATTCCATTGCGGGGATACTCTTGTTGAGTCCCGACAATCCCACCGGCGCGGTGTATCCCCGGGAGATACTGGACGAGATCGTCGCCATTGCGCAGGAGCATGATCTTTTCATCATTGCGGACGAAATTTACGCCCACATCACCTATCCCGGTCATCCCCGGCTGCACATGAGCCAGTGGATTCAAGATGTTCCGGCCATAGCCATGCGCGGCATCAGCAAGGAATACCCGTGGCCCGGCGCGCGGTGCGGCTGGATAGAGATTTTGAACCGGGCACGGGATGAGAATTTCGACACGTACATCAACAGCCTGCTGGCGGCCAAACGGCTGGAGGTCTGCTCCACGACGCTGCCCCAGTTGTCGCTGCCCCTGGTATGCGGCAACGGCCGCTACCAGCAACACCTGATGGAACGGGCCCTGATGTTCAGCAAGCGTGCGGATGAAGCGGTCTGTGTCTTTGAGGGATGCGATTCGGTTATCGTGAACAAGCCCGGCGGCGCCTTCTATCTGACCGTCATGTTCAAGGATAATGTCCTGAACGATCGCCAAACGCTTCCCATTGAGAACCGGGCGGTCCGCGAACGCATCGAAACCCTGGTGCGCAATGTCAGTCCGGACAAGCGTTTCGTGTATTACCTGATGGGGGCGACCGGGATCGTCGTGGTGCCGCTGACCGGGTTCCAATGCGCCCATGCCGGTTTCCGCGTGACCCTGCTGGAAACGGATGACGCCAAGCGGGCCTGGATTTATAAAACGCTGCGCGAAAGCATAGACGCTTACGTCGCCAGCTGAGATGCATGGACTTGTACCCAGGCATTCACTTGTAAACACATGTGTCTACCCCCGGTATGCCGGGGCACGAGGAGGAAACGATTCATGAACAAGACGAAAGAAACCTACAAATTCAAGACTGAAGCGAGGCAGGTGCTGGAGTTAATGATCCACTCCGTCTATTCCAACAAGGACATTTTTCTCCGGGAACTGATTTCGAACAGTTCCGATGCCTTGGACAAACGCCGCTTCGAATCGGTGAAGCACCCGGAATTATCCTCCGCGGAAGAACAAGCGGTCCATATTACCGTCGACCGCAAGGAACGCATCCTGACGGTTTCTGATAACGGTATCGGCATGAGCCGCGAGGATCTCAGGGAGTTTATAGGCACTATCGCCAGGTCCGGGGCCCAGGAATTTTTAAAGGCAATGCGGGAGTCCAAAGACGCGGCGGGGCTGCCGGAACTCATCGGCCAGTTTGGCGTCGGCTTTTATTCCACGTTCATGGTAGCCGACCGGGTGCAAATAGTGACCCGGCGTGCAGGAGAAGACGCCGCGACGCTTTGGGAAAGTGCCGGGGATGGCAAATATGCCCTGAGCGATGCTGAACGCGAAACGGCGGGCACCTCGGTCATACTTTATTTGAAAGCGGCGGATGAAGAGGACGGTTTGAAGGACTATACCCAGGAATGGGAAATTCGGCGTATCGTAAAACACTACAGCGATTTTGTTTCCTATCCCATCTTTCTGACCGTGGAACGCACCGAGGTGGAACGGGACGAGGAAGGCAACCCGGTGCCTGGTGCGGAAGAGAAGACGGTCGTGAAAGAAGAGCGGCTCAACTCCATGAAGGCGCTTTGGTTACGCGACAAGGAGGAGGTCTCAGAAGAGGAGTACAACGAATTTTACAAGCACATTTCCCACGACTGGAGCGACCCCCTGACGCGCATCCAGGCCAAGATGGAAGGTACCCTGGAATACCGGCTGCTGCTTTACGTCCCGGAAAAAGCGCCCTTCGACCTTATGATGCCGCTGGAAGCGCGCAAGCACGGCCTGCACTTGTATATCAAGCGCATTTTCATCATGGACGATTGCAGGGAGTTGCTGCCCGATTATCTGCGGTTCGTCCGGGGCGTGGTGGATTCGGAGGACCTGCCCCTGAATATCTCCCGGGAACTGCTTCAGGAAAACCGCCAGGTACAGCGCATGAGCAAGGGTATTGTGGGCAAAATTCTGGCGACGTTAAAAGCCATGCGCGATACGGAACAGGAAAAATATCGGGGCTTCTGGAAAGAGTTCGGCACCGTCTTTAAAGAAGGGTTGTTGATGGATTTTGAAAACCGGGAAGCGCTGACCGACCTGATGCTGTTCGACACCACGGAGTCGGGCGACACGCCCGTGTCTTTTGAAACCTATGTCTCGCGCATGAAATCCGACCAGGACTGCATCTATTATCTTACCGGGGAATCGCGCGCGGCCTTGCAGGCATCACCCCATCTTGAGGCCTTCCGCGAAAAGGGCTACGAGGTGCTGCTGCTCAGCGACCCGGTGGACGAGCTATGGGCCCCGTCCGTCTCTGCGTACCAAGACAAGAAGCTGCAGGCCGTGGGCCGAGGCAGCGTTGAACTCGGGTCGGATAGCGAGAAGGAAGCGAACCAAAAAGCGCGCGAAGAACAAACCAAAACGTACCGCCCCCTGATTGAGGCGCTGCAAGCGGTTCTGGAAGACCGCGTAAAGGAGGTGCGCCTTTCCGGGCGGTTGACCGCTTCGCCCGCCTGCCTGGTGATTGATGCCCAGGATATTTCCCCACAGATGGAAAAGATGATGCGCATGATGGGCCAGGA
>JAKJCY010000253.1 GCA_022706235.1 Candidatus Hydrogenedentota bacterium | reverse complement strand
CGTATGTATCGGGGGAAGGAAACAACCCTGTCCCTGTTACTATTCCATCCGTCCGGCGTTCTGCAATTAGAAGGACAGAAGGCAATGCCAGATAAAGATGTAGCCCAGACCGTCCACTTCCTGCCAGACACGTTTTACAATGGCCTCGTCTCCTGTAAGCGAAGGCAGCTCGTTTTTATAGTGTTCCCAGGGGATGCACGCTCCGGCACGCGGGTCCGGAGGGAAGGCCCGGGGCGGCCCGTCGGCTATCTGGCCGTCGTTAACCCGGGGTGGCATCTCGGCGCGGGGGCTGCCGCCGTATTGTCCGTATTCACGGGTACATTCCGTAAATATCCGCAAATTTTCTGGTTTGGCGTCATTTTGCAGTATGGCGCTGGCATCCATGATGAATCCGCCGTCACGGGCGGCGATATCGATGACCTTCTTGCAGGCATCGCGTACTTCATCCGGGCTGCCGTAGGACAAAACAGTATTGGGGACACCGCCACTGAGGCAGAATTTGTGGCCTAAACTCTTATGGGCCCGTTCCAGGTTGCTTCGGTCCACATGGAAAAGGATGCTGCGTTCGGGCAGTTCCGCAAAGGTATCGAGGTGGTAGTCCCAGTTTCCCTCCGCGTAGAACATGGTTTGATGTCCGTGGGCCCAGAGTTCTTCAATGATGGGTTTTAAGGTAGGCCAGTAATGGGACCGGAACTGTTCGGGCGTGATGAAGGGCACGCATCCGCGATGCATCCAGAAGCCGATGGGTACGTGCCCGTCCGGGTCGGCGCCGGAGAGGGCCATCTGGTAGAGATGCGGCATGAGCGCTTCGCAGGCGGCGAGTACCTTTTCCGGCTGTACGAGCATATCCATGGTCAGGCCTTCGTAACCGCGAAGTTTGTCGCCGATGATGTCGAAGGGCGCCTTGAAGATGCCTGATATGGCGGAAGCGGTCCCGCATTCCTCGCGCATCCGGGCTCCTTGAACGGGAAAGGCGTTGAAATAATTCATCATGGCCATGGCGCCCTTTACCAGGGCATAATTATGGTTGGCGGTGACGGTGCCTCCGACCGGCTCAATGGCGCGGGAAGCCCGGGGCAGCCAGACATTATACAGGAAGGCTGTCGGGTCCTCGATGAGCTGGTCATATTCGTCCTCACGCATGAAGGATTGGTTGGCCGGCGGTTCCAGATATTGGAATCCGGTGTCAGGGGGGACATCAATGCCAGGAATGCCGTAGTAACGCAAGCCGAGCGCCTGGGTCAGTCCGGTCCACACGTAGACCATGCTTCCCGGGGCCGCGTCCCAGTCAAAATCGGACAAGGTTTTGCGGGTTGCATCGAAAGCCTTGTTGAAGTCATGGGTCACCTCCTGGCAGGTGTAGCCGGCGTATCGCGCCACAAATTCCGCGGCGAACGGGCGAATGGGCACGCAGTCGGGTTTTTCGTTGCGCAAGGCGGTGACAAAGCGGTTAAGCCGTTCGAGATAACGTTGTTCCATCGATGGGTTCATTGGGATACCTCCCCGGCAAGAATCTTGCCGAAATTACGGTTGATAGTGTGCCCGCCGGTGCGTGGTTGCCCAGCCGCAAAGACCGGCGCCTTTTTCTCAGGGTTGTTGCTGCTCTGATTGTTGTGCGGCCCGCTGCGGTTGGATTTCACGCGCAAATCGCGCCACAGCCCGGTTATGTTCCTCCAGCGTGTTGCTGAAGGTGTGGGTTTTGCCGTCGGCATTGGATACGAAATACAGGTACGATACATCCGCCGGGGCCATGGCCGCGCGCAGACTCTTCAACCCCGGGTTGCATATCGGGCCGGGCGGCAGTCCCTTGTTGCGATACGTGTTGTACGGGGATTTCACCTGCGTGTCTTCCTTGAGAAGGCGCTGCCCGTATTTGTTCAGGGCGTATTGCAGCGTGGAATCCATTTGCAGGAGCATGTTTTTCTGCAGGCGGTTATAAATGACCTGCGCCACCAGCGGACGTTCTTCATCCACTTTGGTTTCCCGTTCCACGAGCGAAGCCACGGTCACCAGGTACTTTTTGTCCAGATGTGCGGCGCCCGGGTTCTCAGCGACCAACGTTTCCCACTGCTTCTCGAACTGCGCAACCATGACGGCCACCAATGCCCGCGGTTCAGGCTCCTTGTCAAAAAAGTAGGTGTTCGGCATCAGAAAACCTTCGAGTGTCTCGGCGGTGATACCAAGGCGTTCGATGAGGGAAACATCCTTTGCGGCTTCGATGAACGCTTCCGGCGCGTTCGTCAAGGCGGCCGTCTGCGCTATGGACAGGCCTTCCGGAATGGTCACGCGCAATTGATTTGCCTGGAGGTGGGGCGGCGGGCCTTCCATCAAGACCTGCAGCAATTGCAGGGCGGAAAGTCCCTTGTGCAGTTCATAGGCCCCATGGCGGATAATCACGTCCTCATTCTTGAGCCTGAGGGCAAGGCGGAAAAAGCCCTCGTGTTCTATCAGCCTCCTGTCCGCGAGCAGGCGGCCGATGTCCCGGCCGCTTGCTCCCTGGGGAATCGTGATTTCTACGGCGGTGCCCGGTTCCCCGGGACGGGTCACCTGGTCATAAACCAGGAAAGCGACGATGGCGGCCACGCCCACCCCCGCGAGTAAAAGCACCCACGCCCAGATAAAGGCCATGACCATGAGGCGCCAGAAAGTCCATCGCCGCTTTCGGGTCGGTATTTCCGCCGGCTTACTTCTCATTACTTCCTATACCTGTGTGGAAGGCCGCGGCTTCGCCGCTGCGCGCCGGTCAAGATAGGTCTGCAGAATGAGCGCCGCGGCAACCTGGTCCACTTTGTTCTTGCGGGTTTTACCCCGGGTATTCATGTCCCGCGCGACCCGGAGCGCTTCCGCGGTGGTATAGCGCTCATCCTGAACCACGATTTCCACCGGCGTCATGGTGCGCAGTGTATCGATCAGCGAAGCGACCCGCGCCGCCTGCGGTCCCGGCTCGCCATTCTGGTTCAGCGGCATACCGGCCACGACCAATACCGGCGAAAGTTCCCGGAGGGCCGCCGCGATGGCGGTTGCCATCGCGCTCGCGGTTCCGGCACGTACCACACTGTGGGGAAACGCAAGACACTGCAACGCATCACTGCGGGCGATGCCGGTCCGCGCATCGCCTATGTCCAGTCCAACAATGACACCCAGAGCATCCATGAGGCATACCCAATGACGGAACATGCCGGGAAGCAATCGCTGTCAGCCTCGAAGCTATTCCGCACGCTGTCTTGACGCGTATTATTTCAGAAGCGTCGCTTTTTTGATCAGGGTAATATTGGGGAAATTCTTAAGCAGGTAAGCATTGCCTTCCTGGGTAATCATTCCTTGGTTCGGGCGTTCCCCGTATTCCGCATTAATGCCTTCCACAACATCCATGCCCTCGATTACTTTTCCGAAGGGGGCAAACCCCATCCGGTCAAGATTCTTGTTGGAACCGGTGTTGATGAACAACTGGGTGGTGCGGGAGTTCGGCCCCGAAGTGGCAAACGTGAGGTAACCGGGCAGGTTGCTTTCCTTGACCGGGTCATCCTGAAGCCGCTTGGTGCGCCATTTGGCCGTATCCTTCGGGTCGGCAGCCAGACCGAACTGAACCACAAAACCGGGCACCACGCGGAAGAACGCGGAATTGTCGTAAAACCCTTCGCGAACCAGTTCATAAAAGCGCTGTACGCCGAGGGGCGCCCAGGCTTTCTGACACTCCACCGTAAAGTCGCCGGTGGAACATTCAAACTTGACTTTAAAGGTGTCGGGGGAGACTTCAGGCCACATCGCTTTTTCCTCTTTCGTTGCTGCCGGCGCGGCGGCCGCTTCCGACACGGTTTCTTTTTCCTGCAAAGTATTTTCTTCCGCTTGAACCTTCTTCAAGCGGCCGGCGGCGTCTTCGCGCGCCTGTTGTTCTTCCACGGGAAGCCGGCTCGGGCTTCCGAAATAGATCAGCGCCCCGATACCCAGGGCAATAGACGCGGCAATGATCCAGCCATAGTTGATTTTACGCATTGTCCAGCTTCTTTCCTTTGTTAATCCTTTTTCTCCAGAATGATCAGGAAATCATTGTAACTTTTGCCATGGTTGGCCGTAATGGATACCACGGTATAGCCCTGGCTCAGCAAGGCCTCCAGTTTTTCTTTTCCGGACCCGTTGGATTCAATGATTAATGATGTTTGCATACAGTGTTCCTTCCATAGTATTAACGGCCTAGTCTTCAGACAATACAACCGGTGTATTTTATCAGCAGGGAAAGCGGTAAGACAATACCGGCTAGACGTCTCCGATATGGGTGTTATTGGGGATGACGGCATCCTTGAACACCACGACGATACCGTCCCGGATAGCGTAGCCCTCGCCGTCTTTGTTTGGGAGCTTATTCGAGCCCTGGATGACGACATTCTTCCCGATGCGTGCGTTGTGGTCAATGATGGCCTGGGTAACTCGGGTGTTCTTTCCGATGCCAATGGGATAGTTGCGGATGGCATCTGGTTCTTCGAAGTAGTCGGCGCCCAGCACAATAGACCGCTTGATTACGGCCCCCGCCTGCACAATTCCGCGAATGCCGATGATGGCATTGGAGATCTCCGCCCGATGGATGCGGCTCCCGCTGCAAATAATGGCATCCTTTATCTTGGCGTCCGAAATGCGCACGCCCGGCAGCATGCGGGTATGGGTATAGATGGTATTTTTGGGATCATGAAATTCAAACGGCGGATTCGGCGAGGTCATGTCCATACTAACATTGAAGTAGGAGCGGACCGTACCGATGTCTTCCCAGAAACCGCTGAACATATGCGCGTATACCCGGAATGTCTTCAACGCATTGGGTAGAATTTCCTTGCCGAAGTCCACCCATTCATAATTCATGGTCAACAGCTGTTCGAGGACTTCCGCCTTGAAGGCGTAGATGCCCATGGATGCCAGATATTCCTTTCCATCAGCGGCCAGGCCGAAATCATCGAACACTTTTCCGGGTGTAATCAGTGAATCCAGCACTACCGGGTCGGTGGGCTTTTCCACAAAACGGCGAATGGCTCCCTGCTGGTTTACTTTCATAATCCCGAATCCGCGTGCCGCCTCACGGGTGACAGGCAGAGCGGCCACGGTTACATCGGCGCCTTTTTCAAGGTGGGTTTTGATTAGATGGCGGTAGTCCATGTGATAGAGCTGGTCCCCCGAAAGAATCAGGAAATGGCTGGCTGGTTGGCGGTTGAGGTGGTACAGGTGTTTGCGCACGGCATCGGCCGTGCCCTGGTACCAGTCGCCGGTTTCATTGGTTTGCTCGGCGGCCAGGACCTCCACAAAACCGCCGCTGAACTCGTCAAATTGATAGGCATTATTGATATGGCGGTTCAAGGAGTGGCTGTTGAACTGGGTGAGCACGCTGATGCGGTTCACGCCGGAATTGATGCAATTACTCAGGGGAATGTCCACCAACCGGTACCGGCCGCACAAAGGGACGGCCGGTTTTGCGCGCACCTTGGTTAATGGGTAAAGCCGGGTGCCGCGTCCCCCGCCGAGAACAATCGCGCTGATTTTTCTCATGATATCGCGGTTGGGCAATACAACGCTTTTTTGCATCTGTGGCGCTCCCCGGCGTGTTCTTCCGCCTTCCCTCCAGGTTGCCGGTTTTCCGAAGGGAACGATACTTAGTAAGTGAGCAATTATTTGATGTAACCCAAACCCTTTTCCAGCCGGACACGTGCGGCTGTTTCAGGATGCATTCCGTACACGAGATGGCGCCACCGTGCGGCGCAAGAATAAGCTGAGGCCGTGTGCCCGCTTTTCTTCCTCCCGGCGAAAAGTGCCGGAGGCGGCACTGATTTCCATTTTCGCGTCTATCC
>JAKJCY010000252.1 GCA_022706235.1 Candidatus Hydrogenedentota bacterium | reverse complement strand
TTGTTTTTGGATTCTTGAACTAAACCAGGACATAACGCTCCTCGTGGTAAGAAACTGAACTCATAATTATTTGTCAGCGAAATGGTCCTAAGTGCCTTGCTATAATATACCCGCTATAAGGAGAGCGTTTTCCGCATGAGGCAATAAAATTACAACTCTTTTTATCCGGCAACTGAATTTTAAACCCTGGAGGAGACGGCCATGAAATCTCTGGTGAGCATCCTGATATACCTGCTTCCAGCCCTGTTACTCATCACGCCGGAAACGGGCGTGGCAAGGGCCGAGGACGCAAAAATCCCGGTCCTCTATTGTACGGACTTGTTTCATCCTCATGACGATCCGGACGATCATTTCGACCTGGCCTGTCTGTATGCCCTGCCTGAAGTGGACATCAAGGCGGTTATTCTCGACCAGGGAACGAAACAACAGGAGAAGCCGGGCCGCATCCCCATCGCCCAGATGAACCGGCTTACCGGACGGGAGGTGCCCGCCGCGATCGGCCTTGCCGAGCCCTTGAACAGTCCAGAGGACACGGGAAAACAACAGCCGGAACCGTACCAGGAAGGCGTTGAAACCATTCTCTCCGTGTTGCGGAAATCGTCGCGGCCGGTGACCGTCGTTGCCGTGGGCAGCCTGCGCGACATTGCCGCGGCCTATAACCGCAAACCCAAACTGTGCCAGAAAAAAATTGCGAAACTGTGCATCTTCATCGGGGAGGCCGGCACCGACTTTCGCGAATATAATGTGAACCTGGATGTTCACGCGTACCGGTGCATTATGAACGCGCCGCTGCCGGTGTATTGGGTGCCCTGCTTTGACGGCGGCCTCTGGGTAAACAACGGCAATGCCTCGTTCTGGCAGGCGAAACAGGAACATCTGCTGGCAGGCACGGCCGATCCTGTCCTGAATTTTTTCCTCTACATGTTCCAGCATAAAAGCGCCGAAGACCCGGCAGCGGCCCTGTTCGAATCCCCGCCGCCGGAGGAAAAGGGGCGCATCTTCGCGGAGACGCGGAACCTGTGGTGTTGCGCCGTGTTTCCGTGGCTGGCGGGGCGGATCTACCTGCTGCGCGAGGGCGCCTGCCGCGCGGTGCCGCGCGAGGCGCTGCAACCGGGCGACATGCTCGTGGAACCCTTCGGCTTTGTCCCGGTCGCGGTACAGGTGGACGAAAACGGCCGGGCGTCCTATGGGGATGCGGCGGCCGTGCGGAAGGTGCAGCGGTTTCAGGTCAACAAAGACCACCCCTACGCGGAATGCATGACCTCCGTCACCAACGGGTTGCTGCGGGAATTATCCCGAGGCATATCGCGCCCATAGGATTCCGGGAATCCGCAGGTTCAGGGCGTTTCCAGGATCTTGCGCAGCACCGGCGCCAATGCCTCGGCCATGCGCATAAAACCCAGGTCGGTGGGGTGCGTGCCATCCACGGTCGCCTCGCCATCCGTACCCAGCAGGCCCTCGCCGGGCACATAGGTCAGGCCCGGAACGCCCGCCGCGAGGAGCCGTTCATACGCCGCGCGCAGGACCGAGTTCTTGTCGGTATAGGCGGCCCTGGGCGCCGGCAGAAACGTCCCGGCCTGGTAGGCGATATTTTCCATGAGCACAATGGGCGTATCCGGACGCGCCGCGCGCAACGCGATGACAAAGGGCTCCACCCGTTCGGCGACTTCCTCCGGTTTCAGGTTGGGCAGGCAGTCCAGCACATACACCGCCGTGTCCACCTCCGCCAGCAGAACGCCCAGGGCCGCTTCCATTCTGCCATTGCCCGAAAAACCGAGATTGATTACGGGGCGGTCCAGCATCCGGCCGAGGATGGCGGGATACGCCGTGCCCGGGCGGGACGCGCAACCGCCATGGGTAATGGAGGTGCCGTAGAAAAAAATGGGCTTGTCGTTTCCCGCCGGGCGGGCGGTCGCTTTGGCAAGCACCGCCGCCGGGACCACGCCAATCTCCAGCGACTCGGTGCCGTTGTAGAGCGGCAGGTAAATCATATACTCACGGCTGCCTTCGGGGATGCCGTCCGCGAGTGTCGCCCGGGTGCTTTGCCCCTGCGGGCGGCCGTTGCCAATCCAGCGCCATGCGCCGTTGTCCTTCACGTAGAGGTCCAGGCCGCTCACCCCCGTGGCGGGCATGTGCGGCATGGCAAGGTCCCCGCTCAGCACGGTCCATCGCGCCGCGATCTTCGTCGAGTCGGTAACAAATCGCACGACCATACCCGCCGAATGGCGGCTCAACGACCACACCGCCGGAGGCACGGTTTCTTTCGCCCGCGCGGGCAGCCGGTCATAGAACCGGTCCGTATCGGTCCAGCCTTTTCCCTCCACCGTCAGCCCCGCCGCATCGTACCACAACCATTCACCGCTCGCGTCCTTGGCGGCGAAGTTGGGGTCCAGCCGTTCAATGGCGGAGGCCGTATTTTCAACCGCCGGGCAGGACAGCGCCTGAAGGAGCGGGACAAACAGAAACAGGATAAAGAACAAGCCTTGGTAGTTTGGGAAGCATCGCATACTGCACCACCTTTCATTGTGGGGTCGGTCTGGTAAGGTCAGCGGAACACAACGGTATGCTATCATGGCTTTGTTATCCGATAAAAATGGAGGGTTCCCCTGCCTGCCGCCGGTTTGATGTTACGTAGACACCAGGAGCGAAAAATAGTTCGCCCCGGCGGAACCTCTTTTGGATGGGGGCCGGAAACCGATTTGAAACTACCAAATCTCTGGCGGGAGAATGCACATGTTGTATTCAAGACAACAAACAGGTATAACATCCGTGTAGGATGTGCTGAAATCTACTCTATCGCAGGTTCAGATGCGCCTGAACCCGATGGTTCAAAACCAACATGAAAGGAACCGGTATGGCGACAATCGAAATCGGACTGAACACGGAAGCATTCCGGCATGCGGACAAACCCCTGGAATATGCCCTTGCGGCGATTCGCAACCAGGGGTACCGGTATTGCGAGCTTAACATGCTTAACGGGCGCGACCTCTTGTGCGAAGCGGGATACTACGGTGCGGTGAGCATGGAGCGCGACCCCCTGGAAGTGCGGGCATTGGTGGAAAGCTACGGGCTCAAGGTCAGCGCCGTCAGCGCGCACGCGCCCATGGCGCAGCCGGAAATCAGCATACCGTTCCTGACGCGTGCAATTGAGTTTGCCGACGGGGTCGGCGCCGGATGCGTCTGCACGGATGAGGGTGTCGTACCGGACTGGATGACCAAGCGCCAGGCCTTCGACCTGTTTTACTACACGCTGCGCCGCGTCCTGCCGGTCGCGGAACGCCACAAGGTGCATATCGCCCTGGAACCGCACCAGAAGTACTCGGTGAAACTGAAAACCTATCTCGAAGTCCTCAATCTGGTGGAGTCCCCCTACTTCAACTGCAATCCGGACACAGGCAACGTCTTCATGGCAGGCCAGGACCCCTACGCATTTCTGGAAACGATTGCGAAGCGGATTGTCCATGTCCACGCCAAGGACATCGGCGGCGTGGTGATGAGCGACCGCGGCAAGGTCACGGGGGTGCCTTCGGGCTGCGCCTGCGGCGAGGGCGTCCTCGACTGGAAGCGCATCATCGGCATTCTTCGCAAGGCGGGATTCAAGGGCGTGCTGTCGGTCGAATGCAGTTCCGAAGAACAGGGCCTGTCCAGTTTCCATCACCTTTCCAGCGTTCTTAAGACCCGGTGACCCGGAAAAGCCGACCTTTGCCCTTGGAGTCATAGTCTGTCCAGCGGCATGAATCGGCACGTTATTTTTCTCAACACTTAAAGCAAACCATGCCGACCACTACCTGGTTCCGGTGTTCGGGCATGGTAGGCGGTCCCAGGACGGTGAAAGATATCCTTGCGTCCATTCTGACCCCATATCGCCGAAGGCGGTGCCGGAACCGTCTGGATGTTTTCAGACAGGGCAAAAAAATGACCGGCCCGTGCGGGCCGGTGCTGGTTGTCGTGTTACCACGATCTATAGTAAACAGGCGTTTCAGGACACTTTCACCGCCACGCGCCTGCTTTTCGAATCGGCGGTTTTCGGCAGGGTCACCGTAAGCACACCGTGCTTGTAGGTGGCTTCCGCCTTGTCCCGGTCCACGGTTGCGGGCAGCGGCACAGCCCGGTAAAAGGAGCCGTAATGAGCCTCGCGGATCAGGCAGGTGCCTTCTTTCTGCTCGGTTTCAGCCCTCTTTTCACCGCGCAGGATCAGGCGGTCGGATTCCACTTCGATGGTGAAATCACTCTTGTCCAGTCCGGGCAGTTCCGCCTTCACCAGGATGTCTTCAGCGCGGTCCACGATGTCCACTGCGGGACCCGTCAGGCGCTGCCAGAAGGCCGCGGGCGACAAGGCGCTTTCCGTGCGGTTGCCGCTCCAGGTCTCGGGCAGCCATTCGTCGAATACGCGCATCATCCGGTTGCGCAGTTCATTGGCGCCTGATTTCCAGGATACGGGCACCAGGTCTTTCATAGTGAACACCTCCTTTCTTTTGTTCCAACGGTTCAACACCGGTTGTTATTGGGTTACCGCCACGTCTATCTTCCGGGGCTGCTGTTCCTTGACCTTCGGCAGGTGGATGGTCAGCACGCCGTATTTCATTTCCGCCGAGATGCCGGACTGGTCCACCGTGTCACTCAGCTGGAATTGCCGGAAGAAGGGCAGCAGCGCATACTCCTGCCGCGCCAGGCCGTCCGTCAAGCGCTGTTTCGGCCGGGCCTTCAGCGTCAGCACATTCTTCTCCACGTTGACGTCAATATCCTCTTTGTCCACCCCGGGCAAATCCGCCACCACCACCAGTCCCTTTTCGGTCTCAAATATGTCCACGGGGGGCGTCAGCGTGCGCGTTTCTTCCCGGGTGTCGGGCACGTTCTTTTCCACATTGGCCGGTACAGTCGATTCTTTCATGGTAGTCATCTCCTCTCAAGGTTATCCAAGGGTTTGTTGTCAGCTTACTTTCACTTCGATTTGCTTCGGTTTCGCTTCCGCCCGTTTCGGCAGCGTCAACAGCAGCAGGCCGTTCTTGTATTCGGCCGTCACCTTGTCGCCGTCCACATCGGCGGGCAGCGGAATGACCCGGGTGAACCGGCCCGCGCCACGCTCGCTGCGGTGATAGGCCTCCGGCTTGATGTCCGGATTGATGGCGGCTTTCTCGCCCGCGATGCGCAACTGGTCGCGAATCACGGTCACCTCGATGGAATCCGGGTCCAGCCCCGGCGCCAGTGCTTCCACCAGCACGTTGTCCGCGTCCTCGCTGAGATTAATCAGCGGATACGTGCGCGCGGAAACACCCGGCAGAAACGCCGACCGCTGGTAGCCGCGCCCGGCCGGCTCAAACTGCTCGAAGAGCCGGTCCATCTCACGACGAAGCACCTCAAATCCTGCCAATGGTTCCCAGTAATACGTTGCCATGTCTAAACCTCCTTATCTCAGTTGATGTTGTTTACACTTTGGTGAAACCCAATCGGTGTTTCACGGTGCTTGCATCTTCTATTTAGCAAGTTCAATGCCAACATCATGAAATAGGGGCGGGCAGAGAACTATCCCGTTTTATTTGAATAGGTTATGCAAATCCCCACCAGGCAGGCCCCCTGTTTGAGCAGGAATCCGGACAAAAAAACTGTTGCAGACTAAAACAGACCGTTACATTTTGAAACGTACAGAATGCACCTATGCTTCGCCCGGAAGAAGAGGCGCCTTTGGTGAAACAAGTTGCAACGCTATAGACAAAGAAAAATAAAGGGAGAGTAAAAAACGCCTGTATCAACCTATTTCGTTTTTCCTTATAAACAGCCGCAAACACGGTATAGGGGTAGGGAAGACCGGTTACCCGGTCTCCCCTCCCTCCGAACCGTGCGTGCGGATTTCCCGCACACGGCTC
>JAKJCY010000251.1 GCA_022706235.1 Candidatus Hydrogenedentota bacterium | reverse complement strand
GTGCCCCTCGAAGAAAGCTATCAGCCGGCCCATCCCATGACCCGCACGGAATGCGCCCGGTACCGCCGCGAATGTTTTGATCTGCTCCATGCGCGGGGGTATGTAGTGAGCTCCGAAGAGCCTGTGGATTATCTTGCGCCGTCGCTGGACCTGGTGCATCACGGCCCCTACGCGACGTATCCGAACCTTGGCGGCGGCGAGGCCACGGGCATTCCCGTGCCGCTGTTCAACCTGGTCTATCACGACTCCATCTTATTGCCCTGGGAAATGGGCGAAGATGGCGGCTGGGGCATTCCGAAAGGAGATTCCGGGCGGCTGCACTGTCTGCTCAATGCGGGCCTGCCCTACCTGTGGCCCGGCGCCGATGACGCCCATATCGCGCGCATTCTCGAGGCGGCGGACTGGGCGCGCCACTGCGCTTTCGAGGAGATGGTCAGCCATGAATTCCTCGATGAAGGCCGGCGCCGCCAGCGCGTTACCTATTCCAACGGCGCCACGGTCACCGTGGACTTTGCCACCGGGGAAAGCCTGATACAGCGTACGGACAAATCATAGAGGGTGAATTTGATTTTCTTGTATCTTATAATGGAATAAAGGTTGTTTCCCGAAAAACCACGATAAATGGTGGAAGTGAATGTTGATATGTACATGACCTCCCGTGAACGTGTCCAAGCCGCGTTGAACCACCAAAAACCGGACCGTGTGCCGCTGGACCTCGGCGCCACAGCCGTTACCGGCATGCAGGTGAGTTCCGTCTATCTGCTGCGCCAGGCGTTGGGGCTGGACGCGCCCGGCACACCGGTCAAGGTGGTGGAGCCTTACCAGATGCTGGGCGAAATCGCGCCCGACCTTCAGGAAGCCCTGGGGGTGGATGTGGTGGGCATTGGCGGACCGCGTAACATGTTCGGGTTCCGGAATGAAGACTGGAAGGAGTGGCGCCTGTTCGACGGCACGCCGGTGCTGGTGCCCGGCGCTTTCAACACCGTGCCGGAACCCAACGGCGATATTCTCATGTATCCCGAGGGCGACACAACCCTGCAGCCCTGCGGACGCATGCCGAAAGGCGGTTTTTATTTCGATACGATCATTCGCCAGGACCCCATTGACGACAGCAAGCTCAATGTGGAGGACAACCTGCAGGAGTTCACGCCCATCAGTAAAGAAGACCTGGACTGGTACCGGGCGGAAGTAAAGCGGCTCTCCGGCACGGACAAGGCGGTCCTGGGTTCCTTCGGCGGCACGGCCTTCGGGGACATTGCCCTGGTGCCCGGCCAATGGCTGCGTCACCCGCGCGGCATCCGCGATGTCACCGAATGGTATATGAGCACCCTCTCCCGGCGCGATTATGTATATGAGGTGTTCTCTCGGCAGTGCGATATCGCGCTGGCGAACCTGGAAAAAATCCATGCCGTTGTGGGCGGCCTGGTCACCGCCATCTTTACGACCGGCACGGACTTCGGCACGCAGCACGGTCCGTTCATCTCGCGGGACGCGTATCGTGACCTGTACATGCCTTTCCATAAGCGGGTGAACGACTGGATGCACAAGAACACCCCCTGGAAATCATTTATCCATTCCTGCGGTAGCATTCGCCCGTTGATAGACGATTTTATTGAAGCGGGGTTTGACATCCTGAACCCCGTGCAATGCTCCGCCTGTGACATGGATCCGCAACAGCTGAAAGACCAATATGGCGCATCTCTGACCTTTTGGGGCGGCGGCGTGGACACGCAGCATACGCTGCCTTTCGGTACGCCGGAAGAGGTGGCGGCCCAGGTGCGCGAGCGACTGCGGATTTTCGGACACGGGGGCGGTTTCGTCTTTAATACGGTCCACAATGTACAGGCTGGCATCCCTGTCGATAATTTGCGTGCCCTATACGATACGGTGACAGCGGCGCGGATGCGTTTCTAAAATATTATCGATCGGCATTGGGAGCGGGTTCTCCTCCGGACTTCTTCTCCATCGGTTCCGCCAGCACTTTAATTTTCATTCTGCCGATAAGGGGCAGAATTTTCGCCTGGCGGAACCAGTCGCCCTCGGAAAGTTTAATATGGGTGACATCCACGGGAAGCTGGTTAAAGGTCGGGTCGACATCCACCCATTCGCCCAGCCAGATGCTTGCCCATTGGTGGAAATAGAACCCTGGCGGGCTCCCTTCCACGTAAATGAGTCCCGCCACTTCCCTGGCGGGCAGGCCAACCGCACGAGCCAGTCCGATAAACAGCACCGAATGTTCGGTGCAGTCCCCTTCAAGGCTTTCCAGCACCTCCAGGGAATTTGAGAGGCGCGCCGAAAACACATTATGCATGTTGGTGCTTACCCAGTTGCTGAGTTTTTCCGCCGCCCTCAACGCGTCCGTTTCCTTGCCGATAATCTCACGGGCTTTCCCGATGATTTTAGGATCGTCACTCTGCACATAGGCGCCAGCCTTGGTATACTCCAGCAACCTTTCCTCCGTCACCGGCAATTGCGGTGCGTCGAGGGACGCCAATTTTGCCTTAACGGCGTAAAAGTCCACCTCTTCCCCATTCATGCGCATGGTCTGCCGCGAATCATTGAGGAGATGGGACTCCCGAAGAGGGCCGGACAACAGGAGCCGCAGCTCATCCCGGGTGCGGGGCTTCTCGATGGGCGCGTCAAGCAGCACCGCGTTGGATACCATCGTATCCACACTGTAATCCACGTCTCTGGCCGCAACTTCAGGTTCAAGACGGGTGGTGAAGACGGAGGATGTGACGTCTTCAACGGTTACCCCGGTATCCGTGACATAGGAAGTGGACTCGATGTCCATTAGGTCTATCACGCTTTGAATTTCATAGACCTTGGTGGCGACGCCATTGAAAATGCGGGATTCCACGCCGGCAATGCGGCTGATGCCGGACACCTCTTTTTGGTACATGGGTTCAAAAACCGAAAAATTGATGACATCCCCCACCTCCGGACCGCGGCGCACCCACAGGGCATGTCGCAGGGCGTCCTCCAGGGTCTCTGTGGGTTTTGGCAACACTTCCTCCCTCGGGGCACCGCCGAGGACGGACTTCATCTGGAGCCCGTTGTCCCGAACCTCCGCAGAAAAGGTGGAGGATTGGGCGGAGTCGTTCATTTCCATGTCAATGCGGAGCAGCGCCCCCGAGGCATCATATATACGTTTCGAACGGGTGCTCATGGATTGCCGGGCACCTGACATGGACACCATGAATTCGGCCTCTTCCACGACCTCAATTTCACCCGAGGCCGTGCGTTCGATGCGTTTCAGCAGATACCCGACCTTGCCCCCGTTAAAATACAGCCCGTACCAGCTGTCACCCAGGAAAGGCGTAACATCAATGGCTTCTCCAAAAGCGATTCCATAGCCCACAAGTAAAGATGTCATGATAAACCATTTCTTCATGTTGGTCTTTTCCTCTTCAAGGTTGGGGACCATTCTACCTGATCGGGGGCGGTATAGTGTATCCGGCACACTCTTTTCGCCCAAGGGACGCTTTCTCCGGGTTGATTGTTTGGCGGTTAACTATGCCTGATTTCTCATTTGAATTCACTATTTATGTATAATGGCTTTGGTGCTTTGCTGCATTCGCAATGACGGTCGCGGGAGCTGGGTTTAAAATGTACGGCGTTCATCACCCGGAAAAGGGTCGCAACAGGAGCCTCCGAAATGAAAAGCCGCCTTTCAATCGTGCTGCTACTCATGCTTGTATTTCCCGCCACGGCCCGGGCGGACGGGTTCATTCCGATACTCAACTTCTTCAGCCCGGATACCTGGTTCACCGCCCTCTTCGCCACCGCCATCATTGTGCTGCTGGAAAGCGGGCTGTTGCGCTGGCGCATCAAGGGTGTGACCTGTAAAGACACGCTGAAGAATGCCCTGCTCATCAATATTGCGTCAAGTATCGCCGGTTCCGTGGTGCTGCTGGCGGCATTCGATGACCCGATGTGGACTCTGAATATAGTTTACCTGGTCCTGATCCTGTTTGTGGTGACGCTGGTGGTCGAAATCCCCATCCTTCACCGGTTGTACCGGGACCAGTCCCTGCCCTGGAAGCGGTCTGTCCGGATCGGCCTGGGCATCAACATCGGCAGTTACGGGCTGATTTTCGCGCTGCCCGTCGGCCTTATTTCCGGCACCGTGTTCATCGGGGACCACCTGGACAAGCAGGACCTGGCCCGGTGGAACCATCCCGAATTGCCTGGGCTGGCCGCCGGGACACTGTATTCCTGCAGCCGTGAAAATGAAGATGAGCGGTTATGGTTCTATGATGCGGAAGGCGGGGACTGGATCGAAGTACCGAACTCGCCGCGCATGGAGCCCCGGGTTTGGGATATCGAGGTCGGTCTCTGCGCGTATCTAGGCCAGTCTTCGGATTGGGATGACGACAACAAGTTTTATATTACAAAATTGCCGGACTTTGCCGTTCTCCATGAATTCAATCCCGGCGCGATGGTGGGACGTCAATATGACACCTGGCAACGCATTACCAGAGTAGCCATTTCCCCTGACGGTAAATCTGTGGCGGTACTGTTCCGGGTCGGGGAAGTGCTCGCACCCCGGAATGACTGGAGTCATTTTGATGTCGGACAAAAGAGTCTGGTCCTTATTCTCGACGCCGCCTCCGGCGAGGAAATAGCCCGAAGCTCGCGGTGGGGACTCAACAACGACCTGTGCTGGATGGCCGACACCCGACGGATACTTTATTATTCTCTGGACGATGCCGGACTGTTTGAGCCCACCCAGGTACAGGGAAGCACCAGTTATGGAATCGGCTATGCCAAAGACGATACATTCAAGGGCGGCCTGTATTCCTTTGACATCCAGACGAGCGAGACGGTCCGTTTCGCGGACGGGTACGACCCGTCCCTGGCCGCGGAAACGGGGCAACTCCTGGTGCGGGACAAGACGGCGCTGTACCTGCTGGAACCGGACGGGACCCTGGTAACCCGGCTGGAGATACCCCGGCTGGGTCTTGCAGATACCCTTATTTCACCCCGGGGCGATTATATCCTGGCCGGAATCCAGCCACACACGCTTTTTGATCAAGTTGGCCTGACAGTCCTGATGCCGGTCAACAATCCAGACCTGCGTCATGTGATGAATAAAGACTACCGATTTTATACCTTCAAGTGGCTGCGGACACCGTAACCGCGTGAGACGGCTTTAAGAGATGTAGGATGTGCGTGCTTTATCCCTTATAATTGAGCGTAGCTGAGAACACCCCAAATAAGGAGTCAGGGTCATGAAAAAGAACCTACTGCAGGTAGTGCTCATTGTCGTGTTGTGTATGGGTGCGGCGTTGGGCGAGGATTTGGTGAAGAATGCCGGTTTCGAGCAAGCAGGCGCCGACGGCCTGCCGTCGGACTGGCATGGCGCGCCGAACGCGTACAGCCGGGATACCGCTGAAAAACATTCGGGCGAAGCGGCGCTCAAGTATGTCAACGCCGACAGCGGGGCCTACGTCCTGTGTGCGCAACCGGTAGCCCTGACGCCGGGTAAGATGTATGAAATCAGCGCCTGGGTCAAGACGCAAGACATCATGGGCGAGGAAAGCGGGGCCACCCTCTGCGTCGAATATTCGGGCGCGAATGGCAAATGGATCGGCGGGTGTTATCCGCAGGGGGTGAAAGGCACCACGGACTGGACGCTGATTAAAGGCGACACGGGACGCATTCCCCCGGAGGCGGCCCATTGCACCCTGTCGTGTTATGTCCGCCGGGAAATGACGGGGACGGCCTGGTGGGACGACGTGTCCATCACGCCCATCGCGGAACGGCCGTTGTCGTCCATGCTCATGTCGCCCAACTACCGCAACCAGGTGTTGGGACCGGATCCCGACCCGATACGGGTGAGGTGTTTTACCACGCTGACCGACTATGATCTTCACCTGTCGGATGTA
>JAKJCY010000250.1 GCA_022706235.1 Candidatus Hydrogenedentota bacterium | reverse complement strand
TAGCACGGCAAGCACCCCCAGAAAAATGGCACGCGGCGTAACACTGCAGAAATAACCGCCGCAGCAGTCACATCCGCCGGTCGAAACCACCACGTCCACCGGTATGGCCGCATCCACCACGGTTCCGGCTGCGGGGGTTTGTTTGATTACGCTGCCTTTCGGAACCGTGTCGTCGCATTCATACGTCACGGTTCCCAGTACGAAGGACGCCCCTTCCATTTTCAGATGGGCGTTGTCCAGTTCCAGGAACGAAACGTCTGGAACACTTTCTCCGCCTGCGCACAGGGTCGTGCAAAACAACATCAAGAACAGCGGAAATAGTGCCTGCACGAAAGCCCGCGTAACATGAGAACCACTCGAATATATCTTGTTCATTCTTTTTTCCTTAGCAGGGTAAAACGATTTTTGATATGCATCCAACACAATTTTTTAAAGCATGCCATCATGCCTTAAACGCCAGGCGGAAAACTGCGTTCTACCTGTCTGCGGGCGAAGATACGCTAAATTCCTCTACGGCAGTCAAGCATGAATACCGATATCCGCACCTATTTCCGTATCCCTCTAAATACACGAACTTCCGGCTAAAAGTCAAATGGCGCCCTTCTTTTTCACGGTTCCGGGATACCAGCATGCGCAAGGAAGCCTGTCCCAAGACCGTGGGTGTAGTTGTTTAATCTTTCATCCATCGGTTACACTGAACAGATAAATCAGGAGGAATACGGTAATGACAGAATCTACTTTTATCACTGAGGATTTTTTGCTTACTTCGGAATACGCACGGGAACTGTATCACAAGTATGCCAAACCCCTTCCTATCGTGGACTTTCACTGCCATCTGCCCCCGGAACACGTGGCCGAAGATTATCAGTTTGCCAATATGACGGATATATGGCTTAAAGGCGACCATTACAAGTGGCGGTTGATGCGTGCCAACGGCATTCCCGAGCGCTTTTGTACGGGCAATGCCTCTGATTGGGAAAAATTTTCCAAGTGGGCGGCAACTGTTCCTTACCTCGTCCGTAATCCCGCCTATCACTGGACCCACCTGGAATTGCGAAAACCTTTTGGCATAACCGATTCCCTGCTTGGCCCGCAGACGGCGAAAACCATCTGGAAGAAGTGCAACGAAATGCTTGCCACTCCGGAATTTTCGGCCCGGGGCATCATGAAACATATGAATGTTGCCCTGGTTTGCACTACCGATGACCCGGTGGATAGTCTCGAGGCGCATCTGAAGACCGCTGAAGATCAGGATTTCCCCATCCAGATGCTTCCCACGTGGCGTCCGGACAAGGCGTTAGCCATAGAGCATACGGAGTCCTTTAATACCTGGCTGGACCGGCTGGAGGAAGCATCGGGCATAGCGTGTGCCAGTTTTGACGGCCTTTTGGAAGCGTTGTATACCCGGGCGCGTTTCTTCGCTTCAAGGGGTTGCAAGGTGGCCGACCATGGCCTGGAAGAACCCTACGCCGCAGATTTCAGTTTAACGGAGGTGCGCGCCGTCTTTAGCCGGACGCGGTCTGGCAAAAAACCGAATGCGGATGAAACCCATGCCTACAAGTCCGCCATGATGCAGGAATTGGGCCTTCTGAACCATGAAATGGGCTGGGCGCAGCAATTACACCTGGGCCCCATTCGTAACACGAACAGCCGTATGTTTGCCGCTTTGGGCCCGGACAGCGGGTTTGATTCCGTAGGCGACCAACCCATGGCCAAATCCCTGGCGCGCATGCTGGACCGCCTTGACAGGCAGGACCGCCTGGCACGAACCGTCCTGTATACGATCAATCCGGCATTAAACATGATGTTTGCGACCATGACGGGTAATTTTCAGGACGGTACTGTTCCGGGCAAGATCCAGTTCGGCAGCGGATGGTGGTTCAACGATCAATTGGACGGTATGCGGCAGCAACTGGAAACCTTGTCTCAGACGGGCCTCATCAGCCGGTTTATCGGCATGCTGACCGACAGCCGGAGTTTTTTAAGTTATCCCCGCCATGATTACTTCCGCCGCCTGCTTTGTGAACTGTTCGGAAATGACATGGTCCGGGGGCAACTCCCGACTTCGCTGAACCACATGGGACAAATCATCAGGGATATTTGCTATTACAACGCCGTTTCCTATTTTGGTTTCGACCTTCCGGACCCGAATGCATGACGAACCCGGCATGTCAGAGCCTTAACGTCCCGTCCACTTCTGAGACAGGCCTGCTGTTGCTGTATACGGGCTCCCCCTCCCATCCCGACCCGGCGTGTGTAGCCGCCTACCTGCGGGAATTTCTGATGGACCCCTGCGTTATGGATATGCCCGGGTGGCTGCGGGGAACACTGGTAAAGGGTGTCATCGTGCCGTTGCGGGCACGCAAGTCCGCCGCCAAATACCAGAGCATCTGGACGCCGGAAGGTTCACCGTTGACCTGGTATACGCAGTGCTTCCGGGAGGCGCTTCGGGAACAGTTTCCGGAGAGTCCCATCGCCTCGGGCGCGGCCTATGGCGGCGAACCGCTTCAGGAAAGCCTTTCCGTTTTAGTCAAAGCGTCTCTCCGGCGCCTGGTCGTTTTCTCCCTGTTTCCCCACTATGCCCGGGCAACCCGGGGATCGCTTCGGATGCTTCTTGACGCGGCGTTGCGCCGTTTGGGTGCCGATACCCTGGAATTATGTGAAGTGCCGCCCTTCTATGCGCACCCGGCGTATCTTGAAGCAATGTATAAGGCGGTGTTTCCCGCACTGGAAGCGTTTCATCCCGACCATGTGGTGTTCAGTTACCATGGCCTGCCATTGCGCCAGGCCTGGGCGCCGCCCGATGACGGTAGTGGTTTGAATTACGAACAGCAGTGTTTGAGCAGTACGGAAGCGCTTGTCCGGATCCTGCGCCTGAACCCTGAACAGTGTACCCAGGCGTATCAATCCCGTTTTGGCCGGGGGTGGCTGACGCCTTCCACGGAGTCGGTCCTGGTCTCCCTTGCCGGCGACGGTAAACGGCGCGTTGCCCTGATTGCTCCCTCTTTTGTCACCGACTGCCTCGAAACCCTGGAGGAATTGGATATGGAGGTGAAGGAAGCCTTTCTCGCTGCGGGGGGGCGGGAGTTTCTGCGGATCCCCGCGCTGAACGCCCACCCGGCATGGGTGGAAGGTGCAGCGTGCCTGGTCCGGGAAGTCCTGCGGGCCGAGGAATAACGCCGTTATTCCTCGGAGCCGATTTCTTCACGGTTGCGCGCGCGCAACATGCGCACGTGGTGGATGTGGAAATCCGAAACGGATTCCACGGAAATCTCGCGGCCGAAACGGTTGGCGATAACATCCAGCAGGTCACGGTTTTCCCCGCGCAGCCGGCGTGCCACATCGGGATGCACCTGTAAAATGATATGCTTTTCCTTGGTGCGGCAGAACAGGGACTGGACACTTCTCAGGCAGTCGAAAGTCACCGTGGTGACGGAACGCACCATGCCGCTACCCTCGCAGTAGGGGCAAGGTTGGGAGAGGGCTTTGACCAGGTTGTGGCGGACGCGTTTCCGGGTCATCTCAATCATGCCGAGTTCGCTCACTTCAGAAAGGGTTATGCGCGCCCGGTCATTTTTGAGCGCGTCCCGCAGGCGTTTTAACAGGGCGCGGCGGTTCTGGGGATACTCCATGTCGATAAAATCAAGTACGATAATGCCGCCCATGTCGCGCAGCCTCACCTGCCGGGCGATTTCATCGGCGGCTTCCAGGTTCGTCTGCAACACGGTTTCTTCCAGCTGCTTTTTGCCGGTAAATTTTCCCGTGTTGACATCTATGGCGATAAGCGCTTCCGTCTGGTCAATGCCGATATACCCGCCGCTCTTGAGATAGACCTTGCGGCGAAGGGCCTTTTCAATTTCTTCGTCTATGCCCATTTTGTCGAACATGGGTCGTTTCTCGCGGTAGTGGCGGACCAGCTTCTGAAGATGAGGCGAGAACTGGTCCAAGAAACTCATGATCCGGTCAAACTCGGTTTCATTATCAATGATCAGGCGTTCAAAATCCGCGCTGAACAGGTCACGCACTGTGCGCAGAATGGGATTTAAATCCTCGCGGAGCAAGGCTGTACCTTTGCCGTGCTCGTACTTATCCTTAACCTTGTTCCAGGCCCGCAGCAAGAAATCCAGGTCAGCCTTGAGTTCTTCGCGGCTGCGCTCTTCGCAGGCGGTGCGTGAAATGATGCCCATGCCCCTGGGCCGCAGTTCACGCAAGGTTTTCCGAAGCCGGTCACGCTCCTTGTCCGAATCTATCTTGCGCGAGACGCCCAGGGTGCTTACGGTGGGCAGCAATACCAGGTACCTTCCCGGGAAGGTTATGAAATTGGTGAGGCGCGGTCCCTTGGAGCCCATACGGTCTTTTACCACTTGCACCATGACATACTGGTTCTTTTTCATCATGGTTTCGATGGGCTGCTGGCGCGCGCGCCCCTTGCGCGATTTCGCGCGCGGCACGCCGTTTTCAAGAACGATATCTCCGGTACCCTCCGCCCCGGCGATATCCGAAACATAAAGAAACCCGTTCTTTTCCAGGCCGATATCGATAAATGCCGCCTGAATGCCCGGTATGATGGAATCGACCCGGCCGCGATAGATATTACCGACAATGCTGCGATCTTCTTCGCGTTCAATAATTAATTCCACCAATTTCCTATTTTCGAGCAGGGCGATACGATTTTCCAGTGGATTCACGTTGATCGCAAGTGTTTTCATAGAATCTCCGGCCTTTCCGTTATGGCATCGGCTTCTTTCTAAAAGGAATATCGCTATTGTACTTTAAGAGACGGCGAAGCACCAAAGCGCGCGCTGTACCGTTCTACGCTCCGGTATACAGAACTGTACATTCCCAGAAGGGTGGATGTGCGCCATTTTCGGGGGGCGGCTTGTTCTTTTTGATAGGGGTTCCCGTGCGTTCCTACGGATAAAACGCCCGGTCCATTTCCGAGTGTCCCCCTAACGGCCTTTAACGGCTTTCTCGAACAGGTCAAAGCGGTTGGTGTATGATAGTCAAGAATTTGTGTTCTGGACAAAACAGCGGAGGCTTCATGAATAAGACAAAATATCCGTTGACGTCGGCGGAGCGACGGTTCCGGTGGTGGATGTGGTTCAGTTTTTTTATGTATGCCTTCGGCCTGCCTTTCTTCCTCATTTTCGGCCGGCAACTTGCGGCGGGGTTAAACCGGTTCCCGGCCATGATAGTGCATAACCCACCCTGGCCGCCGGCTGGTATGGGAATGGAAGTGATCTTCTGGCAGGTGCTCGGGGTATCGCTGATGGCGATTCTGGCCCTTGTATGCCTGTTTATCGCTCGCGATGTGCGTCGTTTCGGGCCGGTAATCCTGGCGCTTCTCGCCGCGAAATTGGTATCCACGTTATGTTACGGCGGCTTTTATATCGCCGATGGGAACGGCACCTACCTGGTGGGGGCGCTCACGGACGGCTTCATTTTTTTGCTTACAGCCGTGTTGTGGTTTATGGCGTCACCCGGCGACCGGTACCTGGACCGCCATGAAACGCGGGTGTTAACGGCGGTGGGTGAGGCCTTGTTGCCGCAAGGGGGCACCTTGCCGAAGGGATATGACGAGGCGCAGGAACGCTGCCTGATCGAGACACGGCGCATGCTGGCGGCGCAAATTGAACAGGATGTGCTTATGACCCGTATCATGTTACGCCTGGTGGACGTGCTTCCTTTCTTTCTGGGCTTCTCCAGGCGGTTTCATAACCTGGCGGTTCCGGCTCGCGCGGCTTTTTTTGAACGGATGGAAGCGTGCAGGATCAGTCTCGTGCGAATCATGGCTACGGGCCTCAAACTGTATGTGGTGGCACCCTTCTTCAACGTTCCGGAAGGGGAGGAACGGGCCGCGGACGAAAGCGCCTGAGCCATGAAAGGTGTACGGTACAGCGCAAAGGTGATTA
>JAKJCY010000024.1 GCA_022706235.1 Candidatus Hydrogenedentota bacterium | reverse complement strand
ACACGCCCGCAAACGAATCCCCATTTATTCTGGCTTTTTGTCAAGGCTGCCAACAAAGATTCCTCTCGTTATTTCTGCCCTGAAAACAATTCCGCTGAAATCAGCGGGGCCAACTCATACTCAATATTTTCCAGCAGTGTATCCAGCGTCTGGTCCACCTGGAACACGTCACTGACAAAAATAAAGCCGCCGCGCTCGGACAGGACATGCTCCCCGTCTATAGTCACCTTCAGCGCATCAGGACAGTTCTGATTGAAATCTGCGGCCAAGCGCTCGAAAAGGTCTGTTTCCGCCGGATGAACCCGCAGTTTTCCGCCGCGATCCGTCACGGTGCTCCTTAGCAACTTCCTTAATATGGAGGCATACTCCTCGACCGGCAGCGCCAGAATGCGTTTCCTGGCTTCTGCAAAAACCTGTTGCATTACGGCGTTCTTGCGCTGCAGTACCTCTTTATTTGCCGCGCCCTGAAGTTGGATCAGCTTGCGGGACAGTTCCTCCTCGGAGGCACGCATCATCGCCTGATAGCGCCGGTCCGCTTCGAGTTCAGCCGCTTTCTTCGCCGAAGCAAGGTTATCGTCCGCGGCTTTTTTAGCGGTCTTCAGTATGAGGTCCGCCTCCGTGCGGGCCGCTTCGAGCACCGCCTGGGTTATCTGATCGAGTGCCATGGCTTTATCCCTGTTTCTATCGTCTTAAGAATCAACTGTTGTTTGGCAAAGGCTCTATGCAACGCCAATAGAGGTAAGCCAGATGATGGTAAGGATTCCGGCCAGCAGCGACACCACGGCGTAGGTTTCCACCATGGCGGGGAACAGCAGCGCACGGCCCGACTCTTCCTTCCGGCGCGCCACCAGCGCGATGCCGGCCGCGGAGGCTTCCCCCTGCCACACGGCGGAAACAAAAAGGGCCAAGCCCACCGCCAGGCCGACAAAAAACAGCGCCACACCCGTACTGACGGATGCAGAAGCCTCCCAAGCGCCGTTGATAAGACCTGTGCGCATGAAAATCATAATGGCTGTAATGAAACCATAGAATCCCTGGGTACCCGGTAACGCCAGCATCACCAGCAGCTGCCCGAAGAGGTCCGGCTTTTCACTGATTACGCCTGCCGCCGCCTGTGACGCAATACCGATGCCTTTACCGGACCCGCAGCATCCCAGGCCAACGGCCAATCCCGCTCCGGCAATCGCCAATCCACGACCGATTTCAATAGCTAGTGACTGATCCATGGTTACTCTCCATTAGCTGATGTTGTACACGTTCATCACAAATGTGTTTCGTCCCAAAAACGACGGGCACCGTCGGGCCTATTGCTGTCTGTGCAATATGGCCGACTTGGAATCGAACCCAAGCGGCTCAAAGGGCCTGGAACCCGTCGCATAGAACCGTCCAAAAAACTCCACAAAAATAAGGCGCATTGAATGCACGAACGCGCCCAAAACACTGATTAAGAAATTAAAAATATGCGCTATAATCAGCACAACGACAAATAGGATGAGGCCCACATACGGGATGGGCCGGAGCAATCCCGCCATCATATTGAAAGACAGGGCGACGATGGCCGTGGTCAGCGACAATGCCAGCAAACGGCAATAAGACATGGTATCGCCGATGAATGCAGTCAACCCATAGCTGCCCACAATGCCATACAGGCTGATGACACCGGTCATCAACCGGCCCACCAACCCGCTCGACTCACGCCCTTGCGTGAGAATCAAGCCCAACGCCCCGGCAAAGAAGAGCAACAATCCGATATAGAAGACAGGCGCCGGGACCGGTGCAAACATTTTGGCTATCATAATTACAAAACCGGGACAAATCACCAGCCACAACAGGCCGTCACATAAAGCCTCCGCCTTGTCGCCCCGCAACAGGGCGCTGTACATCTTCAGCGCAATTCCATAGAACTGGTTGAACATGCCGATGCCCAGTGCGGCCAGAAGTACCACAATAGGCTTCTGGATCGGGTCGATTACCTGTGTGGCCATCATCAGTCTGTATAAGAGATTATTTTCACCCAGATATTTCTCAGCATAAAGGTCGCCAAACAACGACCCCAGCAGAAAACCAAAGACGATGGTGGCAATGCCCGCATAGAGCATCAACCGCGCAAAATTATAGATCCCGGCATAGGGCTTGGTTTTGCGCATAATATAGAGGCTGAGCACCGTCAGCATCGTGCCGTAAGCCACATCGCCGAAACAAATACCGAAAAAGAGCAGGAAGGTGGGCATAATAAACGGCGAAGGATCAAAGGTTTTGTAATCAGGGCGGCCAAACAAGTCTACCAGCATCTGAATCGGTCGCACGAAAGGCGACAAGGTGATGCTGACGGGCGGGTTATCTTCCGGTGTGGGGTCTTCCACGCATGGAGTAACCGTCGGAAAATATTTATTCAGGAGGTCGTCCATCTGTGGAATATCCCGCTCCCGGATGAACCCTGTAAGGACTTGTATCCATTTGCCATGGGCGCTGCTTGTCCGCGCCAGAAACAGTTTGCGATTATCCTCCCAGAAAGCCTTGAGCATAAGGAATTCACGCCGATGGCCGGCCAACGCGGCCACTTTAGCCGCGATGCCTTTTACCCGATTCTGAAGTTCATCCAAGTCGCCTTCCAGCGCTTTTATCTGCTCCTGAACCGTCCCGGTGATTTGTGGCAGGATAATCTCCACAAACCCGTGTTCGCCCAAGGCCTTTCGCAGGGCATCCTCGGCTTCCGGCAAACAGGCTGCCAATACCCACATGGACTCTTTTCCAGCCTGGGCGCCGCTCCCCTTCTTCCCATTGCCGACGGCTTCGACAGCAGCGGGAACCACTTCTTCCCAAGCCGACAGGGCGGGCATTTCAGCTGTCCGGGTCAAGGACACCAGATTCTGCCGGGAAATACTGCCGAACACCACCCTGTAGTGCCGAAGACGCCGCAATTTATCGACAGCAACCGGAAAAGTTTCCAGAGGCGATAAGTCTTTCAAGCGGTTTTCAGTCTCTCCCAAGGCCCTTTCAATACGCCTGTATTCCGTATCCAGGTCCTCTGCTATTTTGTACTGGGCGTCCAGATCGAACTTTTCTTTAACCCGATTCAGTTCCTGCGGATCCACAAGGAGCGGCACCGGGGCCAGACCCTGCACAAAGGATTTCTTCTCCGGAGCGAACAGGTCCACCAACCCCAATATAAGATTGATACGCTGCAACTCCCGGTCGCAGACTTCCGTGGAGATTTCCTGCCGGCTCAGTTTATCCCGTGCATCCTCGTAGCGCTCGAACACATCGGTCACTTCCATGATACCCAACGCATGCAGTTCCTTCAGGAGGCGCTGCGTTGCGGTGACCGGGCAGAGCAGGGTCACTTTTTTCATCAGGTCAATGGCCATAATTATATCTCACGAAACCGGGCCACGATTTTCTCCGCCTGCCTTGAAATCAGTTCGGCGGGAATATGTCCCGCTGCTTCCAAGGTCTTGCGTGCGGCCTCTTTTTGCCTGGCAGCCTCTTCCTCATGCCGGACCAGGGCTTCTTCACGAAACGCGGCGAATTTCCGATCCACCCCGCACACGATTTCATCATGGACCGCCGCGATGCTTGCGGCCGTTTGTTTTTCCAAGTCCTTGACTTCAGCGCGCGCCTTTTCAATGATGGCGCCCGCCTCGTCTTCCACGGATAAGAGCCTGTCAATCAGCGAGTCCATAATCACCACCCTCAATCTAGTTTCTGATGTAGAAACTGCTTACTGAACGGTAGGTCTAACACTCAACACGCTTAAAAAAGTAGCGCTGCGTATTCTTGTTTCCTGCCCGAAATTGCCTGTGCGGCAACGGACTTACACTACCTTCCGGCAACAATCGCCTTCGATTCGCTCGTGAGTATAACGGAAATCTTTTATCGAATGCAACATTTTGTCCGAACATTATTTTCATTGCACCCATAGACAGAAATGCATCATTTTTTTTCTGTCCTCCCTCTTCCGGCATTCCTCCTGATTTTGCACTTACTTCGGCAAGTGACAAAGCGGTTCCACAGGGCCCCCAAAAAAAATCAGCATGCAAGAAACCGGGGTGCTGGCGTAAAGCCATTAAGGACAAGTAACGTAGAAGTGGCATCCTGCCGCTTTGCATCGAGACGGACATGCGGGCCGCAGGAAGCGGCAGGATGCCGCTTCTACGATTGCGCCATTCCTTACGTGCGGATTTAGGGACCCCGGAAAAGATTGAACGTATACCAGTGAAAATGCTATGATAACGTATTCCAAATTCACAGGGGCGTCGTACCCTATCCAAGGGTGGAGATTCGGGTGTCCGGCGGTGTGCGCCGGATGCACGTGACGCTCCGAGGTTTAACCCGAACGGAGGATTTTATCTATGGCATTGGTTACAATGCGGGAACTGCTGGAAGCAGGCATTCACTTCGGTCATCAGACGCGCCGCTGGAACCCTAAAATGGGACGGTACATTTACGGGCAGCGTAACGGGATTTACCTGATCGACCTGCAACACACATTGCGGCACCTGTATCGCGCCTACGGCCTGATACGCGACACCGTCACCAACGGCGGTCATGTGCTTTTTGTCGGCACCAAGCGCCAGGCCCAAGAAGCCATCGCCCGGGAAGCGGAGCGGTGCGGCATGTATCACGTCACGACCCGGTGGCTGGGCGGGACGCTCACCAACTACCAGACGGTCCGGCAGAGCATCGGCGAATTGACCCATCTCCAGGAAATCGAAAAGGACGGCACCATCGAGAAATACAGCAAGAAGGAAGCGGCCATCTTCCGCAAGAAGCGGAGCAAGTTGGAGAAAAACCTGCTGGGCATTCAGCAAATGCCCGGACTGCCCGCCGCCCTTTTTGTGGTGGATGCGGGACGCGAGGACATCGCGGTGCGTGAAGCGCGTCGCCTGAAAATTCCCTGTATCGGCGTAATTGACACCAACTGCGATCCTGACGATGTGGATTTACCCATTCCCGGCAATGACGACGCCATCCGTGCCATCAATTTATACTGTAAACTGATGGCCGATGCGGTTATCGAGGGCAAACTTCGCGCCGAGAAAATTAACGCGGAGAAGGAAGATGCCCGGCGCGCCCGCCGTGAAGGCGCCGACAGCGACAAGGAAGTCCACGCACCCGAAACGCCCGCCGCCCCTGCGGTTTCCCCCGAGGACGCCTATGATGCGGCGTATGCAGCCGATGCCGACACTGCCGAAGTGGCCGGCGCCGCCGAAGCGGACGAAAACGCATAACCTTGTTTTTTCTTCTAACCTGACTCCCGGCCCAAGCGCGGGAGATAAACGTACTACCCAAGGAGTAAATTACACCCATGACCATAACCACTGAACAAGTAAAAGAACTGCGCGACGCGACAGGCGCGGGCATGATGGATTGCAAGCGGGCCCTCCAGGAAGCGGACGGCAATTTTGACAGTGCCGTCAAGCATCTGCGGGAGAAGGGCATCGCCAAAGCCGCCAAACGTTCGAGCAAAGTGGCGTCCGAGGGCGCCGTTGCGTCTTACATCCATATGGGCGGAAAAATCGGGGTGCTCGTGGAAGTAAATTGCGAGACCGATTTTGTAGCACGCGGCGAGGCCTTCCAGACCTTTGTCAAAGACCTCTGCCTTCAGATTTGCTCGGCCTCCCCGCTGTATGTAAAAAAAGAGGACGTACCCCCGGCGGCCTATGACGCTGAAAAAGAGGTGTACGTCAAGCAATCGCTGGAAACCGGCAAGCCCCAGAATATCTGCGAGAAAATCGCCGAGGGCAAGATGAACAAATGGTTCAGCGAAGTATGCCTGTTGGAACAGCCCTTTGTTAAGGATGACAAGAAAACCATTACGGACCTGATGGCGGAACTCACGGCCAAGTGCGGCGAGAAGATCGACATCCGCCGTTTTGTGCGGTTCCAGTTGGGTGAAGGCATTGAAAAGGCTGAAAGCAACCTCGCCGCCGAAGTGGCAGCCGAATTGGCCAAAGTCAAGCAATCGTAATTACCGGGAGTGTGACACCGTGCCCAAAGCAGCATACAAGCGGATCATGCTTAAACTGAGCGGCCAGGCGCTCGAAGGCAAAGGCGGCCGGCGCGGTATTGATTTCGAAACTGTGGGCCGCTTCTGCGACGAGATCGTGGAAGTGGCCGCGCTGGGTGTTGAAATCTCCCTGGTCGTGGGCGGCGGCAACATTTTCCGGGGCGAAGAGGGCGAGGAAATCGGCCTGGACCGGCCCACCAGCGACTCCATGGGCATGCTGGCCACGGTGATAAACGCACTCGCCATTCAGGCGGTGCTGGAAAGCCGCGGTGTCGCCACGCGCGTCATGAGCGCTATTGAAATGCCGCCCGTGGCGGAACGCTATATCCGGCGCCGCGCCACCCGCCACCTGGATAAAGGCCGCGTGGTTATTTTCGCCGCGGGCACAGGCAATCCTTTTTTTACCACCGATACGGCTGCGGCATTGCGCGCAAGTGAGATCTGCGCCGAAATTCTTATCAAGGCGACCCGGGTGGACGGCATTTATTCCGCCGATCCGGAGGAAGACACCTGCGCAGTCCGCTATGAAAAACTGACCTATGCGCAGGTACTGTCGCAACGGTTGCGCGTCATGGATTCCACCGCCATATCATTGTGCCTTGAAAACAAACTGCCCGTGCTGGTGTTTGATCTGACCCAGTCGGGCAATCTGCTTCGTGTCATACAAGGAGAACCCATAGGTACCCTAGTGATGGAGAAATAGCCATGTCCCAACACATCATTCTTAAAGAAGCCCGTGAAAAGATGGACAAAAGTCTTCAGGCCCTGAGGCAGGAGATCGCCAATATCCGGACGGGGCGCGCCAACCCGGGCATGCTGGACAGTGTGGATATCGAAGTGTACGGTTCCAAAATGAAGATCAATCAGCTGGGCACAGTCACCGTTCCGGATCCGCATACCATAGCCATAGACCTGTGGGACAAGTCACAAATGGCCGCAGTGGAAAAATGCCTGCGCGCCTCGCCCCTGGACATAAATCCCACCAATGATGGTCGGTTAATCCGGATACCCATCCCCCCCCTGACCGAGGAACGCCGCCGGGACATGGTGAAACTCGCAGGCAAAATGTCCGAAGAGGCCAAGGTCGCCGTGCGCAACATCCGGCGTCACGCGGTTGAAACCATCAAACAGGAGCAAAAAGACGGCGCCCTTCCCGAAGATGACGCCCATCACCTGACGGATGAGATTCAAAAAGTGACCGACGCCCATATTGAATCCATCGACGAGGCCTTGAAAGCGAAAGAAGCGGATATTATGGAAGTGTAACCGGCGCGGTCCGTTTCTGCGGTACGCCGGAAAAAGAGGCGCCAGGTACGGCAGGCCCGGCAACGCCCCGGACCTTTCCCCGACAGCGCCAGGACTGCCCCCGGGCATTCAACGCCGGAATTGGAGTGCGTTATGACAAACAACAAGGGTCCGGACCCCCGGATGGATATGGCCCGGATTCCGCGGCATGTGGCCATTATCATGGACGGTAATGGACGCTGGGCCAAACGCACCGGACAACCACGCTCCAAAGGGCATGAGGCGGGAGCCCGCAACGTTCGCGAGATTACCGAAGCCTGCCGCGAACTGGGCGTGAAAGCCCTTTCCCTTTTTGCGTTCAGCACGGAAAACTGGCGCCGTTCCAAGCGGGAAGTCGATTCCCTGTTCAATCTCATGACCAAGTCCATCAAACGGTATTCGGACCAGATACACAAAACGAATGTGCGCCTGTTGCACATGGGCCTCAGCGACGGGCTCCCTGCGGAAGTGGCCGGCGACATTCAAAAGTGCGTGGAACTGACCCGCAACAATACCGCCATGGATGTCTGCATCGCCCTGAACTACGGCGGGCGCCGGGAATTGACGGACGCCGCACGAAAAATAGCGCGACAAGTGCAGCAGGGCGAACTGCGCCCCGAAGATATCACGGAAGAAACCCTGGCGGCCCACCTCTATCTGCCCGGGCATTCCGAGGTGGACCTGCTCATCCGCACCAGCGGAGAGAACCGTATCAGTAACTTCATGCTCTGGCAGATTTCCTACGCGGAAATCGTGGTGACCCCCACCTTGTGGCCCGACTTCAACCGGGACCGTTTGCACGAAACCCTTGTCGAATACCAGTCGCGCAACCGCCGGTTTGGGGGGCGACCATGAGCCTGTTTCAACTCCAAGGTACCGGGCTGCGTCTTCTTACCGCCCTGTTGTGGCTGCCCTTTGTGGTCGCCGTTGTATGGATTCCCGCCATACGCTGGGCCTTCATACTGCTGGTCATGTTCCTGAGTTTCATGGGCGCCCGGGAATTTTTCGCTTTGACCCGGGAAAAAGGGATTGGAGCGCATGATGTCCTCGTTACGGTATTGGCGCCCCTGCTCGTGGCGGGCTCCCTCATTACGGACATGCGGATGATACTGCTTGCCGAACTGTTTATCATCATTATGGCCCATGTGTGTTCTTCCCGACACACCATCGCGGGATTATCCGCATCCGTTTTCGGATTGATTTATGCCGGGTACTTGCCCGTCTATTTTGTCGCACTGCATACGGTCAATAAGAGCGGCCCCGCCCTGGTGACGATTCTGCTGGTGGTCATCGCTGTTTCGGATACGGGTGCCTATGCGGTCGGTCGCCGGTTCGGCAGACATAAACTGGCCCCGAAAGTCAGCCCGAACAAAACGGTGGAAGGCGCCATCGCCGCCGTGGTCTGCGCGGCGATGGCCGGACTTGTTCTGTTCGCACTCAAAACCATCCTGCACTGGGATTCGTTTCCGGCATGGTCTCCGGCGGCCTATGTGCTCGCGGCAATCCTCTTGTCCGTCATCGGCCAGGTGGGCGACCTCACCGAATCCCTGCTTAAACGGGATGCCGGGGTCAAAGATTCCGGCAGCCTGTTCCCCGGGCACGGCGGCGTACTTGACCGGTGTGACGCCTTTCTTTTCGGCGGTCCGGTGCTCCATTATTTCTGTGGTCTGTATGCGTCAATTTGGTAATGCTGTTCCTTCCCCCTTGAATCCAGGATACAATACATTCATGTACGAAGTGGAACGAGAAACGGTTGAACACTATGCAACGCGCCTGAATGAGCTGCGCGCCTGTTTGAATGTGGACAACCTTAAAAAAGAAATCGCCGCCATCGAAGATAAAATGTCCGCGCCCGGCTTTTGGGATGACCAGGAAGAGGCCCAGAAATACGTTCAGCAACTGAAGGCCTACAAGGCGGTGGTGACCATGCCGGACGAACTGCACCGCGAAATTGAGGACGCCTCCACCTTGATTGAAATCGCCGCGGAAGAGGAGGAAGGCTCCCTTTCCGCCGAAATCCAGGGGCACCTGGACAATGTGAAGAAAAAATTGGACCGCCTAGAATTGAACAGTCTTTTCATGGACCCCCGCGACGAAAAAACGGCGATAGTGAGCATTCATCCGGGCGCGGGCGGCACCGAATCCTGCGACTGGGCGGAGATGCTGTACCGCATGATAACGCGCTATTGCGAACAATGCGAGTTCAATGTGGAGGTCCTGGATTACCAACCGGGTGACGAAGCCGGATTGAAGAGCGTGTCCCTGCGCGTCAGCGGACCCTTTGCCTACGGGCTGCTCAAATCCGAAGAGGGCGTACACCGCCTCGTGAGAATATCTCCCTTCGATGCCAACGCGCGCCGACACACATCCTTTGTCGCCATCGAAGTGCTGGCCGAAGTGGACGATACCATTGACATCGAGATTCGAGAAGATGATTTGAAGATGGACGTGTTCCGTTCCAGCGGAGCGGGCGGTCAGAAGGTCAATAAAACCAGCAGCGCCGTAAGACTCACCCATCTCCCGACCGGCATCGTTGTCTCCTGTCAGATCGAGCGTTCCCAGCATCGAAACCGCGACACGGCCATGAACATGCTCAAGGCAAAGTTGTATGATATGGAAGTGAAACGTCAGGAGGCGGAACTGAACGCCCAGCGGGAAAATCAGCAGGACGTGGCCTGGGGAAGCCAGATACGCAGTTATGTGCTGCATCCCTATCAGATGATCAAAGACCATCGCACGGGCGCCGAAACGGGCAATGTCGTCAAGGTGCTTGACGGCGACCTGACCCTGTTTGTTGAGGCCTACTTAAAATGGAAACTGGGACAAAAAAGCAGACAGGTAAGGTAGCGCCGCCGGCATAAGGCGCCCCTAGGGTATCATGAAAAATACGCGTACGTTGTTCACGCGTTCAGCGTGCGCATCGCGTCCGCGTTGGGTGCTTATCGGCTGTTACGGCACGACAAAAAAACAAAAAGTTGAATGCACGTGCAGAGAAAAATGGGACTGTTTCCTCCGCCCATCACAAACAGACTGGATGCAGTGTTCCTGCCGCAAATATGGTTTGAACTACTTTTCGGTTTCCCTGCCAACCGAAAAACGTTGTTGGACTAAACGCGAGCAAGAAGACGTAGCAAAAAGGGGACTGACTGCCAAATAGCCCCTGATTGCTGCATAGAAGATGTTTGTCAGTCCTTGCCGCTATTTGGTTGTCTGTCCCCTTTTTGCGGACACAGGAAAGAAAAAAGCGGGACAGCCTCCGGCACGGTTCAGGCTAAGTACATCGCTCATGGTTTTTAAATGCGCCGGAGGCCATCCCATTTTATGCTCAAATGTTGTTTTATTTTCTGGGTCGCAGACAGCGCCCGCATTAAAAACCTTTTCCATGACCAGGAGAAGCCACATGACAAACAGTAACCAGGATATCCCCGAAGACCATTCCGGACCGGATGAGTTAAGCAAGGGCGGCGAGGCCGAATTGCGCAGGCACCGGCTGGCCAAAATGGAGCGCTTCCGGGAACGGGGCGACGACCCGTACAAGTATTTGTATGAACGCACCCATACCATACAAGAGGCCCGAAGCGCCTTTGAAGACCTGGAAGCCCGGACCGCGCAAGAAGAACTCCAGCCGCTGCCCGCCAGCCTGGCCGGACGAATCGTCGCGCGCCGTATCCAGGGGAAAAGCACCTTTATGGATATTCGTGACGAATGCGGCCGCATCCAGGTCTTTTTGGGCCAAAAACAAGTGGGTGAAACCGCCTACGAGGCCTCCAAAGACCTGGACATCGGGGATTTCATCGGCGTAAAAGGCGGAATAAAACGGACACACCGCAATGAGATTACCCTCTTCGCCGAGGAATACGGCCTGCTTTCCAAATCTCTGCGCGCCGCCGCGGAAAAGTATCATGGTCTTTCCGATGTGGAAACGCGGTACCGGCGCCGGTATCTCGACCTGGTCGCCAACCCGGAGGTCATGGACATTTTCCGCAAGCGCATCCGGATGATAGACGCCATGCGCGGCTGGCTCCTGAACCACGGCTTTTTGGAAGTGGAGACGCCCATGCTGCACCCCATCCCCGGCGGCGCGACGGCACGGCCGTTCATCACCCACCACAACACCTATGACGCGGATTTTTATCTGCGTGTCGCCCCGGAACTCTATCTCAAAAAACTCCTGGTGGGCGGTTTTGAAAAGGTGTTCGAAATCAACCGTTGTTTTCGTAACGAAGGCGTTGATGGACGGCACAACCCGGAGTTCACCACCATGGAACTCTATGAAGCCTACCAGGACTATAGGGGACTCATGGACGAAACCGAAGACATGCTCACGCACGTGATTGAAACGGTTGTGGGGAGCCGTCAATTCACCTACCAGGAATGCGAGTTGAGCGTGGAGCGGCCGTGGAAACGGCTCACCCTCTTTGAAGCCATCCGCCAGTACGCCGGCATTGACCTGGAGGCGACCCGGGACCGTGACGAAGCGGCGCGCCTGGCCATGAGCGCGGGCGTGGAAATCACCCCGGACGTGGGGTACGGCAAAATCGTGGACGAAGTCATGTCCCTGAAGGTCCAACCCCATCTCATACAACCGACCTTCCTATACGACTACCCCATTGAACTGTCGCCGCTGGCGAAAAAGAAACGCGGCAATGACGCGCTCACGGAGCGGTTCCAACCCTTTATCGCCTGCCTTGAAGTCGGCAATGCCTTTTCGGAACTGAACGATCCAATTGACCAGCGCCAGCGTTTCGAGGCGCAGGCCGCACTGCGGGAAGCCGGGGACGACGAAGCCCAGTATCTGGATGAAGACTTTCTCACTGCCCTGGAAGTGGGCATGCCCCCCGCCGCCGGACTCGGCATCGGCATCGACCGTCTCGCCATGCTCATCACCGATTCGCCGTCCATTCGGGATGTGATACTCTTTCCACAACTTCGGCCGGGAGATTAATCACCCCCACCCTCGCATACAGTCCTGTGCTGTTCCGTCCTCTACGGGGTCCATCCATACAACGATAAAGGAGGCCTTCCCTTTCCTTTATTCAGACTCTTGTGACCGGGCCGGCGGTGGGTCCATTACTTTATCGGACCTCCGTTACAATCTGTGGAGAGGCGGCCGAGAAAAAAGAATTGACTTTTACGCTGTAGTGTGGTAAATTAACGGCATGCAGAGAATCATTTCTTCCAACAACAGGTGCCCCCGCAATATGGGGGTAAACTTGTTTATGAGGTGTTGTGAGTGTGTTTTTCCTACCAATACAGACTCGGGGTAAGTCCCCCTGCCTCACCCACGTGGCTTGAACCTGTGTAACGCCACAGGTGTGTCCATCCGGGCCAACTAACGTTCCCCGGGGAAGATCCGTCCCGTGCCGGAGCTGGAACTGTCTCCGCCGGAACGGATGCTGAACCCTCGAACCAAATGAGCCGACGGACGGTACACCACATGTGCACGACCTGGCAAAAACGCGATCCCGGGATCGATCCATGCCTGCGTATGGCTACCTGGTGGTCGCTGCCAGACGTGTGCCTGGAAACACGGCCTGCGGTACTCCACGCCGGCCACGCCCTGGAGAAACCGATGCGGTGTTCACCAGGGATCTGGCGCACCAGTTGAATCACGTGTTATTTCCGGTGAGGTGGAAGCCTCTCCTTCCGCGAACCCTGGCGAAGTTGCGCGCAACCATGGCGGCCCGGCCCGGGGGTTCCTCCCCCGTGCGTGAAAACAGTCGGATTCATGCACCCGGCACTTTGGTCGCGCCCCGCCAGGGGCAGGTACAGGGGCTGCGGAGGTGTGGCTTCCCGTAGCGGCGCAGGGACGACCTTGCGCCGCGGGGACAAACTGCGGGTCTTTCGGGACCATAACCAGCACAGTGTGATTATGGCGTCGCCGCATTGGCGGCGGCGCCGCCCTTGACATTTGAATCATGTTGGTAACAAAACAAAGGAGTCACAGGTATGCCTACTTATGGAAATGATTGTTGTGCGAAGTGTTGTTACAATGAACTGAAACAAGATGCGGCCGACGGCGGACAACGGGCGCGTAAGGCGAAATGCGCGCTGCGGCAGCTGACCATCGACCAACCCTCCCGCCGATATTGCATCAACCATCCCAACCACAATCCCCGGAAGATACAGGAACCCGTCGGTCCCGTGTTCAAGGCCGGCAGTTATCCTTCCCTGCATGGGGTCTGGAAATGCCCGCCCAATTCTCCGGCAATCCGGACCCGCCTCTTGGCCCTTCTGGAGGAAATGACTCAGAAAAAACGCCGCTTCAGCCAAAGCTTTACGGAAATGGCCTTTGACGCGGTCGTGATCAACCACCTGGAAGCGCTGCGGGAGCAGGCCGCGCTGCCCGGCATCCTGCGGTTGCTGGAGGCGGCCGATACCGCCTGCTTCGGGTTGTCGCCCGCGCCGCTGACCGTGCCCGGAGCTTACGTTATCCGTGCCGCCATCCAGGCGGGCCTGGTTATCAGCAACGGCGAATGCCTGGATCAAGTGGAATCCTGGTTGTACGCGGAGAGCGTCGCCAAGACGAAAGGGTTTGGAAAAGGGAACGACCCCTTCACCCTCATCCGGCTGGGAGTGGTGGAGGCCCTGGAAAACTGCCCCCGCAGCGAAACAGAGTCGCTGTTGGAGGATGCCCTGGAGGATCCCCATCCGCAGGTCCGGGAACAGGCAAGGGCGGTCTTGCGGCGGCGCAAAGGCGTTGCCGCCTGACTGACACGATGATTTCATCCGGGCCGGGACCCGCCGACAGGGTTCCGGCCCGAAAATGGAATTCCTTCTCCCCAATCACTATAATGCAAAAAACGAATAGGCTTTTTCAGTTGCCCTGCCAACTGAAAAACTTTGTTGGACTAAACGCAAGTAAGAAGACTGAGCAAAAAGGGGACTGACTGCCAAATAGCACATGATTGCTGCACAGAGGCTGCCAGTTCTTGCTGCTATTTGGTTGTCTGTCCCCTTTTTGCGGACACAGGAAAGAATATCCACGGCGAAGCCGTTTAGTCCAACTTCAAGCAAGAAGGAACACCAGGATGAATACCGGAATGAAACGACGCCATTTTTTGGAAACGGTCGGGTTGGGTATGGGACTGGTTGCGGGCGCAACATCCCCGGATGCTTTCGCCGAACCTGCCGTCGCGGCGGCGCCGGCCGCATCTTCGATGAAACTGGGCATGGTCACGTACAACATGGGCAAAGATATGACCGTGGTTAGACTGATCCGCCTGTGTAAGGCCTCGGGGCTTGCCGGGGTGGAACTGCGCACGACCCATGCCCACGGCGTGGAGGTGTCCCTCTCCGCCCCGGAACGCGCGGAAGTGCGCAGAAAATTCGAGGATTCGGGGATTGCCATCGCCGGGCTGGGCTCGGCCTTTGAATTTCATTCCAACGACCCGGACGAGCTTGAAAAGAACATTCAAGGCGCCATTGAGTATGCAAAACTGGCGGCCGATGTGGGTGCTCCCGGCATCAAAGTGCGTCCCAACGGCGTACCGGCGGGCGAGGACCCGGAAATCACACTGGAACGCATCGGTAAGGCCTGGGGAAAAGTGGCCGCGGCGGCCGCTGACATGGGCGTACAGGTGCGCATGGAAGTGCACGGCAAGGAAGAGACCCGCAGCCTGCCCAATATTCGCAAGATGCTTGACTACGCCGACCATCCCAACGCCCTGGTCTGCTGGAACTCCAACGCCAGCGACATGGACGAACAAGGCGATATCCGTGCGAATTTTGACCTGGTCAAGCATGCCATCGGCCTGGTGCATATAACCGAAATCGGCGTCTACCAGTATCCCTGGCAACAACTGTTCACCCTGCTGAAGGAAATCAACTATACCGGTTTCTGCCTCGCGGAGATCCCCGAGAACCCGGACCCCGAACGGTTCATGCGCTATTACCGGACCCTGTTCGATTTGTATACCGGCGCCTATCAATATCCGAATCCGAATGTCTACGCCTAAAACAGGGGCAGTACCAGGAGATGGCGGTGAGATTCGCTCTCGTTACCAAATTCCATTTGGTAACGCTGTTGCCCGCGAAGTTCCACTTCGCAACCGCTGGAACTCTCTGAGGATATACGCAGTCGCCTGCAAATTACAGGAAATGGAATTTCAAGAGAGAGGGTTCCCAAATGGAATTTGGGAACCAGTCGAAGAAAGATATTTGTGTGTAATGACAAGAATGGGAACGAGCCTGCATACCACCCGTCATTGCGAACGCAGTGAAGCAATCTCATCCCATGATAGTGACCAGCGTTCTTCAGAATGCCTCTCAGAGCAGCGCCTCGCTGCAGATGATCCTCGGGATGGCGGCGACTTCCTGTTCAATTTTAATCCGGTCATTCTGCGCACGGGCGCCCAGATCGAAGGCTTGATACAGTTCCGCCAGATTGCGGACCAGATTGTCCCCGGTAACGCCATTGCGCCGCATGGTATTCAGGTTCTTGCGCAACGCCGCCGGCAGGGTTTGCTTGAAGGCTTCCTCCAGGACCAGGCACCGACGCCGCACGTCGTCGTCTTCCGTGCGCGCTTCATGGGCCCGTAGTTCTCGGATGACGTACTTCTGCGCGGCCGATAAGGACAAGAGGGATTCCTGCTGCGCGATGCGTTCCCGAACATCCGCTTCGAATTCCGCTTTCACCTGCATTACGGTTTGGTTGTGAGTCACTGGCACGGGGTCGCGCCGTTCCTCCCTGGGACAGCGGATGCGCCGGAGCACCTCCTCCATATCCTTGGAGATGGTATTCCCTATGTTGTCTACCAGGTATAACTGCTGGAACTTGCCCGCCTGGCAGAAGACATAGGTGCCCTGTCCCGAGAACACCGTCCGTGCGCTGCGGATGCCGTTGCGGAGTTCGGCGATGCGTTTGTATTCCTCCGGGTCTTCTTCCTGCAGGCGGCGGAAGAATTCCTCCGCCTCGGCCAGGTCGGGTATCCCGTCTTCCTCCTCTTCCGCCAGCAGCATCTGGCCGTCCCGGTTCTCGTAAATGGCGAACATGGCCTCTTCGTTAATCCGTTCCTCCTGGTCCAGAATGGCGGCATCTTCGCCGATGGTGTCATGAATCTCCTGGATACGCGCCCTGAGCGTCACGGTCAGGCCCAGGTTCTGGTCCAGCTGACGCTCGGGCAGAAAATTAAAGCCCCAGACTTCGTCATTTTCCGTGCCGATACGGTCGATACGGCCGAAGCGCTGGATCAGCCGCACCGGGTTCCAGTGCAGATCATAATTGACGATCACATCGCCATCCTGCAGGTTCAGCCCTTCCGACATGACATCGGTGGCGATCAGCAGGTTGATTTCCGGTTCATTTGACTTGAGCTGGATATAGGGATTGGACAAGGGAGAAAAGCGCGCGGCCACCCGGGCCTTGCTCTTTTCCGTGCCGTAAATGACGTCTATGGCGCTGTTCCTGTCGCCCGGATTCAAATTCTGATACAGGTAGGCCGCCGTGTCCGCGAACTGGGTGAAAACCAGCACCTTCCCCGAAGCCTTGGGGATGTCGGTGTTCAGTTTCTCCTGCAGTACCCGGAGTTTGGCATCTTGGTCCGGCGTGATGGCGGCGACTTCCGATCGCATCTGTTCGAGCAAATCGCGATCAGCGGCAATGTCCCGGCGCAGGCGGTCCCCGTCAAAATCTTCAATCTTGTATTTCCCGCAGCAGCCCGCCAGCGCCTCGATCAGATCATCTTCCTCCATGGCGTCGGACGCGTACAGGATCTTCTGGGCCTCTTCCCCGGCGGGGATGATGCCCTGGTCCAGCATCTTCAGGAACCCGTCATGAATCAGGATCATCCGTTCGAGCGTTTTCAGAAAGGCATACACGCTCGATTCCAGCCGCTTGAAGAGCATCACCCGCATCAGGCCGTGCAGGTTGGCGCCCGCCCGGTGCAGGCCCTGGTAGGGCTGCAAGTCCCGTTTCGCGGGCAGGACATAATGCCACAGGCCGAAGCGCGCGTAATTCAGGTGCGCGCCCGTACCGCCGTTGGTTTTGCCGCCTAGGCGGCTGCGCAGGTGATCGTAGAGCCCGGCATAGGTCTCGTCAATATTATAGGCGAGGGTTCCCAGGCGGCGCCGGGGGAAATAGTTCTGTCGTGCGCCCACCATCACGTAGGCCCGCTTCCGGCCGTTCAGGTAGTCGGCCGCCTGACCGTCGTCCATCTCGCGCAGGTATCGGCCGGAATCCTCCGCAATGCCGTACCAGCGCAGGATATGCCTTCGTGTCCGCCGCACCAGCACGGGTTTCAGCAGGGTCTGCAGCGTTTTCGATCCCTTCTCCACCAGTTTAAAATAGTCCTTCAGATTGGGCGGGTCCACGGGCAGCATGGTGATATCGTCCGGGTGGAACAACTTGATCTGATTGTACACGTCCCAGGCGCTCTTGTTTCGGGGTGTGGCGGTCAGCAGGCACAGCTTACTCCGCCGTTTGAACAGGAAGTCCTGGAGGGCGGCATACTGCTGCGAGGTGTGGTGCCGGAAATGATGGCTTTCGTCAATGAGCACGAAATCATAGTCCTGGTACTGTTTGCCTGTCAGCACGTTGCGGCTGCCCCGGAGCATGCTCATGGGAACCACCCGCGCGCCCAAATCAAACTGGTGGCTGAATTCCTCCCAGGTCTCTTTTAAGGGCGCCGGGCAGATAATCAGCGGCTTGCAGCCTTCCGTGCGCCGGAAATGCTTCAGAATGGCCGCACCGATGAAACTCTTGCCGAGGCCCACCACGTCGGCAATGAATACGCCGCCGTATTCGCGGATGACCTGCACCCCCTTTTTCACGGCCTCCTTCTGGAATTCCGCCAGGGCCTGGGTCAACTCGTCATCCCACAGGGTGCCGTCGTCCGCCGGGCCTTCCATCCGTTCCGACACCAGTTCATATAAGGTCTTCATGTAGATGTCATAGGGCGTCACGGCAGCGGCCGCCCAGCACTGGCGCAGCTCCGTCAACAGCGCATCGGAGAAGTCCGTCGATTCCGCCCACAGCCGGTCGAACCAGGCCGCGAGTTGGGCGTGGTTCTCGTTGCCGTGGACCGCCACATTCAGTTCCGAGTTGTGCGTCAATCCGGCCAGGGTCAGGTTACTGGAACCCACAATGCCCATGCCGTTCTCAAACCGCTCCCCCGCGGGGTAATGGAAGATATAGGCCTTCGCGTGGAGCCGGCCGCGGGTATATACCCGCAGCTCCAGCCGCCCCTCCACAATAAGCCGCATGACCTTGGATACCACCGCCTGTTCCGCATTGCCCTGGTCCATGAGCGACAGGGCCTCCCGCAGTTGCAGCGCCGTTTCCGCCGCCCGCTCCCGCGTCTGCTGCCGCGTCAGGTACTTCTCCCGCTCCTGCTGCTCCTGGACCAACTCCGCCCGATGAAAGGCCGCTGCCAGATGCTCAATCGTCTCCCGGTCCGTCGCGTTCCCGATCAGCAGGCGCAACCGCTGCGGCGCATCCAGGGTGGCTTCAATCGCCCCCAGACCGGAAAGAAAGAGATAGCCCACCGCAAAGTCCACCGACGCTGAGGTCGGCAGAATAGCGTTGATGGAATCAACAAGTTTTGTATCACGATTGTCGATGATGTCGGACATAAAATATCCCCAAGATGTCTTATGCGTTTAAACTGTCTGCTTTCTTTAGACGGGATTCAACAAGTTCGATGGCGGCCTCATATATGGCTTCTCGTTCACCTTTTGAAAAACTCAAAAGATCGAAAACTACACTATCCAAAAGGTGTCGGTCATTCTTCGCAGATTCATCTTTAACGTTCCCTATATTCCTTTCAGAAAGAGCTGATCTGGATGACTTAAACCCCTCACGTATTTTCTTATCACCCAAGCCAATAATACATAGAGTCTTGATATCAATACCTTCTGTTTTTAACGCCCCCTGCCCCAGATTTGCCCTTCCATGTAATTCTCGAAAGAGAACTTGACCAGTCCACGCAAGGCTACCCCATAGTACATCATCATCAAAACCATAGATTTCAAATAAGTTATGATCTACAGCAACTCTTTTCTTGTTCCAGAACACACTAAGACGATCGTTATGTATCATGGGCCATAGGACTTTTGCCCACTCTTTTTCCGGAAAAGAATACCAGAGCGATCTATTGCGACAGCTTGGCCTGCAATCGAAGGATTGTTTCTCACCCCATTTTATATACTCCAGTGCTGCTGTTCCCTTTATCTCTTTCATGTTCAAATTACAGCAGAAAGCCTTGTACTTTAGATCTTTTAATACCACTTCAACAGAGGCACACTCTCTTGGACTCACAATCACTGGTTTCAGGAACTCTGCTTCGATTCCCCATTCCTGTATCTCTTCATTCGTGAGATAGAAAAATTCGTTTGCCCCTGTAGTAAAGCCACGTCGCACTTCAGCGATATCGCCAAGACGGACGAGCTTCCCCTTACCTTTATCAAGGATGGTCCAGTAGATATCCGGCGCGCGAAGGTATTTGCCACCCCATTTATTTCCGATATATCGGGCAACTTTAATGAGCGGGCCCTGCGATTTACCCCTGGTCGGAATTGCGTGCGATTCATCGTCCTCCGGTATATCGCATCCCTTTTCAAATAGTGTTTTCTGGTCTAACGGGCACACGCGATACGCAGGATTGGAATAACGATCTTTGACTGCTTCAATGAATGTGAAAACATCATGGGTAATCACCTGTTCAAAAGGCACCTTGAACATAACGAAGCGTGCCATCTTCGTATGCAGTGGCACAACCCGTTTCTCCGGTGCGGCCAGCAGGGTAATTACGGTATTGACGTCAGCGGAACTGAAGGAGCGTTTTGCCTGATTGTCAATCACCATTTTAATGTGCCCGTATTCGAGCAAAAATTGCTGCAAGTCCTTACCATAATCCACATCGAGCCAGGAATTGGAGGTGATAAAGCAGAAGGAACCTTTATTGTTGAGCAAGGCCATTCCATGGAAGTAGAAGTAAATATATAGATCGCTCTTTTCAGCAATCTTGTGTTTTGGTTTTTCCGAGTCAACACCGAAAAAGGATGGCCAAAGGCGGTACACGGATTGGATAAGCTTACCCTTGTAAACAGTCTTCGATTCAGGAGCACTCTCTTCTCTATCGAGCATTGGGTCTGCAATCTGTTCATGACGCACATAGGGTGGGTTACCAATGACAATATCAAAGCCCGCCCGTTCGCCCGTGAAAATTTCCACGAAAGCGATGTCCCAAACGAAGGGACATTCCTTTGTCCCCGAAAGCGCGTTGAGCGCTTTCTTTGTCCGTAAAATATCCGCTTCTATATCTACCGCTTCCGCCTCCACATCGGTGTGAGGTTTACTGTCAAATCCTATGACGGTAACACCCAGTAGATCGGTATCCGTGGCGAGAGCGCGCTTGCGTTCCTTCAGGCGATTCTCCAGGGTATGCTTGCGTTCCTTCAAAATATCGAGGAATATCTCCCGCTCCTCCCGCTCAATAACGTTGAGATTTTTGAATTCAGGATCGAAGTCATTGTTATAGAATTTCAGTTTTTCCCCTTTGAGTCTGGTAAGCCTACCTTTTAAAGCGGGGGAGAGCGTCTGCTGCCCTTTGATATGGGCCATGTTTATACCGCCCAGTTCCTGCACCAGGCTGTCGCCTCGGCGTATCTTAAAGGTGAGATTGGGCAAGAGGGGATTTAGCTTGAGTTCGGCCGGTTTCAGTTCCGTTTCCACCACCAGCTGAAGCCACAGGCGTAACTCCGCCACGTCCACGGCCCAGCGCATGACATCCACGCCATACAGGGATTGGCCAATGATACGTTTGCGACGCTCATAGGGTGTCTGCGTTCGCCCCAATATGGTATCTGCCCGCTGTATCAGGTCGTCCAGCACCTGCAGCATGCCGATGAGAAAGGACCCGGAACCGCAGGCAGGGTCAACCACGGTAATGTTCTGGAGAAGGGCATCCAGTTCGCCCCACAAATTGTTTTCGGTAAGTTTGTTGTCCGCAGACGCCTTGTCCTCCAAGGCGTACGCGAAAACCGTTTCATAGAGCAAGGGCTTATGTATTTCCCCCAGGTGATTGGTGAGGTAGTCCACCAGCGCCAACCGGCACATCATGTCAATTTCCGTACGGGGCGTGTAGAAAATACCCGCTTCTTTTTTCTTGTCGGACTTTTTCTTTTTGGTTCCCTCTTCGCTTTTTTCTTCTTCAGATACATTGACCAGGCTTTCGTACACCTTGCCCAGCATTTCGGCGTCTACCGCCACTTCCTGGTCCAGGGGGGTATCCTCGCTTACCGTAAAATTGTAGTGCTCCAGAAACGTAATGGTTTGCTCAAACCGTTCATCCGTAATGGTAAGTTTTCTGACATATTGTTCATCGAGATCGTTGCGTGTAAACAGGCCACCGTTTAGATAGGGGGCCATTTGAAGGGTTTTGCTGATTCCTTCCGGAAAATAGTCATGGCCACCGTGAAACTTTTCATTGAATGCCTCAAAAAACAGTACGGTCAGCCAGCGTTTGACAAAGGAATTGTCAGGCTGTTTGGCCTTCCTGTAGGCGTCCCAAAAATGCTTTAGAAAATCCAGGTCGTCACCCAGCCAGCGTTTGCGCTGAATGAAATAAATAAACATCAATCGGTTGAGAAACTGCAATACGTAGTCATGCGCCCAGACCCGGTCCCCGGTTTGCCTGCCCAGGTCTTCCTGCAAAATATCGAAGAGGGCCTTATAACTTTTGTAAAACTCCTTCGTGATCGCCTCGACATCAAAAGCGGTATCGTGAACTTTCTTGATATCGATCACTGATGCCTTTCCGCCGATTTTCTGTACATCTATAAGAGAGAATTGCTCCACAATAGTACGCATGGGCTGATCTTTTGACTCAATACGGAAACGCCGCAACAGCCTACGTTTATCTGTGGTATTTTCCGGTACATTGACGAAGTGCCAATGGCTTTGGTTGCCGTTGGTAACAACGAACAGGGCACGTAAGGTATTGTTATCCTTAAGCAACCTCTCTATTATCTGCCGTTGTTCCGTGAGAAGCAGGCGCTCATCTGCAAGGGTAATAAGTATGATTTTAAAGCCGGAATCGCTCTGTGCAACCACGATTGGCGGTTTTTGTTTAAAAAGTAACTGCCGAATCTCATTCGCCCAATTGGGCGTAGATACCGGCTTATTTACAAAATCATACCCCAGCGTATGGGTGACGAGACTGAAAAAGGCATCCCGCCGATCTTGGGCGCCGCCATCACACAAACGTCGCAAAGCGACCTCCAAAGCTTGATACCCCAGGAGAACCTCTCGTTTCCTCCTATCCATTTTCGTGAACCGCGCCTGTCTGTGCATGCAGGGGACACTAGAGTCACCGTCCGCAAAAGACATTTTACCGTCAATGCGATAGCCGATGGCTTCCTGGGAAAGGCGAGTCGCAATGCTTTCGGCGAACGCCATAAAATCATTTTTGTGTTTCTTCAGCGCTTCGTCAGTGGCATTGCTGAAGATAATGGATACCGGCTCTTCCGCAAGTTGCCCTGATTCCAGCACAAATCCCCCCCGGGCTTCAGTAACGGTAAAACCGCCAAACCATGTAGACATACGTTTTTTAGCCTCACCCAATACCTCCTTTCTCTTTTCATCAGGAAGAGACTCACCGCAGCGGCATTGGCTGGGCACGAAGAACTCGAAGAGATGTCTCAATTGAAATGTATCGTTGGCCATGAATACTTCCTTTCTCTTTCCTTAAAATCCATTATGCATAAATGGTGAGCTGTTTTAAAATATTTTCGATCCTGTTGGCGCAGGTGAACAAAGCAGGTTGAACTGGAATACGCACCAAGAATGCTTGTATGCCGTTTGTTTGCGGGATTCATCATGCTGTTGTTCTCGCAATAGTCGTTTGTTTTGCACGGTTTTGTTAGGAGCATACATCCCCCTTGATCCCCCTTCAAAGGGGGACCTGAAGGTGAAATAATCGCAACGCGAATGGAACGTCTCACACTATTTTTTGCTCTACACGGTTTTGGTAAGGGCATACATCCCCCTTGATCCCCCTTCAAAGGGGGACCTGAAGGTGAAATAATCGCAACGCGAATGGAACGTCTCACACTATTTTTTGCTCTACACGGTTTTGGTAAGGGCATACATCCCCCTTGATCCCCCTTCAAAGGGGGACCTGAAGGTGGAATAATCGCAACGCGAATGGAACGTCTCACAATAATTTTTTGTACTGCACGGTTTTGGTAAGAGCATACATCCCCCTTGATCCCCCTTCAAAGGGGGACCTGAAGGTGGAATAATCGCAACGCGAATGGAACGTCTCACACTATTTTTTGCTCTACACGGTTTTGGTAAGGGCATACATCCCCCTTGATCCCCCTTCAAAGGGGGACCTGAAGGTGAAGTAATCGCAACGCGAATGGAACGTCTCACAATAATTTTTTGTACTGCACGGTTTTGTTAAGAGCATACATCCCCCTTGATCCCCCTTCAAAGGGGGACCTGAAGGTGAAATAATCGCAACGCGAATGGAACGTCTCACAATAATTTTGTGTACTGCACGGTTTTGTTAAGGGCAACATGCCCCTTGATCCCCCTTCAAAGGGGGACCTGAAGGTGGAATAATCGCAACGCGAATGGAACATCCCACTGAGTGCCTAGAATCCGGGAAAAGGTGAAGTGCACTCGCCGTTTCTCGGCGCAGGAAATCCGGCCGGGAAAGGTCCCCCTTTGAAGGGGGATCAAGGGGGATGTATATAGGGAGCAAAGACCGAACCGCCGCGCCCCTGCCCCGGAAAACGATAAACCTCTTCATCAGTGGTAGTCCGGCAGTTTCACCGCATACTCCGCGATGTGGTCCATGGGCGCCATACTTCCCGTATGCGTGATGGCGCCATGCAACAGCACCCGGGATTCCTTAAATTCCGTCATCAACCCCGTTCCGGGCATGCAGAAATACCCGTCTGTAAGGACGACGGCCTGGCGTGGTCGTTTCTTCGGGGGCACCTCCAGGATATGACGCAGCACACATTCAATTTCCGTGCCCCCAGTGGTTTTAAGCGCTTTTGAAGAGATGCCGTTTTTAGGCCCATCATATACTTGTGTACTGAACAGAAATATCCGGCAGAGCCCCGCCTTTTCCAGCGGCGCCAGGGCGCCGATGATCCAGGGCAGGTCATCCCACATGGACCCGCTGAAATCGAGGTAGATGTGCGCCTGACGTGCGGGCATCCAGAGGCGCGCCCGCGCGGGGACCTCCCGGGTGTAGAGGAGCGGCGTCGTGTCCAGTAAGATTTCCTTTGCGGCGACGGTGCGATCGCGCCATTCCGGCAGGATGGACATGGACTGGCGCAGGATGTCGGCCATGGCACGCTGCCGGTACCGGGAACCGCGCTGCTGATACACGCCGGCTTTCATCAACACCGCCCGCAGCGCCCTTAGAAAGGTCCGTCGTGGATTCCTGTCCGGCGGGTTTATATCGTGCAGGCCCATATTGCCTCCGGCCTTCCGGCTGCCGTCCAACTGCTCCAGGTGCTCGTTCATTTGCCGGGCCGTATCCACCAGCAGGGGATCGGAGGTGGCCTCGATTTGCCTCTCCGGACATTCAGGGTCCCCCGGACTGTGATGGGTACCCAGCAGGACAGGTTTGGTTTCGGGGGCTTTTTTTCGCAGCAGGCGCAGGATATCCTCATAGGAAACGGTATTTTCGCCGCCATAGAGCCGGTTGCGCAGGTCCAGGGTTTCCCGGAGAAGTTCGGGTTCCAGTTCTGCCGCGAGTCGCACCTCTTCTTTCGCCAGGGCGTCGGGAGAGGCGGTTTGGGGCCATTCCGGCGGCGGACACAACAGAATTTCAGGAAAACCCGGCTTTGGATAAACCCGGCGGAAGAACCGGGCGCTTCGGGAACTCCTCCAACTGCGGCACAGGCGCGCGTTAATCACGGCGTCGAAGGCGATGTTGTGGGCCACGCCCGCATTCATAAACAGCGTGTGGTGTCCATAAAGCACATGATAGAGTTCATGCATCACCAGCACCAGGACGTCATCGTCTATGCGGCAATACTTTTCGACACAGCCCCGGTTGACCAGCAGGCGGGGGGCGTCTTCGCAGGTGATTCCGGCGGAGGTCAATCTTTCGCTCCATTGTATATCGGCCAGTTTCAGGAACGTCTCCAGGTACACTGTTCCCGCCGGCAATACATTAATAATCTGGTTTTTAAATCGGACCAAGGCCGCTTCGGCCTCTCCCGCAGGTGTCGAAACGATTGCCGTTTCGGGGTTGGATTTCATACTACGCCCTCCTGCCGCGATCCGGGGCCCTTTCGGGCGCCCCCGGATACCGGCATTATGTTCAATAAATGACTTAACCTTGAACGCTTTCAAGCGGCGCTTCACGACCACATGGGATACAGCCGCGCCCCGGTCAATCGGGTATCGGCGATGAACACGAACTGTTCCATGAGATGACCAAAGGTGTAGTCCGGCGTGCGATCGGACCTATAGAACCCGTCCCTGATGCGCGCCATGACCCCCAGGGCCAGGGCCGCTTCCACACAGAGGCGGCGCTGCGGCAGGAATACGGAAAAGATTTCATCGCAGGCGGAACATTTGTTCCAGCAGAAGAAAAAGCCGGGAAGCTGCGAACACGCCGCCCGGTCCGCCTGTTCCCGGTCCACCTCCAGCGGCTTTACCAGGGGCCAGACTTCGCTGTCCAAGGTGTATCCGCGGGGTTCGAGGATCTCGCACCGGAAGGCCGATTGCATTTGCGTAACGATTTTGATTTTTTGCGGTTCCGCCGGCTTCCATAGACCGTTCCGGTACAGCATCAAGCCCAGGTTGAATGCCATAATAGTCGAGGCGGTGTTCAGTTTTTGCTCCACGAAGGGCCGGGCCACCTTGTCACAGTGCATCAGTTTATACAGGATCGAATCTGTCGGGTCATAGGCCTCACATTGCGGGGGGGGACGCCGGGGCGGATTGGCCGCTTTTCAACGCGATGTTGGATATGGGGTTCATACTCAAGGTTCCTTTCCATGGTTCAGGCCTTACCGGCCGTTTTTTGATTCCAAAGGGGATACATGGGTTCTCCGTAAAAACGGGGGTCGCTGAATGCGACACCGCTATCGCAAAGGTGGCCGATACTGTAATCGGGGCTTCGCTCCGAATGATAGAATCCTCCGTTAAGCCTTGCCATTACAGCCAGCGCATGCACAGGATCCACACAAAACCGGCGTTCTGGAATGAAGTGTTTATCAAATGCGTTGAAAGTATCCACGTTGTAGTTCCAGTAAAATGCATATCCCGGGAACTGTTCCCGGGCGGCCCGATCCACCTGCTCCCGGTCCACCTGAAGCGTTTCCACCAGCGGCCATACTTCATCGTCACCGCTCAGAAGCGCAGGTTCCAGGACTTCGCGCTTAAACGCGGCCAAGAGTTCCGGGCCTGAAATCGTATCCGGAGTCTGTTCCGGTATCCACAAGCCGTTCCGGTGCAGCATGAACATCAGGCTGAACACGGTAATCGGGCAAGCCGGTTCGCGACAAATATTAATCGTGACACTTATATTTCGGGGCCTTCTTCCGGCACAACCGGTTCCGCCGCCCGTTCCGTCACCCATCAACAATTTGGTATCGTTTTTGCCAAAGATACGCATACTGTTTTCCTTTCTTATGCCGCGCAGGCCGCGCTGAATTTCCTGTAGAGTTCACGGAAACGGGCCTGGGCGCGCTTGCTGTCCAGGGTGCGTCCGGTTTTCTCAAACACCCACTCCGCAAGGTTCATCGCGTGATGGGCGACAATACGTTCTTCTTCATTCTTCACGCTCTTGACCGTTTCCGTCATCTCCACGAAGAACACCTTTTGGCTGTCCTGCACCTTGATATAGCTGGAACTCGGCGTGAGTATCCCGGACAAGGTTTCGTGCAACGCGGCCAGGGCCGTGTTGGGCAGGGTCAAGCGCGTGTGGGACGCCAAATAAAAGGCGAGACACCGCGCGCCCCGCTCGGCCATGTCGTCCGTACTCGCCAGCAGGTTGATGACGGCGGCGCCGAGCGTTTCCGCGGGCAATACCTTGGCGCCGCGCACCGCCTTAAGGGCGCGTTCAACCGGATCGGACACCGTGAGCAACGCCCGTTCCGCCGAGTCGTTGCTGGTCTGCATCAATTTCCACGCCTGGAGATGGGCGGAGCGGATTTTTACCGGTTCCGGAGCCGTACCTTCGGCTATGTGGGGCAGGCTGTATCGCAGCGCGGTCCAGGCGGAGGCGCCCCAGTTCTCGCGCCTCTTGCGCCCACTTTTTAATTCGTGGAGCGTTTCAATGGCGGCATGAAGCGCCAGAATATTCGCATGCAGCATGGCCATGCGGCGGGTGGAAAGGGTCACGCCCGCCTTGGCGAGTTCTTCGGACAGCAGAATCAGGTAGTCCTCAATCTCATACTGGCGCACCTGGCGCAGGCCGTCGAACCGTTCCCGCGCCGTTTCAATGAGGCGGTCCAACGCCACCGGAAAGGGGTGGTCCCCCGAGAACTGATCCGCCAGCACGGCGCGCCGTTCCTCCTGGTTCAGGTCTTTCCAGGCGGGCACTTCGACAATGAAGCCGAAGCGGTCGGCCAGCGCCGTGTCCAGCGGATCAGCCCCCAGATAACACACCTCATCGGAGATACTGTCAGCGGCCGGGGGATTCATGGCCGCCCAGCGAAAACGCAACTTCTCCAGGGGTACCCCCTGTACCCGTCGTTCGTGGATGATGGGAAAGATTTTATTCTGCAGGTCCGGCCGGGTCCGGTTGATCTCATCCATGAACACCACCTCTGCGTCCCAGATGGAGGACGGAATGGAGATGTATTCCAGGCTTTTGCGGTCCTGGCTCGGGACCGGAATACCGACCAGGTCGTCGTAGTTGATGAGGCTGGTATTATAAAACCGGTACTCCAGGCCCAGGGCTTTGGCGAGTTTCTCCAGGAAGAAACTCTTTGCGCAGCCGTGGGGACCCACCAGCAGCAGGGGCGTTTCCGAAACCACTGCGGCCAGCAGCACGGCCTCAAGGTGGTCCCAGCCCTCCAGTCCCAGGGGTTTGGTCAGCAGGGCCCCGCTCCCCCGTTTCGCTTTTGCGTAAGCCTTCAATCCGCCCGCATTTTTCACAAGTGCTTTCTTTCGCTCCGCCATGTCCGTCCTTCCTTATCGTTGCGTGCCGTTAGGCACAACCACGGATACAGGCGGCGGCATCCCCAATGGACCCGCCGCATCGAATACACAGGAAGCGGACGGGCGGGTTCATGAACGGACAGGAGGGGGACAAAAACGAACAGCCCCCTCAGGTCGGATCATGAGGGGGCTGGAAAACACTTTTCCAACGTTCCCAGACATGGTTCTCGGCAATCCGAGATGGCAGTGGCACCCGCCTTGCGGCTGGTTGCCCGAACGGTCATTGGGCCATTTCCCTCGCGTTCGTCTGCATACCTGAGTATCGGCAAGATTAAACTGTTGAACAGAATATAACACAAATGAATCGGAAATGCAAGTCTTTTTTTGTGTTGGTAAAATCAGTCTTGAAGGTTACGTTGAAACGCATACAAAACATCGCCGCCTGGGGGATCTTCACGGTTACCAAGGCAACACTGTGTGACAGTCACGCACGCCCGGCATGGGCCCGCACCATCCGGTTCAGTGCCCAACCCTACCACGGACATTGAACGCCAGACCTTGACTGCACCGTCCGTTTCCGCTACCATCCTGTTCTGACTTCAAACGCTGACGCGACGGGCGCACCAAGTACATCAAGCCTTCCGAAGCTTCGGCGTAATGATGCGTTATACGCGGAGGGACCGTTACAGGTACAATAAGGCTTTGACGGATTCATTCAACAAACGCGGGGCGCTTCCAGGCTACGAATAGAACCCCAGGGAAAAGAAAGCCATGACAAAAGACATTCGTGTAACCGTATGGAATGAAGGCCTCCATGAAAAGGAATTGCCCACATGCCGCGAGCTCTATCCCGACGGGATGGGCAGGCAAATCGGCAGGCACCTGGAAAAACAGGAGGGGATTGCCTTTGTGCATTGTTCGGAATTGTCCGACCCGGGCCAGGGGCTTGATGACGCTATTCTTACGAATACGGACGTCATGATCTGGTGGGGTCACAAGGCCCACGACCAGGTGACGGATGAAAACGCGCGGCGCGTGCAGAAACGGGTGCAACAGGGCATGGGCCTGATTGTGCTGCATTCGGGGCACATGTCCAAGCCGTTTATGCTGCTCATGGGCACGGCCTGCAACCTCAAGTGGCGCGAATATGGGGAGCATGGTGAGAAGGAACGCCTGTGGGTGGTGGACCCGTCGCATCCGATTGTGGACGGTCTGCCGGAATATATCGAGCTGCCGAATACCGAAATGTACGGCGAGCCCTTCGGGATTCCCCAACCGGACCAGCAGGTGTTTATCAGCTGGTTCCAGGGCGGTGAAGTCTTCCGCAGCGGCTGCTGCTGGCACCGGGAAGCGGGCAAAGTGTTTTATTTCCGTCCCGGCCATGAGACCTTCCCCATATTCCACAACGAACTTGTTTTAAAGGTGATCTATAATGCGGTGAAGTGGGCCGCGCCGACACGCCTTGCGGGCGGGTACACACAAGGCAACGTGCAGCCGCTGGAAAATATGGACTGATAAAGCACACACGTTACGTGCCACCGGTACTCGCAGGGAAAGGCGGTAAAGAATAGGAAATGGAATTTCAAGAGAGCAGCGCACCCCGGCATACCGGGGGTATTAGTGAAAAGAAACTTTTACGATTACGAGCACGATTACGATTACGAGCACGATTGCACCGATTCGGGTTTCGTGCTCGTATCTCCTAATCGAGATGAGTCGCGAAAAACCCGAATTCGGTTAAGTTATTTTATATCAACAAGTTGCAATTTAAGTTTCTCAGGAGATGGCGTTCCCAAATGGAATTCTTGTCATTACCCACTTCTTTTGGCAATGAATAGTAGCGGTAAAAAGCGAATGTTTGAATACAATATCCCAACGGGATTTAAGAACAAAGCCCAGGGTTGCGGTACTCCGCTACCCTGGGTTGGAAATCGCCCCCAATTTCCGTTTACCCCAAGGGGGTTGCGTCACATTGGTACAAATGCCGTATGGGAAGACCGACGTAACTCCGTTGGAGTAGAAAAGAGAGACGGAGAGACATCGCTTACCCAGGGTAGCGGGGTACCGCAACCCTGGGCTATGATATGTAATCCCATTGGGATTCTGAATACCTACGTCGGCATCTCAATACCCTATCCTGAACGGAAAGATGTGGGTAATGACAAGAATGGAATTTGGGAACGAGTTGCCAACGTGTTGCCAAGGTTGCTGCCGAAAGTTGGTTTAAGGCTGCGGTACGCCGCGTTGACCGAAGGAGGATATGCACATGCCTAAAATTGCCATGATTGGCGCGGGAAGTATTGTATTTTGCAAGACCTTGTTTCTGGATATGGTGGCTACGCCCGCCCTGCGCAACAGTGAGTTCCGGTTCATGAGCCGGACCCTTCCTAAACTGGAGCGCATGAAGATGTTTGCCGACCGGGTCATCAAGGACAATGGCCTTTCCGCCACTACCATGGTGACCCTGGACCGGCGGGAAGCGCTGAAGGACGCCGATTATGTCATTGCCATGCTGCAGGTCGGCGGCGTGGATGCCTTTCAACTGGATTATGAAATCCCCATGAAACACGGCGTGGACCAGTGTATTGGCGACACGCTCGGGCCGGGTGGCCTGTTTCGCGCGTTGCGCACCATACCCGTCATGATGGACCTCGCCCGGGACATGGAAGAACTGTGTCCGAACGCGTATCTGCTCAACTACGTCAATCCCATGGCGTCCGTATGCTGGGCGCTGGGAAAAGTGCCGGGGCTGAACTACGTCGGCTTGTGCCACGGGGTACAGACCACCCTCGACCTGATTTCGGGGTATGTGGGCGTGCCAAAGGCGGAAATTGACTACCTGGCGGCAGGTATTAACCATATGGGCTGGTTTCTCAAGATGGAACACCGGGGAAAAGACCTGTACCCCTTGTTCAAGGAAAAATGTGAGTTGCCCGAGTATTACATTAATGAAAAGGTGCGTATCGAGGTGATGCGCCATTTCGGGTATTTCATGACGGAAAGCACCGGACACCTGTCTGAATACGTGCCGTGGTTCCGCAGCAGCAAAGATGCCCTGGAACGCTATTGCGATGAGCCCGCCTTCGGCGGGGAGACCGGCGCCTACCTGAAATGGTGCCGGCTGATAGCGGACAAACTTGAAAACACGGATATGCTCGCGCAAGAACCTTCATCCATACGACCGCGCAGCGTGGAATATTGCTCCTACATCCTGGAAGCATTGGAAACGGGCAAAATATTCAAGTTCCAGGGGAATCTGCGCAACGACGGGTATATATCCAATCTGCCGGACGGCTGCTGCGCGGAAGTGCCGGTCTTCGCGGACCGGCTCGGGCTGCACCCGGTGCGGGTGGGCGCGCTGCCGGCACAACTGGCCGCGCTGAACCAGAGCAACGTGACCGCCCAAGGATTGACCGTGGAAGCGGCGCTGACGGGCGACCCGGAATTGGCCGTGGCCGCCGCGGCCCTGGACCCGCTCACCAGCGCGTGTTTGACGCTGAAGCAGGCGCGTGATATGGTTGCCGAAATGCTCGAGGCAGAGAAACAATGGCTGCCCCAATTCGCCGGAAAGCAGTTGCGAGCCGCTCCGGACATCGAAACGCCTCCGGGAACCGGACACGCGCCCGTACCGCTCGACCCGGCGCTCGCCGTGGTGCACCGCTTCGGCGAATTGGCGGAAAAAGCTTCCAACTAAATCTAAGCACACGCAACCCTGTAACCAAAAAGGAGCAGTCATAGTGGCCGACCCTACCCGTGCCTGGAAATGCGTGGTGTGCGGATATGTGCATCGCGGCGATACTCCGCCGGAAGCCTGCCCGGTATGCGGCGCCCCGGCGGATGACTTCGAAGCCTTCGAAGATGCCTCTCCCCCGTCGCCATCGGAAAGCGCCTCCTGGCGCTGTATCATCTGCGGCTACGTTCACGACGGGGAAACCCCACCCGATACCTGCCCGCTATGCGGCGCGGGCAAGGAAGAATTTGAGCCGTGCGTTGAGGCTTCCCACGAGACCGTCAACGCCGACGACCGCCGCAGGATCGTCATTGTCGGCGGCGGCATTGCGGGCGTAAGCGCCGCCGCGGCCGTCCGACAGACCCTTCCCAACGCGGAGATTCTTCTGTTTACGGCGGAAACCGATTTGCCCTATTACCGGCTCAACCTGACGCGCCGCCTTGCGGGCGAAATCGCCGATACGGAACTTACCATGCACCCGCGCGACTGGTATGAGCAGCATACAATACAGCTGCGCACGGGCGTGACCATCCAGGAACTGGACCCGGACGCACACAGGATTACCACCGATGGCGGAGAGACCGTTTCCTACGACAAACTCATTCTGGCCTGTGGCGCCCACCCCTTTATCCCCCCCATTCCGGGGTCTGAACTGCGGGGCGTGTCCGCGGTGCGAACGTTGAAGGATGCAAACACCCTGCTTTCTCTAGTGGAAAAGGACACTCCCTGCGTATGCATCGGCGGGGGCATCCTGGGCCTGGAGACCGCGGGTGCGCTGGCCAGGCAGGGTGCCCAGGTGACCCTGCTGGAGGGATTCGAATACCTCCTGCCGCGCCAGTTAAACCGGGATGCCGCGAAGGTGCTGGAAGCGCATGTCGCCTCCATGGGAATCACCGTCCGCACTACGGCCTCCAGCCGGACAATTGAAGGCGAAGACGCGGTGGCGTCGGTGTTGCTCCAGGATGGTACGCGATTGACGGCCAAGGCCGTTACCATCACCACGGGCGTGCGGGCAAACAGCCACCTGGCGCGTCGCGCGGGCCTCGCTGTTAACCAGGGGATTGTCGTCGATATGCGCATGGCCACCTCGGCGCCCGACATCTATGCGGCGGGTGACTGCGCGGAATTCGGCGGCGCCGTCGCCGGATTATGGGAACCCGCCCAATACCAGGGAACCATCGCCGGTTTCAATGCCGCCGGGGCCCTGTCTGAATTCGGCGGCCTGCCCCGGGCGAACACGCTGAAAGTGCTGGGGATCAAGTTGTTCAGTATGGGTGTCATACAGCCCGATGATGGCAGTTACCGGGAAATCGTGGACCGGCAGGAAGGTTCGTACAGGCGTTTCCTGTTCCGTGACGGCCTGCTCGCCGGAGCGATTCTTATCGGCGATACGAGCCTTGCCGCCGCGGCGACACGGGCGTCCCGGGAGCGCCTGGACTGTTCCGCCGTTGCCGGCGCCTCGGCAACAGTGTCCGAGGTGGCGACGCATCTTAATCACTTGAGGTAACTGTTTTTTTTCGGAGAATGTTTGTTTCGAACAAGGATGAAACAATGAAATACACCAGGTTGATGATATGCCTGCTTCTTGCGGCATGCGCGGGCAAAGAAGGCGTGCAACGCGGCACGGCGGAGCGGGACACTGAGGTTAAAACCGCGGTAAAGCAAGACGACACGGAAGCAGCGGCGCAGGCGGCCGCCCTTGAAAAGCGCGCAGGCCTGCCCAAAGGCATACTGCTTGCCGATATCACCAACGTGCTGGGCGCCCATCTTCCGGCGCGCGTGGACCTGTTCAGTTATGACGACGGCATCACGGTCGCCCTTGATGCCCCCCAGGGATTGGTGGAAGCGGAACAGCCCACGGGCTCTTACCGGGCCTATGTGCACGTGCTGGAAGCGGAAGTGCCGGTCATGGTGGAAGCCAAAGATGTGGATATCCGTGAAAACCAGGTAACGGATCTGGAGGTAAACCTGCTCGAAGGGGCCGGCGGCATTGTTTCCCTGCGCGGGTTCGATTCGGACGGCGACCTCGCCCTGGACCGCGTGGAACTGGCCATGGGGACGGATCCGAACAACGCCGGCAGTATTCCCGGCAGAAGCGAACGGTTTTATGACACCCGGGTGCTGAACGCTGCGACCAGGTGGTATTGCGGGGAGATGCAGGCCTATTCGAGTTATGGCAACGGTGTCGAAGATGTCGCTTCGCTGGTGAAACGCGCGGAAAAGGCGAACCTGGATTTCCTGGCCATTACTGACAGAAATACCCTGGCCGCCGTGGACGACCCCGCCTATAAATCAGCGCGGCTGGTTTGCCTGCCCGCCATGGAATGGGGCACGGACCCCATGGGCGTGGCCCTTGTTTACGGTCCGCGCACCCGTCCTGAACCGCCCGGTTCCGTGATGGCCGCCCAAGCCGAATGCATCCGTGTCCAGGCCCAGGGCGGCGCCTGGATCATCGCCCACCCGGCTTTTCCCAGCAAGCCCTGGCAATGGGGACTGAGCTTCGTCAACGGCGTCCAGATATGGTTTCGGGACTGGCGGGAAGCCCCGCCCCTTTCTCTGCAGCAGCTGGGCGAAAAGGCCCGGGAACGCAAAGACGGCCACTTGATTCATTCCATCGCGGCGGCGGCGGCGGTCGTCAAACATGGCGACATGTCCGCGAATGGACAAAGCAACCTGTTCTATGATTACGAGTTGGTCCGGGGGCTCATGGCGGGCGCCATCGGCGGCAGCGGCAGCGGCAGTCCCAAGGTCCCCCTCGGGTGCCCGCTCACCTACATCCATGCCCGGGAACTCTCCGTGCCCGGACTGCTTGAGGGGTTGCGGCTGGGGCGCACCTTTGTATCCCGTGGCCCCGATGGCCCGAAGATCTATTTTGGCGCGGATGTGCTGAGCGACGGCAAGACTGATGTCGGCATCGGCGGCATTGTCCCGCTGAATACCGAGGTTACCTTTCAAGTGGCCGTTGAAAACGCCCTCGGTATGAAACTCCAGGTTATTGAAAATGGCAGGCCCATACGGACCATTCCCATAAACGGGAAAAATACGGGGATACAATTCAAGCGCGTGCCCACCGTCGAGGCGGCTTTTCGCGTGCGCGTCATCAAACCCGCCGACCCGAAAGACAGGGGCTTCGGCCCGCTGGAGGTGCACGCCATCACCAGTCCGATTTATGCCCGTGACATCACGGCAGAACTCCTCTGGCGCAACCCGAACTTTGACCCCGACAAGTCCTGGGTCCGTATCCAAAGCGACGAGATGGTGGATATTGACCTGGAGATACCGGAAAACACCACCGGCGCAGCGCCCCTGCAAATTCCGCAAATTTGATTATGGAAGGTGCACTTCCGCAGGCACATGAAATGCGCGGAGTCCTATCTCAATCTTATGCAACAACCCCTGTTTAAATTGATACCGACCGCGATAATTATTCGAAGCAAGTTCAATGCCGGTGTTCCCAACACCAAAGGAACCATTCTATGAAACCCTCCTTCCTGAAAACATTCCTGGTTCTCCTCCCCGCGCTGCTTGGCGTCAAGACGGCCACGGCGGATACGGCCTGGCGCGGCGTGCATGTCATGGCGTGGGGCTCGGCCGGAGGCAACGAAGGCTTGCCCGTCCTCAAACGCGCCATAGACGAGGTCCTGCAACCCCTTGGCGTAAATGTGCTGGTGTACGAGGTAGGATACAACTTTGCCTTTGATTCCCACCCGGACATGCGTTTTGACGACATGATCACTCAAGAGGCGGCCCATGACCTGGCCCGGTTCTGCCGGGAACGGGGCATACGCCTTATCCCCCAGTTCAATTGCCTGGGCCACCAGTCCTGGGTTAACGGTGATATGGTTTTCCCGCTCATGACGGTCCATCCGGAATTTGAAGAGGTTCCCGACCTGCCCGAAGAAAAGCGGGCCAAAACCCTGATGAACTGGTGTCCCTTGCATCCTGACGTATATCCCCTCATTTTTGACTTGATTGATGAAATTACCGAGGCTTTCGAGGCGGACGCGTTCCACGTGGGCATGGATGAAATACTCACCTTTGCCAGCCCTAAATGCCCCCGTTGTGCAGGCAAAGACCCGGCGGAACTCATGGCGCATGCGGTTAAAGAACTTCACGGACATATTGTGGGCAAACGGGGCATGACCATGCTCATGTGGGGCGATCGCCTGCTGGACAAGAAGGCGCTGAACATGGGCGACGGCTGGGAAGCCAGCGACAAGGGCACTGCGGGAGCCATTGACAGGATTCCCAAAGACATCATCATCTGCGACTGGCATTACAGCGCCCAGGAAAGCTATCCGTCCATAGACCTCTTCCTTGAAAAGGGGTTTCGTGTCTGGCCGGCCAGTTGGAAAAACGAAACGGCCGGACTGCACATGGTGGAACGCGCCAAGGCGGATACAACAGGCAAGATATTGGGGTATCTGGGAACCTCATGGGTGGTGCATCCCGGCCATTTTGCCCAGGCCCTGCTCGGCGAAGGGACCAGGAAATCCTGAAAG
>JAKJCY010000249.1:5547-5932 GCA_022706235.1 Candidatus Hydrogenedentota bacterium | reverse complement strand
CGCGAAATTGATGACCTGCGCCGAACCGGCCCCGGTAACCACATTCAATGCGATGTCGGTTGCCGTGAAACCCGTAACGGGCTTGTTGAAGCTTACACTGAAAGGAACCGACGCCAGTAAGGAAGGTTCAGGAATGCCGGGGGTAATTACCGCCGCCGGATCTCCCCGGTCAATCAGATAAGACTGTCCGGAGGTGTAATTGCCGTTGCCCGCGCCTTCGCCGCCGATGGCGTTCCAATTCTTGTCATAGACGCTCCCATCGTCCAGGAAATCCAGGCGGAGCGTCCCGTCGGGAGCGCCGGAAATATTCACGGTCACCGTGCGAACGGCTGTTTCCTCCGCCCCGGAGACGGAAACGATATACGCCCCGGACGCGGCGGTGCCG
>JAKJCY010000249.1:0-5537 GCA_022706235.1 Candidatus Hydrogenedentota bacterium | reverse complement strand
CTGAAAGTCCGGGGCATTCACGCCGCGCACTCCTTCGCTGAAGGTGACGGTAAAGGCGACCTCGGCCAGGTCCGTGGGACTCGGATGGACGCGGGTGATGGTGTTTACCGTCGGGGCGGCGGTATCCAGCAGCCAGCCCGCATAATACTGCATCAGGCAGTTGTCAAAGAGGAGTTTATAGCCGTCATTACTCAGGTGAATCGGATCGCGCTGGTCACCGTCCACCTTGTTCATATAATACGGAGGCGTCCCCCAGGACACATCGCCACCCGGGAGTGGGTCATAGGCCGGAACCGCGCCGGGGAAGGGCACCGACTGGGCGGGCCAGAGCAAACCGTAGGAGTTCCGGTAACCGGCACGCCACTGGATGTTACCCCAGTTCTGAATGAAATCGAGGCGGGGCGTCGCCTGAGCAATGGTTATCTCTCTCGGCCCGAACCCGGCGAAAAACTGGTTGATCTGCTGGTTGTTGGAACGATTTTGGTTGAAATCTCCCGGCGTCAAACCGAGGGTTGCCGAAAGCAGCGCGGCATCCCAACTGAATTCCTGCATGCCGTAGGTGCAGGTCTCCGTTATATTCAGATAGTCGTACCCACAGAGAAGTATCTTTACGCGGGGATGATTGGTCCGAATCCAGGAGACCACGGTCTGCAGGTTGGCCTGTATGGAGTCATATAGCGCCTGGGTCTCCTCCGTGGTCCAATTCGCCCGCCACGCCCACATGTCGTTGCCCGTGATGGATAAATGGATGATGTCAATGGTGGGCCAATTATTCAGCGACCAGGTGATGCGGTCGAGAGAGGGCATATTAGTATGTCCCGGCGGCGAGGGAAAGGTGCCTTCGGGCGGTATGGCATTGCTTGCCCAGGTCGAAGCGGTTGTGCCGCCCAAAGCCGTATAGGAACCTTCGACCTGGTACGTGTTCGTGCCGAAATTGTTGTTCAGCACGGACTGAAAAGAACCCATGTCCCAAGGCCATTGGGCCCAACTGTCGCCGACCAGCAGGATGCGCCGCACCGCCACCGCATTCGGTGCCAGGCCAAGGAGTAGCGCCATTAACACCAGAACCAAAATTCTTGGCCTGTTCTTGTATGCCTGCTGTGTCATGAAACAGTTCTCCTGTAAAGACAAGGAAATCATCGGAACAGTAAACCGCTTCGCATTCATGTTCTGCCTTACACTTTCCGATTAAATCAATAATAGTGGATTCGCAAAATGCATAGCAAACTTTTATTTTTCTTTCTCAATCTCTTGGTGTTAATCATGAATACAAAAATATACCATTTTTTTCATATGTATTGGTGACGAATTGTTTTTTTTCGAATTCAGAAATTATTTTGGTCGCAAAATTGGTGAGTAGGGACACCCCGCGAGGGGTGTCCCTACTCACCAATTTATAAAAAACAAGGACCGGATACAGTACCCATCTGACTCATCAAAAGTGCCACACGAATTGATTGCCTGCGGGAAGAATACCCATTCGAATGAGAAAAGAGGACATAGCATTGTTCATACAACCCAAACCTAAAGCCAGTCCACCAGTCTTTAGACATGTCCTCTATTGACCTCTATGACCCTGATGGTGATTCGGGCAACCGTACATGCCGCAGACATAAGGTGGAATAGAGTCATTGGTTTCGGGGTTAATTCAGAGGAACAACGCAGGAGATACTCATCATGTTGATAATGCCTATGCTGATGACCATGTTGTGCGCGGCTAATGACCTGCAACTTAACCCATTGACACCGGAAGAAGAACGCGTCATCATTCACAAAGGTACGGAACGTCCGTTCACCGGGGAATTCAACAAGCACTACAAAGCCGGAGTGTATCACTGTAAGCGCTGCGGCACGGCTTTGTACCGGTCAGAATCCAAATTTGATTCCGGGTGCGGGTGGCCCGCTTTTGATGATGAAGTTCCAGGCGCTGTGCTACGCACACCTGACGCGGACGGGCACCGCACAGAAATTACCTGTGCCCGATGCGGCGCTCATCTTGGCCACGTGTTTCTGGGGGAAGGGCTTACCCCGAAGAACACCCGCCACTGCGTCAATTCGATTTCACTGACCTTCACCCCGGAAAACCAGAAGCAACCGGAAAGGTCAAGCGAAAAGGCGATTTTTGCCGGGGGTTGCTTCTGGGGCGTGGAATTTTTTCTCCAGGACGCGCCCGGCGTACTAAAGACCCAGGTCGGTTATACCGGCGGGCATGTGGAACATCCCACCTATGACCAGGTATGTCGGGGAGAAACCGGCCATGTGGAAGCAGTGGAAGTGGTATACGATCCGCAGGTGACTTCCTTTGAAACGCTGGCGGTTCTTTTCTTTGAAACCCATGACCCCACCCAGGTGAACCGTCAGGGCCCGGACCGGGGTGAACAATACCGGTCCGCTATATTCTATCTGAACGACGCCCAACGGGATACCGCAGCGGAACTCATCGAAAAACTCCGCGAAAAAGGATATGCCGTTGCCACGTCCGTGGAGAAGGCGAAACCATTCTGGCCCGCTGAAGAGTACCATCAGGGCTATTACCAGAAAAAGAAAAGCCGTCCCTATTGCCACACCTATAAAAAGCGTTTTTAACCCGTCTGAGTTCCACCGCCTTCCAGAGAAAGCATGCTGGATTTCCGAAAGGTCTCCATGTGAAACTCACCGCCGGAAAATCGCACAAACGACCGGTGTATGGGCCAATCACCCGTATTAATATAAAGTCCGGAATGCCCACCCGCGTGTATATGCGCAATCACGGGCAAATGCGCATGACCGCAAATGACAATTTTTGCAGTCCCCGTGGCGATAAGGCGTCGGGCATGCTCCTGCACGACCCCGACCTCAGGGCCTTCGGCAGGGTCGCCCCCTTTTGCCATGGCCCGACTACGGCGGCTGGCCCATTGCGCAAGAGACATGGCCGTATCGGGATGGATGCGGCGGAACAGCCCTTGGGCAGCGCGATTCCTGGCGATGCGTCGAAAAAGCAGATAGCCACGGTCGGCGGGATTTAGACCGTCCCCATGTAGCAACAACGCCTGCTCTTCCCCAAAAGCCAGCGTAACAGGCTCGTGGTAAATCCGCATGCCGGTAAGTGCTTCCAGCTGCGACCCCGCCCACAGGTCATGGTTGCCGCAGCATAGATGCAGTTCAACGCCGGCCTCCCGCAAATTTGCCAACAGGCGCAACACTTCGAAATAGGCGCTGAAAGATACATGCTGGTATTCGTACCAGAAATCAAAGAGATCTCCAAGGCAAATCAGCCTGCCGACCCGGTCGGAATCTATCTGCCGGAGAAATGCCGTGAAATCCTCAAAAGCGCTATCTGTGGGAAGGGTGGGCTTTAAGTGGACATCTGAAAAAAGCAGCGTATCTTTCACCGTCTTGCCCTGCATAGGTTGGGGGGATTAAAAGAGCCGCATCCTGGAAAGCGGCCAGAAACGCAGTACGGCCCTGCCGACCACCTGCCCATCTGTCACCGCCCTGAAACTCCGGCTGTCCTTGCTTACCTCGCGATTGTCGCCGAGCACATAATATTCACCTGGCTTGAGATAACAGATATCCCGGTCGCGTGTGTGCCTGGCTTTGTCCGGCAGGTAGCCGCTCTCATCAATCTGCCAATTGTTCACGCGGACAGTCCCCCGGTCATATTCGACTTTAATGGCGCCGGCATCTTCTTGCGGAGCCTGGACCAGACCCGCTTCAACAGAGCGGTCATTGCAATATGGGCTGTAGGCAATGAGCCGTTTTACATAGCGCTTACTTCCCTCGCCCTCGAACACAAGGATATCCCCGCTGTCAAAAGGCAATATCCAGTGAAACACGTCGATCTTACTGAGAGTATGGGGCAGTTTAAACACCAGGATACGGTCCCGGTCCTGCAAGGTGGGCAACATGGAATCGCCCTGCACCTCGTAACCCTCGATGACAAGCGCCTTCATCGCCCAGAAAACCACAAGGAACACCACAACCATCTTGAGCAGGTCCAGCGCTTCACGCCTGAGGGTGTGCGCGTTCTGTTCCTTTGTTTCCGTAGTGCAAGGGGGGGTCTGTTCGTCCAAGATAAAACGTATTCCTGTTGTCCCGGCACTAAGACCGGTCCGCCATGGCGGCGTTAGCCCACAAGCCGGGAACGGCCTCCACATCCGGGGGCGCAAGACACCTTCGCGCGCGGCTCCGTCCGCCGAGCACCACTTCCACGGCACATCGTAGTATCGTCTGCGAAGGGATTATACCCGGTTATTACCGTTTCTGCAAAACATTATTGACTTAGAGTAAACCCATAGATTACGAGTTGCTCGGCATGGGATTGGGCATAATCGGCAGGCAGTGGTGGAAACGGGTTTGCCAGCAATATGGCATTAACGCCGGCATCTCCGAGCGCAGGGTCGGCGGCCGCCTTGGTGACCGTCGGTGTGCCAAGCAGGTTGCCGTTGCGGTCCACCCAAAAACTGACCTCGGCAATGTTTTCCGCAGCGTCCATGTAAATCCCCGAAGGAATGGCAAACATGCGTTCCACCTTACGCTGCACCTGTATCACCCACCCGGCAAGCTCCGATGGTATGGAACCACTGACCACCCCCGTGGTCGCCGTAACCGCCCCCGGGTTCGACGGCGCAGCAGGCCGCTCCTGCACTTCTTCCAGTTCCGGCTCCGGTTCCAGCGGCTCCAATTCAGGGTCCACGGGTTTCAGCTCAGGGTCGGGTTTGGGTTCAGGTTTGGGCTCGGGCTCGGGCTCGGGCTTGGGCTCCGGTTTGGGTTCTGGTTTAGGTTCAGGCTTAGGCTCTGGTTTAGGTTCGGGTTTAGGCTCAGGTTCCGGCTCCGGCTCAGGTTCCGGTGCAGGCTCCGGTTCCGGTTCCGGTGCAGGCTCCGGTTCCGGTTCCGGCTCAGGTTCCGGCTCCGGTTCCGGTTCGGGTTCCGGCGGCGGCAAAGGCTCGGGTTCCGGCTCGCCGGGCACAGCGGCATCCATACCGGGGGACAACTGCAGGTTGCCCGCGGAAAGCATGATAACCTCCGGGACGGTATTGCGAGTCAGCCAGTGGGATAAAAGCATGGTTCCCCCGACAAAAAGAAGATGCAGAAAAATGGAGAGCACAAGCAACTTGACGAAACGGCGATGTCGCTCGCGTTCCTTCCAATAGAAATCCTGTATATAGTCTAACTCGGGGGGTTCGTTACCGGATATATTATCCATAATTCCAATTAGTTGATACTGCACGCCTGTGTTGCGTCATACATTCCCAGCGTATCTTATCTTGTAGAACACCTGGTAGAAGTGTATCGCCGTTTTTTCATAATAAAAGGGACCCATAACAGGCATGTTACTCTTGACAAAAAATACATCACAATAGAATTTCGGTCGGCGCTTACCCTCTCTACAACATATTATAGGGCATTTGGGTACGGATACGCATCTTTCACTATAACGATTTTGTTGATATGATTTTGAAAACATTTCAAATATGGTTTTAACCGCGTTCCTTGGACAATAAATCAAAGAAATGATCCTGAATGTTTTGGGCTGATACAGGTAATAACAGAAAAAG
>JAKJCY010000248.1 GCA_022706235.1 Candidatus Hydrogenedentota bacterium | reverse complement strand
CATCGAGACCACGCTGGAAGTCGTGGAAGGCATGCAGTTCGACAAGGGGTATCTGTCGCCCTACTTCGTGACGGATTCCGAAAGCATGTCCGCCATTCTCGAGGATGCCTACATCCTGATTTACGAGAAGAAGATCTCCTCGCTGAAAGACCTGCTTCCGCTGCTTGAAAATATTGCCAAGAGCGGCAAGCCGTTGCTGGTTATTGCTGAGGACGTGGAAGGCGAGGCCTTGGCCACCCTCGTGGTCAACAAGATCCGCGGCACCTTCCAGGCCGTCGCCGTGAAGGCGCCGGGCTTTGGTGACCGCCGCAAAGCCATGCTGGAAGACATCGCCATCCTGACGGGCGGCCTGTGCATCACCGAGGACTTGGGCCGTTCCCTGGAGAAGGTGGAACTGAGCGACCTCGGACGCGCCAAGCGCGTTGTCATCGACAAGGACACGACGACCATCGTTGAGGGCGCCGGTTCGAGTTCGGACATCGTGGGTCGCATCAACCTGATCCGGAAGCAAATCGAAGACACCAGCAGCGATTACGACCGTGAGAAACTGCAGGAACGCCTGGCCAAGCTGGCCGGGGGTGTTGCGGTCATTAATGTCGGCGCCGCCACCGAAATCGAAATGAAGGAAAAGAAAGCCCGTGTGGAAGATGCGTTGCATGCCACGCGTGCCGCGGTGGAAGAAGGCATTGTCGCGGGCGGCGGTGTCGCCTTGCTGCGCTGCCAGGATGCCGTGGACGAAGTGGACCTTGCGGGCGACGAGAAAGTCGGCGCCATGATTGTCAAACGGGCTCTCGAAGAACCGCTGCGCCAACTGGCCGCCAACGCCGGCGACGAAGGCGCCACGGTCGTGCAGAATGTCCGCGCCAAGAAGGGCAACGTGGGTTACAATGCCGAGACCGGCGAATATGAAGACTTGTTCAAGGCAGGCGTCCTGGACCCCACCAAGGTGACCCGTACCGCCCTGCAGAACGCCGCGAGCATTGCCGCTCTGCTGTTGACGACCGAAGTACTGATTGCTGACATCCCCGAACCCGAGAAGGCGCCCGCAGGCCCTCCCGGAGGCGGCATGGGTGACATGTACTAAGCCAACCGCTAAAGCAAGTTTTATACTGCCCGCCCCTGAGGCGGGCAGTATTTTTTCTGCCCATGGCGCGGTCGGGTCGGACCGATCGGTCCAATCGGTCAGCACCTGTTCTTCAATGTCGGAAAGCCTTCACACCTGAAAATGGTGGTTGGATTCTGATGTGGTTTTCAAAGCAAGGGACATGAAGGCTATAAAGGACCAGAAGGACTGTATAACGCTCTCCTGATGGGTACGTCTTTTAAGTCCCTTAAATCCTGTTGCTCCTTTCTTTTGTCAGGCTCTTCCGACGGCAACAGGTCCCAAATCCGCACGTAAGAAACCGAGCTGTTGGCGTAAAGCCATTACGGACACGGAACGTAGAAGCGGCATCCTGCCGCTTTGCATCAAGACGGACATGCGGGCCGCAGTCACGATGGAAGCGGCAGGACGCTGCTTCTACACTCTCGCCATTCCTTACGTGCGGATTTAGGCAGCTGTTTATGGGTTGAAATTGCCTGTTGCGCATGGTACACTCAGGAATACCGTGCCAGTATTCATTGAGGGGAGTATGCCTTCGTTTGATCTGGCGCTATTTTTAAGCCACCCTTAAAGGAGTTTTTATATGAGAGGAATTACACTCGTTGTCGCTATCCTGTTCTTGGCCGTTCCTTTTGATGCCTCCGCAAACAAGCTGCTGTGCCCCAAACTTCCCAGCGGCGCCCAGATTCGGCCGGAAAACCAGTATTATGAAGTGTGGCCGCGCATCGTGCCGGCAAATCAGGAATCCACCGTGGAGATTGTGCCGATTCACGAACACGCGCAATTCAAGGAAGACTGCAGCTATGAGCTTACCTACGCGCCCATGATAGCCAGCCCGCAGCAGGGTGGCTGGGCGGCGGGCAAAAAGATGGCAGTCGTCCCGGAGAACGGCCGCATCCGCATCACGACACTTTTTGAAGGGGAACAGGAACATGCCTTCATTATCGAGTCAACGTGCGGCGACAAAAAGCGCACCCTGGGCGACTTCCGCGTTTATTCTGTCGCGGAGGACCTGTATGGATTGCGTCCCTACAAGGGGGATTTCCACATGCACAGCCATTATTCCGACGGGGTGGAGTCTCCCGCCTATGTGGCGGGCGCATGCCGCCGCGCCGGGCTTCATTTCATGGCGCTTACGGACCACCGGCACTATGCGTCTTCCCTTCAGGCCCGGGATGCGTTTGCCGGGGTGCCTGTGGATTTGCGCATCTATCCGGGGGAGGAAGTCCATTCCCCGGACAACAAAGTTCACATTGTGAACTTTGGCGGCAATGCCGGAGTCACGGAGTTGTACAAAGACGATGAGACCGCTTATCGCGAACAGGTGGCCGCCTTGATGGAATCGCTGCCGCCGACACCGCCCGCCGTGGACCGTTTCCAGTTTGCCGCCTGCCGGTGGGTGATAGACCGTATTCATGAACGAAATGGTATGGCCATGTTCGCCCATCCGTACTGGGTCACCGGCAACCGTAACAATGTGGATGAGGCGCTGGTGGATTATGTCTTTGAAATCCAGATGTTCGACGCATTTGAACTGATCAGCGGTGACGACAGGGAAGGCATACTCGCGAACGACATTAACGGGCTTCAGGTGGCCCGGTACGAGGAAGAACGCGCAAAGGGACGGCGTATTCCCGTCTGCGGTATCAGCGACACCCACGGCATTGAACGCAGCGAGGCTTTTGGCCGGTATTTCACGCTTTGTTTCGCGCCTTCACCGGAATTGGCCGACCTCATTGCCGCCATTAAGGATCTGCGTTCCGTGGCCGTCGAATGTGCGGGCGGCGATATGCAGCGCGCTTACGGCCCTTACAGGCTGGTGCGCTACGCCCATTTCCTGTTGCGTGAGGTGTTACCCCAACACGACGAAATGTGTTTTGAAGAAGGGCGGCTGATGATACAGCACGCCGCGGGCGACCCCTCGGCGGCGGCGAAACTCGCCCTGCTTCAGGGGCAGACGGCGAAGCTTTACAACCGGTGTTGGACGCCCGTGGCAACACCATGAAGGTGGCGGAGCAACAGTTCCGGGTATTCTGAATCGCGCGGACAAGAAAAGACGGAAAGGACGCAAGGGACTAGAAGGACACGTCCACCCGGCGTACATGGGAGTGTCCTTGTTGTCCTTTCTGTCGTTTCAGTCCTTTGATGACAAACCTGTTCGTGTCAGGGTTCATTTTTCCCCGGCAATGGGAGGGTTGCCGTTGGACTCCCCCCAAGGTTTGCAAGCGTAAGCCCGGGTAACCCCCTATGCCCCGCGCCTTACATCAGTGACGTGCTGAAATACCGTTCCGCGCGATCGGGCAGCACGGTGGTAATGTTGCCTTTGATCCGGGCGGCCAGTTGCCGCGCCGCCCACACGTTGGCGCCGGAGGAAATGCCCACCAGCAGGCCGTACCGGGTGCTCAGCTCGCGTGTCGTTTCTATGGCGTCCTCGTCGGTAACCTCAACGACATCGTCAATCATGGACACGTCCAGTATGGCGGGAATGAAACCGTCGCCGATTCCTTGTATCTGGTGCAGGCCGGGTTCATGGCCGAGCAGGGCGGACACATTCTTGGGTTCCACGGCCACCAGGGTGACATCCGGCTTGTGCTCTTTCAGAAATTTGCCCACACCCTGCAGGGTACCGCCACTGCCCACGCCAGCCACAAAACAGTCAATATAGCCGTTCATCTGGCGCCAGAATTCATGGGCGGTTTCTTCATAATGCACACGCGGGTTGTCAGGATTCTCGAATTGCTGCGGCACGAAGACCCTGGGGTCTTCCGCCTGCATGGCCTTCACCCGCGCCACCGCCCCGGCAATGCTTTCCCGGGCCGGGGTCAGGGTCAGCTGGGCGCCTAGCGCGCGAATCAGTTTCTTGCGTTCTTCACTCATGTTTTCCGGCATCACAATATGCACCTGATAGCCTTTCATACGCCCCACCAGGGCGATGCCGATGCCTGTGTTGCCCGAGGTAGGTTCCACGATGATGGAGTCCGGTTTGAGTGCCCCCCGCGTCTCCGCGCCCTCGAGCATCGATAGCGCCACCCGGTCCTTGATACTGCCGCCCGGATTCAGGAATTCCGCCTTTGCAAATACCGGATCATCTTTCAAGTGAATCACGGGGGTGTTGCCGATCAAATGTAAAACGTTGTCAGTAAGCATGTTCTAACCCCAATATGGTCTCCGGGGATGCCTATCCCGCCAGGAAAGACTGTTTTCCCGCAACGATGTCAACAGCAAACAAAATGCAAGTATAATGGAACAAGGCGGTTCGGTGCGAATCACTTTGGCAGCAGCTCGCCCGCGCCTGCCACCGCGTGATTGACGATCACCGCCTGGCGGGTTTCGACGGCCGTCAGGCGGGTTGACCGGGCCGCCGTATGCGCATAGGAGGAACTTCGCAAGCACCGCCGTACCGCTTCGGACACCCCTTCCGTGTCCCCGGCCCGGCACAGGGCGAGCACAGCCCCCGCAATGCCCGCGCCGGTGAGGGACGCCCCCAGCGCGCCACCGTCCAAGGCCGCATCCACCAGCGCGTCCAGTGCGGGGCTGCTGGCACCGTACCACCCCGGGCAGTGTTCCAGCGGCGTATCCGTTTGCGACAGTGAATCCAGCGCAGCATCATCTATGTGAGCGCGGAAAGGCTTTCCCTCGCGGGTGTATACCCGGTCGCCGTCATGGCCGATGCGCATGAGCACACCCGCCTGTTCATAGTCGCCGCGCCGCAACAGTTCCGGGAAGCGGCGCGCCCGTTCCGACTCTGCGATACCGAACAGCAGCGGCCCCCGCAACGGGATTTGCACAGGTTGTTCCTCCGCCGGTACGCCGTCGAAATACCGGGCATAGGCCTCGTCCAGGCCGGGGGGCGCATATCGTTCCCGCAGCGTGTGCAGGTCCAGGGTTTCCGGAATGTCCTTCAACAGTTTATAGACCCGGGCGGGTCCGCCCAGCGTGTCGGGGGTCAACCGGGACAGCCGGTCCAGGCGGTGCACCTCCGCCGCGTCCCAACCCGCCCGAAGGAGTTCGGCGCGCAGCACGGGTATCGCCACGGAATAGGCGAAACGGTTCAAAGAATACTGGACGCGCTGGGCGCCACTGAGGTTGCGTGCGGTATAGGAATTTATGACCAGAAGGTTCAGGTCTTCGGGCCAGGGGTAATATGCCGCGCCGTCAAGGGTAAACGCTTCGGCGAAGAGGGCAAGGTGCAACAAGTGCCCGGGCCGGCCCATGAGAATGGCGGCCTGGTCGCTCATACCCACTCGCGCCCCGGCATACCACTCCACATCCTGTTCCGCCCGGATAATCTGCTCCGTCGTCAACGTAACCCGTGCATGCCCGGCAAAGGCCAGCAAGGCCGCGAGACTCAGCGCCGCCGAGGAACTCAGCGCCGCTCCGGCGGGCAGGTCTCCCGCAGCCATCGCCTTCAGCGCAGGCGGAGGGCTTTCCGGGTGCGCATACCCTGTGCGGAGCGCCGCCCCGATACAATAATTAGTCCAGGCCTGCGCGGGCATGGCGCGCCGCAGAGCGATCCGGCCACGCACGTCCGGCCGCGATATAAAATCGAACCAGGGGATTCCGGAAGAAGCGGTACCGCCCTCAGCGCTCAACGTGAATTCCGCTTCACCATGGGCGGCGCTGATGTTGGCGAGATGATTGCAGCCGTCGTCAGACAAGGCGGTAACCAGCAGCACCTCCCGCTGATGGGTCATCAGGTTCAGGTAACCGCCGTGGGTGTCCACGTGCATGCCGCGCAGATTAATGCGGCCCGGCGCCCTGAAAACCCGCACCGGCAGATCGCCGAAACGCTGGCGAAATGCCGCGAGTGTCTGGCGCACCAGGACTGCCCGTTCTTCTATCAGC
>JAKJCY010000247.1 GCA_022706235.1 Candidatus Hydrogenedentota bacterium | reverse complement strand
CTGTGTGAGTGATAATAACACAGGAAGAGGAGGCTTGTCAAGTCCTTTTTTCGCGCCCACGGCGCGCGCAACAGGGACGATGGGGCGCGCAACGGCTAAATGCTGTAGTCGGAGTGTTCGCCCGCCTCTTGCGCTTCCTGCTGCCGCGCAAGTTCCGCCAGGGTGATTCCCTCCAGGTACTCGCGCAGCACCCGGTTCGCACCCTCATAGACCCGCCTTAAAACGCATACGGACGGGTTGCTGTGGCAATAGGGGACGTCATCGCATTCGGCGATGATGATAGGGCCTTCGACCGCTTCCACAATCCGGGCCAGGGTAATGGTCTCCGGTTTTTGCGTAAGCACGAATTTTCCTTTTGCCCCACGTATGGAAGCGACCATATTAGCGCTGCGCAATCGTGCGAGGATTTGTTCCAGGTAGGCGACGGGCAAATGCTGGTTTTCAGCGATGCGGCGCCCGGTGGCTCCTTCCGGCCTGCGGGCCAGTTCCACCATGGCACGAATGCCATATCGCGCTCGTGTTGAAATTTTCATGCCTGCATAGTACCCGAACACACGCCCGGCAAGCAAGGCGGCGCTGCGGCCCGGTTCAGTCTTCCGCGAGGGCAGTCCACTCCCGGTACAGGACTTCCAACTGCGCGTGGGCTTCGTCATAGGCCTTTTTAAGTTCCTGGGCCTGTTGAAAATCGGTGGGATCGATCTTGGAAAACTGCAGATTAAGCCTTGAAATATCGGATTCGCACTGCGCGATGTGCCCTTCCAGTTCCTCGATGCGCCGTTGTTCGCGGCGCGCTTTGCGTTCTCGCGCTTTCTTCTGCTCCCGCGATTCAACAGCTTTCCTGCGTTTTTCCTCGTCCCCTTCGTCCCGGGGCACGGCGACGGCCTGTTCCTCCTGCTGTTTACGTCGCCAGTCGGAGAAATTACCCAGGAAAAGCCTTGCCCGGCCTTCCTGCAGAATCAGCAGCCTCTCGGCCAGTTTATCCATCAGGGTCCGGTCGTGGCTCACAATAATCAGGGTGCCTTCGTAGTCGGCCAGACTGGCTTCGAGCGCTTCACGCGACGCGATATCCAGATGGTTTGTAGGTTCATCCAGCAGGAGCAGGTTGGCGTCGGACGCAATGAGTTTGGCCAGCGCCAGCCGGCTGCGTTCGCCCCCGCTCAGCACGGTTGTCGGCTTGAACACCTCTTCGCCGGTAAAGAGAAAGCGCGCCAGGTAATTGCGGCACAGCTGCCCCGACCAGTCCGGCCGAAAGGCCTGCATTTCGCCGAGCAGGTCGGTATTCGGGTTCAGGTCTTGCTGGTGCTGGTCATAGAACGCGGGCGAAACATTGGCGCCGGTCCAGATCGTGCCGGCCAGGCCGGGATGGCGCCCGGCCAATTGCCGCAGCAAGGTCGTCTTTCCCGAACCATTGGGACCGATAATGCCCAGGCGCTCGCCCCGGTGCAGGGAAAAGGACAAGTCTTCGTAAAGCAACTCGCCGTTGTACCCCATGGTAAGTTCCTGCGCGGTGAGTACGATATCCCCGCTGCGCCCGACTTCGCCCAGTTGAAAGGCGGCGGTGTCCATTTCCGGCGGCGGGGCTTCAACGATTTCGAGTTTCTCAAGGCGTTTCAGGCGGTTTTGCGCCTGGCGGGCCTTTGTGTTCTTGTAACGGAACCGGTCGATCCAGGCTTTTTCCTTCTGGATAAAGGCGTCCTGCCGCGCGAAAGCGCGTTGTTGCTGTTCGCGGCGCACTGTTTTTTCGCGCAGCCAGCTGTCGTAATTTCCGGTAAAACTGGTCAGGGCGCCCCGTTCCACTTCGACAATGCGCTGGGCGAGTTCGTTGACCATGCGGCGGTCATGGGAAATAAGCACGACGGCCTCCGGCCTGGCGCGGAGGTGGCCTTCCAGCCATTCGCGGGCTTCCATGTCCAGGTGGTTTTCGGGCTCGTCGAGCAACAGCAGGTCGGCTTCGCGCAACAGCGCCATGGACAACATCAACCGGGCGCGCCAGCCGCCGCTGAGCGTGCTGAAGGGCCGGGAAAAATCATCGGGCTGAAAACCCAGTCCGCACAGGATCTGCCTTGCCCGGGTCCGGAACTCATACCCGCCCGACAGGGTAAAGGCATGTTGCAGTTCCCCGTATTCTTCCAGCGCCGCCGGATCCTCATCCGCGGCCAGGCGGTGTTCGAGTTCCTGCAATACCCGTTCCTGCTCCACCAGTTCCGCAAAACACCCCATGGCAATATCATAAATGGTTTTATCGGGCGGGGCATCTGGTATCTGGGACAGGTACACGATGCGGGCGCGGCGCATCCGTTCCACCGCGCCGGCGTCCGCTTCGGTTTCCCCGGTAATTAACCGGAACAAGGTGGTTTTACCCGTACCGTTGCGGCCGATCAACGCGATGCGCTCGCCTTCTTCGATGCGAAAATTCGCATTCGTCAGCAGTGGCCCACTTGAAAAGCCCTTGCTGATATTTTCCAAACGTATCAGGCTCATGATGTTGAGATACTCGCCAGTGTTGCCCGCAGGGCATCCGGTTGAGGAAAGGCGGGCGCATCGTTTGAACGGGAACCGCCGCGTATTCGGCATCGCCTGCCGTGGTTGCCGAAACCGGCTGTTTCCTGTCTGCGCTAAAGCAGGCGTTGCCCGCAACCCAAGGAAAATAACACTACCTCAGCAAAAAATGGGACAGCATCCGGCGCACCTGAAAGCCTTAAACGGTACATTTAGCCCTGAATCGCGCCGGTGGCTGTCCCGGATTTTTTTGCGGACATAGTGTTCAAGACCGGGTACAGCGAAGCGAACTCAGTGCTGAACAGGCGTGTCGCAGCCGGGGTTGCTTCACGGCACTCATAATGATAGCAGCGCTTATGGTGTTGATGGTACCATTACAAACATAGCCTTTCTTAGCACGAGAGCGTCCACCCCGGCAACGCTCACTGCACCCTTCCTTAATAACAGGGCGTGTGATATAATATGAGTATGGGATCTCAGGATCAAGCCTGATGCCCCGGTGTTTGGTTTTAACGGCGGCGTTACTGCCATATCATCTCTGGAAAGATGCAGGTGTCCAATATCAAAGGCTCTAAAAAGTAGGGTTTTGCTGACACATCAAGGTCCTTCGGTGGTATATAGTATAGTCGTTGGGAAGAAAACGTAAAACCCAGCCAGGGGATTACAACAGATAAACCGGTCAAAAGGAGATGTGCAATGTTTAACATGAAGCGTTTTGTGTTGTCCGTCCTTCCCGTACTTTTCGTTCTGCTACTTTCCGGATGTAAAGTGGATGCCATTTGGGTCAGCCGCACGGATTTGGACTTTCAGCGCGACAATAACCCCCAGTATTTCGACCTTGCGAATGAAAATGCCTCGATGGGTACAATTAATGTAACCATTTCGCCCGACAAAAGTTGGATAAAAGTGGCGCCCATCCTGGCGCCGTGCAAGCCACCGGACGCCGGCGGCCTGGTCAAATCGCGGGTGGAGGTGCGTATCGATCGCAGCAAAATTACGGATGAAGGCAAAATCAGTGGGACTATCACGCTGAAAGCGGACGGTATCAAAGAAGTCACCGTCAAGGTTTCCGCCATTCAGGACGAGAAGACGCCCGCCCTGGCCCCGCTGAATATTGTCAACCCAGTAACCACCTACAGCAATCCTTACCTGGTGGAATTTTCCTTTTCTCTCCGGGACCAGACCGATCGTGCCGTCATCGGAGAGCCGGCGCAATTCAGCGTTGAAGGATTTGAAGATAATTACCCGGTAGGCATGCCCCAGGGCCTCCTGCTGCGTCGCGGCGCAGCGCGCCAGTTATGGCTGGAACTTGTACTCGACTACAGCATATTGATGCAGCAAATCGAAAACGCCATTCCGGAAATGGAGCGCGCGGTGAGCGAGGTGCTGCTGCCCAGCCTAAACGAGGATGTATTGGTGTCGGCAAGCGGGTTTTACCGGGACAACCTGAATTCCCAGGTTATTGTTCCCTATACGGCCAACCACGCGCACGTGGCCCAACGCATTCAAGCCAGTCAAACCGAGCTTTTCACCGGCTTTCGTTCCGGCGCGCGTGTGTATGACGCGCTGATGTCTTCCATCGACCGTTTTAATAACCTGGGACTGACCGACCAGGACGAAAAATATATTGTGTTGTTCTGTAACGGTCGGGACACCTCCAGCCAGACCCTGCCCGCTATTGTCATTGAACAGGCGAAAGCGGCCGGCGTGCACATTATTGTCGTGGGTTTTGGCGAAAGCATCGATTCTGGCGATCTGATTACCGTGGCCATGTCGGCCAACGGCCGCTATATTTCCGCTTCGACGCTGGGAGATCTTCAGGCTTCCTTTGAGCGCATCGTGGAGGATTTGAACTGCCAGTATGTCGTGCGCTGGGCAAGCCTGCGCCGTGACGCCATCATCATGCGCCCCTCTTTCAAGTTGACGTTGGGGGACGCGAGCGCATCCTACAAATCAGACAAGAATTTTATTGCCCAGAATCATGCGGCCGACCCGCTTCAAGGCCGGTTGATGCTGGTGCAATCGGATACGCCGGACAATACGACACTTTTTCTGCGGGCCAATTATGTGCCCTATGATATTTCCGAACTGCGCTTCCGGGTAACCAGCGCGAACGCCTATCAGGTAACCATCGTGAACGCATCAAATGACGGTCTTATCGCCGACTGGCAATTGACCCGGGTGGAGGAAGGAAACGGGACCCAACTTATCACGGTAAAAGGGGCCTCCCCCATGCCCTTCGCCTCTTTTGGCGCCATGTTGCGGTTCAGGTTCGACGCCATGGTGGACACGCCCTTTACCGCGTTTGAAGTGGACAACTCCCTCTATGCCGAAGGCGACGGCCAGAGCTTTATTATAGAAAACTGAACAGGGCCGATCCGTTTTTGTCTGACATAAACATTTGCCCCGTCCGGCACGGTCAGTCGGCGCAGGAAGGCGGGATGCCGATATCGGCGACCACCAGCCGGCCGAGAAAGGGCTGCGCTGCCGGAACGGTAAGTCCGCGCTTGGCAAAGGCGAAGGTGACCGTAACGTCGGCGCGTATACACAAGCCGCACGCTTCGCCCGTGTCCGCGTTCATGCCGGAAGGCACGTCCACCGCCACGGTATACACCGGAGGCCACGCTTCAATGGCGGTCCGCACCGGACCGCGCACCTCACCGCGCGTTCCGGTGCCCAGCAGGGCATCCACCAGAACGGCGCATTCCGCGAGTCCCCGCACCGCGGCGGCGGCCGCGGCCTCATCAGGCGCGGATTTCAGGACACCCCCCAGGTTTCGGTACACGCTCATAAAAACCCGCGCATCCCCCGAAATCTCTTCCGGGCGCGCCACCAGCACCACCTGCGTTTCAAATCCCGCGAGCATGGCCAACCGCGCGACGACAAAACCGTCCCCGCCGTTGTTGCCTTTACCGCAGACCACACCGACCGGGCCCGAGGCAATCTCTGCGAAAACAGCCGCGCCCGCGTTATTCATCAACACCACACCGGGCATACCCAGGTCTTCGATGCAACGACGGTCCGCTTCACGCATCTGCGCTACCGTTAATGACTTCATGAGTTCACCTCGTATCCTGCCGTACGTTGCCGGAAAAATGTTGACCCGCACCCGCCGGGCACGCGCTGCCATTGCGACGCAACAGGCCGCCACGCCGGGCAAGTATACCATAGGCCCGAGTTGACGCTGACACGAAAGAGTCATGGCCGTCCCGACAGATCCGATTAATAGCAACTGTTCATGTGTCGGAATTACCTTGCCGGCATTTCCTTCCTTCAGCATGAAGAACTGCGGCCGTTGCCGCCTTTGACTTACCGGATAAAAAAGATACGGTCGATATAGACCGCTTCCATTTGGTCAGGATTGTTGCACGGTGCGATCCAGACATAAGCGCCGGGAGGAAAGGACTGGCGGCCAAGGTCAATGCTGTGGTAGGTGCCATCGGCACTGTCCTCAATCGAAACGGCTTTTTGCGCGAGACCGGCCTTTTG
>JAKJCY010000246.1 GCA_022706235.1 Candidatus Hydrogenedentota bacterium | reverse complement strand
GCGAAATGCGCTGCGGGTGGAACTGGTTGTTGATGATGAAAAGCTGATCCGGTCCATTGCCGGTCGGTTTATCCAAGATCCCGAGAACGGTTGTGCAGTGGAGATCGAGGCGGCCGTTACCGATGCCTACAAGCGCCTGCTTCGGCCCGTCATCGAGGAAGAGGTATTCACCAAGGTCAGGCGCAACGCCGAAGACGCCGCCATTTTGGCGTGCCGTGATCATTTGCGTAATTTATTGTTGACGGCGCCGGTCGGCCCGGAACCCGTTATCGGCATCTGTTGCTGGCCGCCCCGGGTGCGTGTTCTTGCCGCCCTCGACGGCCGGGGCGCTTTCCTGTCGGCGGTCTCCGTCACGGCGGATACGCAGGAGGGCCTGGACGCGGAAACGGAAAAGGCGTTGGGCGCCATGTTGGAAGCCTATTCTCCCAAAGGCATCGGCATCAGCAGCGCCCCGGGCGGACGCGAGATTCTGCACCTGGTTCAGTCTTATCTGCAGAAGAACAAGGTGCCCGCGTTCGGAACCCTCGTGCAGGATGCGGGATTGTCCGCCTATTCGCATTCCCCCCTTGCCGTACAGGAGTTTCCAGATAAGGAAGAACAAGAGCGTGCGGCGGTATCGGTGGGAAGGCGGCTCCAGGATCCCCTTCGCGAATTGGTGAAGGTGGAACCGTGGAATTTAATTCCCACACGGCTGGCCACGGGCGTGAATCGACGGCGCCTGCAATCCGGAGCGGTCCGTACCGTTGAATCCGTTGTCAACAGGATTGGCGCGGATGCCAATACCGATGCGGTGGAACTACTGCGGTATGTCAGCGGACTGCAGTTAGGGGTGGCCCAGGCCCTGGTCGAGAAAAGGACCGAGTTGGGCAAATTCACCAAACGTGACGACTTGCTGGAAGTGTCTGGAATCGGCGAAAAGACCTTCCAGCAATGTGCCGGATTCCTGAAGATAAGCGGCGCTGAAAACCCGCTGGACGATTCGGCGATACATCCCGAGTCCTATCCGGCGGTAGAAAAAATGCTGGGTGCTTTGGAATGTTCCCTCGATCAGGTGCGCGAAAAGCCGGAGTTGTTGCGGGGGCTTGATTTGCAGGGGATGGCCGATGAAACGACGGGACCCCTGTCCCTGGAAGATATCTGTTATGAACTCGGCCGAATCGGGCGTGATCCGCGCCGCCGTTTCAGGCCGCCGCAGAATATGATAGTCCTGAACGGGATTGAAGACCTCAAACCGGACATGGTCCTTGAGGGCATCGTTACCAACATCACTGATTTCGGTATTTTTGTTTCTTTAGGGATTGACCAGGAAGGGCTCGTTCATCGCTCCGAAGTCGGGCGCAATATATTGAATGATCCTAAACGCGCGCTGCAGGTGGGAGATGTCGTCAAGGTACTTGTCACCCATGTCGACTTGGAGGCCAAGAAGATCGCCCTCTCCATACGCAATGCCGCCAAATTACCCCTGACACGTCCCCCCCGCCAGTATAGACAGGGTGCGGAGGGTGGTGCGCCGGGCGCGGAACGGTTTGATCACGATTCTCAGGGCGACAGAAGGCGCTCGTCGCGGCCGGACAGCAGGGATAGAGATTTCCGCGACAGCCGCCGTGCGCCCATGGAGGGCCATCCGTCACGGCGCGGGCGGGGCAAGTCGATTGCAATCCCGAAAATCAATCAAGGCGCTTCGCGGCGCGATGGCGAGAATCTGTTGAATACCAGCCTTGCTGATCAACTTGCGGCGCTTCGGGACAAGATTATTTCAACAAAGAAATAACAGCATGGACAAACGGTTTTGGCATGTTCATGTCGGCCGCAATTGATGAAGCCGGTGCCGCGCTTATTCCCCTTCGGGCTGATGGGTGTTTATCTTTTCCCTTACAACCTCCATGGAGGGGTCCAGCCGGAGAGCGTGGCGCCATTCGGCCAGGGCGCGTTGCGTGTCACCCAGCAGCTGGTGTACATCCCCCAAATGATCCCGCAGCTCGGCATCGTCGCTTTCCATGCGGTGAAGGGCCTGCTGTATCAGCCTCAAGGCTTCCTCGCCTTTGCCCTGCCGGTAATAGACCCATCCCAGGCTGTCAAGATAATACGGGTTTTCAGGGTCAATCGCCAGAGCGCGCTTCAAAAGGGTTTCGGCTTCCTCCAGTTTCTGGCCATGCTCGGCATAGAAGAATCCCAGGAAATTCAGCACGTCCGCGTTGTCCGGTTCAATTTCAAGATAGGCGCGAAGATGATATTCCGTATCGGAAAAGTTGTTCAATTTATCTGATACATACGCGCTGTGATAATGAATATGTTTCGAGTTGACGCCGCGCGCGCGAAGCGCGTCCAATATGGCCAGCGCTTCGCCGTATTGGTCGTTGTGCGCGAGAATGCGGGCGCAAAAAAATTCCAGGATGGGTGAGAACCCGATATTTTCACGAAGAACGGCCAGTTTATTCGTCAGGGTGTTGCAGGTTTCTTCTTTCCCGAAAAAATCCGGCAGGACGCCCAACAGCACGTCCGTCTCCGTTTCAATTTCATCGAGCGTATAGCGGTCGTCCCAGGGATTGGTCGGCCAGGCTCCTTCTTCGGGTTTTTCAAAGAGGGACAGGGCAAAGAGGAGGTCGGCAAAAAAATACGCTTCTCCTTCGAGTGCGTTTCGTTGCGCCTCCTCCAAGGCTCCCGTCTGTAACAGTACCCAGGCAAATTGAAGGTAATTGCTTTCCGAGGCATCTTCCTGAAGCACCAGTCTTTCAAAAAGGTCCGCAGCTTCACTTATACGGCCGAGGTGAAACAGGCATCCCGCCTGGTACTCGAGGGCGGAAGTGTCTTCCGGACGTTCACGCAGATACAACCGCAGTTGTTCCTCGCAGACTTTAAAATCTTTCTGTTCATATAACACAACGGCAAGCAGAAAGCGCACGCGGGCGATGCGTGGTTCAAGTTCCAGTACTTTTTCAAAGGCGCGTTTCGCGCCGGGGTGGTCACCTATGCGGGAAAGGTTGAGGCCAAGTTGATAATGCAGAGCGGCGCTGTCCGGGCTTCGTTTGAGCAACTGTTCATAGATTTCAATGACGGCCACCAGGTCATTGGTTTCTTCCTGCAATTCCACCAGCGCCCCGTATCCGGCCAGATTATCCGGTTGAAGCGCAATGGCGTGTTTGAACGCCTCCACCGCCGCGTCCATATTACCCCGGCTATGCTGCAGTTCCCCCAGCGCGAGCCATATCTCGGGACTGTCAGGAATTTGTTCCAGCGCTTTCTGACAGGCAGCCAGGGCCTCCTCATCGTTTCCCAGACGTAAATAGGTGCGAATCAGCCGTAACCGCGGCGTGACCGCTTTCTTGTCATATTGAATCACAGCGGAATAGGCCTCTGTGGCGCGGTCAAGTTCGGCGTTGTGTTCGTGGATAATGCCGGAGATATGGTGCGCGTAAGCGCTGCCTTGCCCGGCGCCCCGCAGCGGGTCGAAGCCGACCCTGTCCGTGAAGACCGCGCATCCGCAGGTGGAAAAGACTACGAGGACTAAAGGATAAAATAATCTGTACACAACGGGTATCCTGCTGCTTGACTAAAACAATTCTTTCGAGTCGCCTTCCGCACGGCACGGGGCGAAACTTTTCCGGTGCTCGTTACACGGCCCGAACCGCCGGAGTGCTTCAAGGTGTTCCGCCGTGCCGTACCCTTTATTTCGCGCAAATCCGTACTGGGGGTAGCGTCTGTCCATCTCCAAAAGCATCGTATCGCGGGTAACCTTGGCGACGATACTGGCGGCCGCAATACTCAACGACCGGGAGTCTCCTTTGATAACGCGCATTGAAGGCTTCGTAATCCCGGGAAGCGAATATCCATCCACCAGAATAAAATCAGGCTTTTCCCGCAACACGGCGATTGCATTGCGCATAGCCGCGTAATTTGCGGATTGTATTCCTGTCGCGTCTATTTCAGCGGAGGAAACCGCGGCCATGCCGACGAGATGTTTTCCTGAGTTCAGTCGTTCATAAAGGGCGCGTCTCGCGGCATCCGTCAGCCGTTTCGAATCGTTCAAACCGGCAATGGGCTCCCGCAATACCACGGCCGCGGCGACAATCGGACCTGCGAGCGGGCCGCGTCCCGCCTCATCCACACCCGCGATTCGGCAAAAACCTTGCTCCCAAAGCGTGGTTTCCAAGGACAGCATAGCATAAAGGCGCTGTCGTTCCGCAAGAGGCGTGTCATCGCCCATATCCGCCATGAACTGTTCGGCATCTTGTCGTAGTGTCATTGTAATGAGCCCCGGTTCTCATCTTCAAAGGATAAGAAGCCTAATCCGGCACAATCCGCTTTTAGAAATCCCGGCAGTTTTAAAGGAACCTAGCGGGCGGTATCCCGGCTGCCGGCCTGCTACATATGCAGAATAATTTTCATCACATCCGGGGCCTCCGCGCGCGTCATGGCCCGCAGCGCGTCCGTAAGAGGGTAACATTCCGAAACCATCGGGCGAGTTTCAATAGTGCCCATGGCCAGGGCTTCCAGCGCGGGGCGGAACGGACCGCAGCGGGACCCGAGAATACGTACTTCATTGACGACGGCGCCCACGGCATCCATTTGAAATCCCTCGGCGCAGGTGGTTTTGAGAACAACCGTGCCTTCAGGTCTTACCAGCGCAAGCGCCCGCTGGAGTCCCGCCGGCGTTCCGGTGGCTTCCACGACCACATCCGCCCGGCCTTCCAATGTATCCGTATTGAGTGCGGTTGCAATACCCAATCGGCTTAGCAGGTCCAGCTTCCAGCGATGGCGGCCTACGCACACAATGTTTTTCGAATACAGCCACAGGGTCTGGGCAACCAACTGTCCCAACTTGCCATCACCCAGCACAACAATCCGGTCATCAGCCAGAATCGAGAGTTGCTCCACGATACGAAATGCCGCCGCAAGGGGTTCGGTAAATACCGCCACGTCTTCGTGGATGCCGTCGGGCACCAGGTGAAGATTGGTTTCCGGCAGGGTGGTATATTCTGCAAATGCTCCCGGCCGGTCCTGGATACCGAGTACGGTGCGATTGACGCAGTGCCGGGACATCTCCATTTTACAGTAGACGCAACGGCCGCAGACACAGTTGATTTCTCCTACGACGCGCTTTCCGACCAGATACGTGTTGGAGGCTTTCTCCACGACACCCACAAATTCATGACCCAGAACACCGCGGTACTTCATGTAGCCGCGCTTGATTTCGCTGTCGGTGCGGCATATGCCTGCGGCGAGTACGCGAATCAACGCCTCACCGGATTCTGGAACTGGTATGGGCATTTCCACGACTTGGAGGCTTGAATCGAATACCAAAGCTTTCATATGGAGGTGCCCTTCTGCATTGAAACCGGAATCCCGCCTATTGTACAGGTTTCGACACGCCCAAAACATCCGGATGGTTTTTATTGACCTTGTTTTGAATCGCCCCTTTCATTTATAGTCTTCTGTGATGAGCAATGTTGCTTTTGGGTTAACATTTAATCAATTGTTCGAACACATCGAAAAGTACATTAATAGCCGTCAATATTAAATTAAAGATGGGACCATTTTTTCGAACCCTCGAGACGAATTTTATGGTATTATGAGAACTGGAAGTTTTTTACAATATCCTTGTGAAATTGTGAATTCCATTTTACGTTGGCCTGACTGGATGGCTGATAATAATGGTCTTGGATGTTGTGCTGGAAATAAGTCCTCATGAGAGAAGATAGTAATCCACCTCCCACAGACAATCTCTGCGCCATCGGCGAACTCATCAATGAAAGATACGTTGTTCTGGATTTGTTGGGATGGGGAGGGATGGGGGTAGTCTATAAAGTACGGGACACCGTATTGGGGGAAGAACTGGCGCTGAAGATACTGTTGCCGCATTTTGTGACCGATGAAGCCGTCATCGAGCGGTTCATTAATGAAGTCCGTATTACGCGCAAAATAACGCATCCAAACATCGTGCGGGTTCACGATATTGGTTTGATGGGGGACAGCCTGTTTATTTCCATGGAATACGT
>JAKJCY010000245.1:4505-6059 GCA_022706235.1 Candidatus Hydrogenedentota bacterium | reverse complement strand
TGGCGGACATCCTCCACCGGCCAGCCCGGAAACGACTCCATGCAACCGCCGAAGCGTCCCTCCGCGTGACGCACCGCACCCTGAAATGTTCCGGCATGATTGTTTCCGGACAGGTCCGCGGCCAACTCCTCTTCGCCATCAAAATTCCAGAAGGCAATCACGTGTGCTCCGCCGGCATCCTCCCCCGAATAAGCCGCCTGCCAGGGTTCCGCCGTCTGCGTATCGGCGAACAGCGTTCCGCACAACAGTAAGGACACACACAAACCATAGCGTATAGTTCTCACAAGCATTCCTTTCACGGTTGGCGTGCGGCTAACCCATATCGTCAGGTCCGCCACTATAGACAGTATTACCGGGCCTCGGGATGAACGCCTCTGACCCGTGTTTACAAGCGGCCCTTTCAGGTTTCCAGTGTACGAGATTGTAAAGCCGCCATTCAACGCCTCCAGAAGTACTCACGCTCATTCTTATCCACCCAAACAATTCGCATGTATTCAGTAGGCGTACCTTCCAGGTGGAAGGTACGCCTACTAAGCCCAAAAGACCGGGGCCTGAGAAAATGCCCCTTATGGCGCACCTGGAAGGTACGCCTACTAAGCCCAAAAGACCGGGGCCTGAGAAAATGCCCCAATGGCGCACCTGGAAGATACGCCTACTGAGCCATTTCGTTTATAATCAGAAATCATGAAAGAGCCGGATACCTTCAACTATCGTTTCCTTGAACAGGATCAACGCATCGAGATTTACCGCAGCCATCTGCCGCATTGGCGGCAGGAAGGCGCGGTGTACTATGTGACCTTCCGTTTGGCGGACTCTATCCCCGGCTCGGTACTACGACAATGGACTGAAGCAGATGCCGTGTGGCGTGCCGCCCATGGCATTACGCCGGAAATGTCCGAGACGGAACAGTCGGCGAGGTATGCGCGCATACCGGAAAACCTTCGGCAGGTTTTTGAGCGTAACCAACACCGTCGGTTGCATGTGGAGTTGGACCGTTGCCACGGCGCCTGTCCCTTGCGCAATCCGGCAGCGGCACAGCAGGTTGCCGGGGCGTTACACTTTCATCACGGTACACGATTGCACTGTGGTGACTTTGTGGTCATGCCCAATCATGTTCACTGGGTTGTGGTACCTTATCCCGACAATAAACTGCAAATTGTATGCGGTTCCGTAAAGCAGTACAGCGCCACCCAAATCAACCGATTGACAGGGCGGACCGGAAGCCTGTGGCAACACGAGAACTTCGATCATGTGGTCCGTAATGCCGGGGAATTGCAGCGCATACGCGATTATATTCGCAATAACCCGCAAAAAGCCCATTTGTCGCAGGGCGACTATATCTATCACAAAGCGGAGTGGATTCTTGACGAACAATAACCAGGCTTTGCCAAAACCTTACGAGACAACACCTATAAGTGGTTTTAGTAGGCGTACCTTCCAGGTGCGCCAAAAAGAGACAACGCCCAATGCCTCCCCCTCGTTCACAGCCACCCAACAAATTCTCATGTATTCAGTAGGCGTACCTTCCAGGTGCGCCATACGGGGTAATCTCTC
>JAKJCY010000245.1:0-4478 GCA_022706235.1 Candidatus Hydrogenedentota bacterium | reverse complement strand
GCGTAAAAAGGCAGGGCCTGAGGAAATGCCCTGATGGCGCACCTGGAAGGTACGCCTACTGAAGCGTAAAAAGACCGGGGCCTGAGGAAATGCCCTGATGGCGCACCTGGGAAGGTACGCCTACTGAAACCCAAAAGATCAGAACTTGGGGTCGGGACTTGGAAAATGCACACGTCTGAGTTACAATTTCATTCTCGTGCTAAATCAAACCTCGGGTTTTTAGCAAACCATGAAACGAAATCAAGAGACCGGAAACTCTAATTTTCCGTGTCTAACGCAGAATGGAACACGCCATGAAAAAGAATAGGATACTTGCGGTATTGGTCGCGTTGGCGTCGTTCTCCGCTATAGCGGCGCAACTGGGATCGCTCAGTGATGAGCAGATCCTGAGCCTGGATCAGGCTGGATGCCTGACATGGTTTGACCAGAATGGCGGACAGCTGTCTGTCGCCCAGGTGGAAGAACTGCGTAACAACGGAACTTTGATCGAGTTGTTACGTGCTGGAACATTGTCCTTCAAGGATGAGTTTCGGCGGAAAGAGCCGTTTGTCTCGGTGCCGGCACCAAAAATCCTGGTCGAATCCGAAGATGATCAGGCGAGCAGGGATCTCGCGGCCTCGTTTGAGTTTCTGGGGTTTGGTGCTTCCTACAATGCGGAAGGTGGTGGTCCATTCAGGGCCGGCTCATGCACGCTTGTGCGTAACAACGCTCAAGATGGGGCGTGGATTTTAACCAGTCATCACGCCACAACGGTTAATGCCGATACTGAAAGCGAAACGCGGGCTGTATTAAAATACGGCTTCGCCGTAAACTGCTACGAGGGGTTAGATGAGGCAATTACGGCAGATCATGCTCGTATCTTTTATCATCCGATACAAGATATCGCGCTTATCAAGCTTGAAAGCCTTGTGTATGACTCCGGCGGAAGCCTGATTACACCCATTGAGTTCTACACTGGGGAGTTGACTTTAAACTCAACTTTGCTCTTTGGTGGTTACGGACAGATCGGATTACCCAGCCAAGCAGGTCCTGGCGGAACTGGATATCGGGATGGGTACAGAAGAGCGGCTCGGGGATTCCTACGTTGGTTCGGATGGGTAGGAATGGAGATGAATATTGGGTTTATGGAATACCAAACCGCTATCCCTATTGCAGGAATTGCTTGTGCAGGCGATAGCGGTGGCTTCACCGCCATCGAAGAGGACGGACGGGTCCTCATGGTTGGGATGAACGATCAGGTTAGAGGAGCACTTGGAGAGCTTACCTACACTGGCTTTGAACGCCTAGGCTACAATCCCGGATTCTTCGATTGGATGAACGACATCATCGCTGAAAACGGCACACCAACCGAAGGTGAAACGCCTACGGAAGGCGAACCTGAGGGAGAGGGTGAAAACGAGGGCGAGCTGCCTGTTTTACATCCTGCGGACATAAACGCAGACTTCCGCATTGTAATGGGGGAAGCAATCGGGTATCTGGCAGGTTGGCAACAAGGCAGCAACCCCATGAACCATGCCATCCGCGCCGCATACCTGTGGCAGAACGGCGAAGCGTATACTTACAATGCCGAAGAGGCGCCTCCGCTGTGTTGGACGTTAATTGACAATTGACAATGGATAATTGACAATTAGATTTTTGTTTTTCGCCAACAGGGACAACGCCCAAAGCCTCTCTCTTCGTTCACATCCACTTAAACAATTCGAAGGTATTCAGTAGGCGTACCTTCCAGGTGCGCCATACGGGGTAATCTCCAGCACTTGTGGCACTATGGCGCACCTGGAAGGTACGCCTACTAAAGCGTAAAAGACCGGGGATTGGGGGAAGGCCCCTTATGGCGCACCTGGAAGGTATGGCGATTGAAACCCAAAAGAGCGGGGGTTGAGGGAATGCCCGTTACTGATCCGAAAACGAATAGCGTATAATGCACTGCATACAGATGTTCGGTCTTGATGTTCAGGCAGCGGACACTAAAAAGGAGATGGATACCATGGTGAATAAAAAAAGCGGCGCTAGCGCAACAACGGCCTCTGATTTTCTGGCGGAGGCCTTGAATCGTTCTTTTGAGGTGATCCACGACATTGCCCGGGCCACCTGTGACAGTTCGGCGGATGCTTCCATTACAGGCGCGCGATACCTGGTAAAGTTTCAGCAAAGCAGCGTGAAGGCCGGCCTGGGACTGGTTGCCAAGGCGCAGAAGGTGACGGAGAAGTCCCTCCGCGACGCGATGAAGAAGGACAAATGGCTGCCCGGCGAAAGCCGCGATATTATTGAAGAATGGTCCCGCATGATGAAATCGGGGGTGGATGAATTCACACGAGTAACGGACAAGAGTTTTGAGTTACTGCTGCAATTCCTGGACCGGGTGGAAAAGGAACATCAACCGGCGCCGGAAAAGAAGACGGCCCGTCCTGCCGCCCGGAAAAAAGCGCCTTCACCGAAGGCGAAGACGCCACCGGCAAAACGCAAACCTTCAGCCGGAAAGAAGACGGTAAAGGAATAAGCAGGCGGATCGTGTTGCCGCCGTGCAGATGAGTCGCCTGTTCTTTTGCTATAGAGGCTGTAAAAAACACTCGCTTCGTATGAGGCGCCAATAACCATCGTGCAACCGCCCGGCTCCTGTGCGCGCGTGCCATGCCTTACAAAACAGTACACAAGGGATACTTCGTGAAATCACATAAACCCGTTCGTTCCGGAGAGCCGAAAGGCCCCGAGAGCAGAATTAATCTCAAGTGGAATGCCAGCCTGCTCAATGCAGGGCCCTTCCCGGTCCCCAGCAAGCGATTCTACCGCCTGGAGACGCTCAACAACGCCATTCAACAACAGGTACTTGAGAAAAACCGGTTTTTATGGACAGGCTTGAACCGTTCGGTAAAGGGGGCGGCTCTTTCCTCCCTCCTCTTTGACCTGGTCTACGAGGATCCGATACGGCTGGTTTACATAATCACCGCCGTCACACCCCAGCGAAAACGCGTGGAGGCCCGGCTTGTTGTCGCCAAGAACCATGAAGAGTGCAGTGCGGCGCTTGCGCGGGAATGCGCCCTGCTGGAGACCTTGGGCGCCCGGGCGCCCGGGCGAATCTTTGTTCCGGAACAACAGGGACTGTTTTTCCTGCCGGATCGCCATCATCGCAAGGAAGTTAAACGGGAAATATTCGCGTATCTTGGCGCCGCCCCCGAACCCCTTACGCCTTTATACGTCGTTTCCTCTACGCAACTCGGCCCTCACGGCTCCAAGCCGCTGCGATATTCCGTCAAAGAGACCGAGACGCTCAAATGTTCCCTGGTCGGCCTGCTGGCCGGCTGCTATGATGAAGCGACCTTTTCCGGTGTTGATGTAAACGACCTCGCGCCGGAGTGCCTTTCGGTGGCCGAACGAACGGAAAACCGTCTCTCCCTGGTTCTTACCCAATGCCCGATGATACGGAAACGGCTGCCGTCGGGACGGTTTATACAAAAACTTGTGTTCGGCACCCTGCGCAGCGGCAAAACCATCCTGCCGGTTGCTCCCGCCCGTCCGGACCTTTTGTTCCAGGCATTGGCAAACGAGGTTGGCGGGGAGAAAGCGCGGGCGTGGTGCCATGCTTTTACGGACCAGTATAAGAGACGCGGCAACCCGCCACTCCCCGACCGGGATGTAGACCTCCCCGGCAAGGACTACATTGACGCCCTGGCCGATGCGGCAGGCCTGTAGGGCGCAAAAGACACGGCAAGCACATACACATCGGGACAATCCACAGGGCCCAGGCGCACCGCATCCTTTTCGGTCAGGATAACCGGACAGTCCTTCCGGAGCAGCGTTCCGGGAATCGCGGCATGGTCGGCCAGGGCGTGCATTCCCCGGATGGTTATCCCCAGGTTTGCCAGCGTGCGGGCCAGGGATTCCGGATTACCAATGCCGCACACCACGTATGCGGCGACGCCCTTTAAAAATTCCGGGGGGAATTCCCGTCCATCCTGAAGGCGGCGAAAAGAGACGGGCTGATGAACGGCGTAATGAACGGGTATCTCCGGCGCCTGGCGACGAAGTACCGATTCAATTTCGGGAAGCGCTTCCGGCGCTTGGTCGCATCGGGTTATGATGATTTCCGTCGCCCGTTTCAGGGCGGAAACCGGCTCCCGCAAAATACCCCGAGGCACCAGGAACCCATTGCCAAAGGGATTGGTCGCATCTATCAACAGGATGTTTTCATCCCGTTCCAGCCCGACCGCCTGGTAACCGTCATCGAGAATCAGCACGGTACACCCGCGTTCCAAGGCTTCCCGGCCCCCGGCAACCCGGTCGGGGCAACGGACCACCCATACTTCCGGCACGGAGGCGACGATGAGGGCGGCCTCATCCCCGAAGCGTTCCGGCGCCGCCGTTTCTCCGGAGTTCGGGTCGTACACAAGAGGCAGGCGCGTACGCACCGCGCCGTAACCGCGTGTCAATACGGCCACGCGTTCCCCGGCGGCGCATTCGCGGCATGCCCGTTCAATTAC
>JAKJCY010000244.1 GCA_022706235.1 Candidatus Hydrogenedentota bacterium | reverse complement strand
CATTCCACGGCAAAGCCATCGCACTCCAGTATGACGCGACACCATTCAAGCACATCATAATCATCATCAATGACAACCACCAGCAAGTGGTCTCGCTTTGCTTCGCCCGAAGTACCGTTTACCATCTTTTATTCCTCATGATTCCTGATCCATCCTTGTGGACTGGATAGTAGCATATCCTTTAGACGCATTCTTCTTCAATGGGAACAAGAATCTTTCTTCCTTTGACATACGTGCGGCGAACGCCCCCCCCTCACCCCGCCATAAAGTATTTGGGAAATCCGGGCAACTCTTTTCCGATATGGCGCGCAACAGGGCAGGACGGATTTCTGGAACCATCCCCTTCTTTTCCCGTCTACCCGGCCATCGAAGAGAATCGTGTTGTCGCTTGTAATGCAGGGGTGAAACACGGGACAGTTCATCATGAGCAATGGACCCCAAGGCGTCGGGGTTTATTTTGAAAGAAACGTGATCATGATTTTCGAGTACGCAATCAATACAATTACGTGTTAGCCAAATATTGTTGTTTTCTTACCCTTGTCCCGATTAGGGGTGTATTTTTTGGTTTTGTTTTTCATCGCCCAAAAGAAACGCCACCCATTCCTCTCCCCGTTCATAGCTGCCTGAATAATTCTTATGCGCGCAGTAGGCGTACCTTCCTGGGTGCGCCATAATTCCACACGTACAGGAATTGCCCCTTATGGCGCACCTGAGAAGGTACGCCTACTGAAGGCCGGCACTAAATGCCGCTGCGTTATCCTGACTTGGACAGGACCGTCATCCTCAAAAGAAGGTACCCTCAACATGAACATGAAAAATTAGCGTTAAGAACGCCTTAGTTTGATCGGGGATACATCTTAACCCTGTCTTAATTTGGACAGCAGTGTTGTTTTCTTATAACTCAAATTTCCAGCATGTCATAGGATTCACTTCTTAAGAGGCTCATGGCTTCCCATAGAAGCAATGAATAAATGTAAAGAGGTCCGTTCAGAAGGCGGGGACGGACCCGGCCCGCTGCGTTCGCTGGGCCCCCCCCCCTTTCCGTACTTATTTGCAGGACAACATAGCCTGACGTTGCCCGGACCATGAAAGTCCTTGACTCTGTTAATAGGTCCTGGAAGTTGTTTGCTAAACAGTAAGATATAAATCACTGGAAAAATCCCCTGGGGTGTTATGGTAGCGAGTCTACAGTATGTTAATATTTCTTACAGATAGTCTATCATTTTAAAATTTAATAATCATAACTTTTTTAGTTTTTATAAAAATTTATTTGTAATTTCCATATCTTTATTTTGCAATATGAATTAAAGTTTAGATATAGTAGTTCGTATTCGTGTTTATGATTTTTATAATATACGATTTTAAAAACTATTTTATCCAAGTCTTTTTATGGAAAGGTCAGTATTGAAATTAATTTTTAACCACTGTATAATAAAAAGTCCTGATTTGCACAGTATAAGAGCCCAGAGAGTACGGATAGGCTGGACGGTTACCATAAGTTCAAACAGAAAAGGGAAAAGGATATGGCAAAAATTCTGATTGTGGATGACGACCCGGATGTCGTCGAAGCGGTGGAATTGCTGCTGAAACAGCAAGGTCATCAAATGGCGACCGCCTTTAATCGCCAGGAGGGTATGACCCGTATCGAAGAATTCAGTCCGGACCTGATTATTTTGGATGTCATGATGGAACAACCCGATGATGGCATTACCATGGCGCAGGACTTGCGGCGGAAAGGACGCCCGACGCCGATTCTGATGTTGACCACCGTAAGCAGGGCAACCGGCCTGAATATCGGCAAGGACGATGAAATGGTGCCGGTAAATGACTTTCAGGAGAAGCCGATTGAACCGGCACTTTTGCTGGAGAAAGTGGCGGATTTACTCCGGCAAGGGGAGGATGCGCGATGATAGTGCCTGTACAGGAAAGACTTAAAACGGACATAGAACACTGGGTGGACCACTTTGGGCGGGAACGCAGCAGCCTGCTACCCGTGCTGCAGGAGGTGCAAAAGAAATACAGCCGGATATCGGCCTATGCCATGCAGGTCATTGCGGACCGTCTGGACATCCACCCGGTGGAAATCCACGGCGTCGTGTCCTTTTATCATTTTCTGAAGGAAGGCCATAAAGGCAGGTTTGAAATACGGTTGTGCAAAACCATTTCCTGCGACATGATGGGCCGGGACCAGGTCGCCCGTCAGCTCGAAAACGAACTGGGCATTCATTTCGGTGAATCCACGCCGGATGGAAGGTTTTCACTTGCGTGGGCCAATTGCCTGGGTATGTGCGACCAGGGTCCGGCACTTTTGGTAAATGAGTACGTGTTTACAAAAGTCACGCCGGACAAGGTGCACGACATCATCGCCGACTTCAGGAAAATGATGGATGTAAACCTATTCCAACAGGTCGAGGAGCACTGAACCATGAGTATCATCAAGACAAGAACAAATACGCTTACGTTCAGTTCCATCGCCGGCAATGGTGGCATCAAGAAAGCCCTTTCCATGCACCGCCCGGACGTTATCGCCGAAATCAGCGCTTCCGGATTGAAAGGAAGAGGTGGCGCCGGATTCCCCACCAGTGTGAAATGGAATCTGGCGGCAGCGGCCAAAAGCGACAAGAAATACGTTATATGCAACGCGGATGAAGGCGAGCCGGGGACCTTTAAGGACCGGGTTATTCTCTCTGAATTTCCCGATTTGGTGATGGAAGGCATGACCATCGCCGGATATGCCATCGGCGCCACCGAAGGTATTCTCTATCTCCGCGGCGAATACAGTTACCTCAAGGAGCTTTTGGAGACGGCCATTGCCGCCAGGGAACAGGCCGGTTTTTTAGGAGAAGACATTCTGGGCAAGGATGGGTTTTCTTTTAAGGTGGTCATTCGTATGGGCGCGGGCGCCTATGTGTGCGGGGAAGAAACCGCCCTGATTGAGTCCCTGGAAGGACACCGGGGGGAATCGCGAAACCGGCCGCCCTTTCCCGTGGACACCGGATTTTTAGGTAATCCCACCATCGTAAACAATGTGGAAACCCTGGCGTGGGCGGCCTGCATTCTGGACCAGGGCAGCGCCTGGTTTAAAAGAATGGGGACGGCAAAATCCGCGGGCAATAAACTGTTCAGCGTTTCAGGAGATTGTGAAGCACCCGGCGTCTACGAATTTCCGATGGGCATCACCATTCTCGAATTACTGAAAGAGGTCGGGGGAGAAAACGCCAAAGCGGTGCAGGTGGGCGGCGCCTCGGGACACTGCGTCCCCGCTGCAGAATTCCGGCGTGCCCTGGCCTTTGAAGACATCCCCACCGGAGGTTCCATCATCGTGTTCGGCCCCCAGCGGGACATGCTTCACGTGGCGCTAAATTTCCTCGAATTTTTTGTCGAGGAGTCCTGCGGCCAGTGTACGCCTTGCCGCGAGGGCAATGTGAAACTGCTCGAAGGCGTGCGCTTGGTGGAACAGGGACGATGCACCATGGCGTATCTCAAGGAGTTATGCGCCCTGGGAGAAAGCATGCAGGTGGCTTCGAAATGCGGGTTGGGCCAGTCCAGCCCCAACGCTTTTCTTTCGATCGTGAAACATTTTAAGCAGGAACTGTTGGGACGTGCAGCCGTTACCCAGGCCGGGTGATACAAGGAGAACACCATGTTAAAAGAGACAGATTCCGGGCAGGCGGTTTCCCGGGCACCCGTGAGTCAGCGGGTATTCGAAGTGAAACGAGCGGAAGACTCCTCGGGAATCGGCGGCAAAGTCGCCATTTCTATCGACGATCGGGAAATCAAAGTGCCCGTAGGAACCACCATCCTCGAAGCGGCCAAGTCGCTGGGCATCCGCATACCCACGCTCTGCTATCATGAAGACCTGTGTGTGGCGGGGGTATGCCGGATCTGCGTGGTCGAAGTCGAAGGACAACGTACCCTGCAGGCGGCGTGCGCGTATCCCGTCACGGCGCCGATAAAGGTGAAAACACATACCCGTAAAGTGCGCCAGGCGCGCCGTCATGTATTGGACCTGTTGTTGTCGAAACATTACGGCGAATGCTATGCCTGTGTACGCAATAACAATTGTGAACTTCAATCCCTTGCCCAGGAATACGGGGTGGACTTTTTCCGTTTCGGGCACCCTGATGCGCCGGTTTATCCCAAGGATGTGTCCAGTTATGCCGTGGTTCGGGACATGAATAAGTGCGTTTTATGCAGGCGCTGTGTACGCACCTGCATTGACCTGCAGGAGGTGGGGGTACTCGACGCCGCACACCGGGGCGCGGCCACCAAGATAGAAACGTTCCTGGACAAACCCCTTGCCGAAGTCGTTTGCATCAACTGCGGCCAGTGCGTCAACCGCTGCCCGACGGGCGCGCTTCAGGCCAATGACCCGACGGATGAGGTATGGGCCGCCATAGACGACCCGGCCAAACACGTGGTCATCCAGACCGCACCCAGTCCCCGCGCCGGCATTGCGGAATGCTTCGGCCTCGAACCAGGCATTCCCCTTACTCTAGAGATGAATACGGCCTTACGCCGTTGCGGATTTGACCAGGTCTTCGACACCAACTTCAGTGCGGACCTCACCATCATTGAGGAAGGCACGGAACTGATCCTGCGCCTTTACAAGGCTCTTGTGAAAAAGGAAACGGTTGCGCTTCCCCAATTTACCAGTTGTTCACCGGGCTGGGTCAAATATATCGAGCACTTCTATCCGGATATGTTGCCCCACATGTCTTCGGCAAAAAGTCCGCAACAGATGTTTGGCGCCGTAATCAAGACGTATTACGCCAGGATAAAGAACATCGACCCCAAAGACCTGGTGTGCGTGGCGTTGATGCCCTGTTCCGCGAAAAAATTCGAGTGTAACCGTCCCGAGATGAATGACAGCGGTTTCAAGGATATCGATTACGGCCTGACCACCCGTGAATTGGCGCGGATGATTGCCGAAGCGGGTATTTATCTGCCGGACATGCCCAAGTCGGCATTCGATGCGCCCTTTGGGCAGGAAACGGGGTCGGGCGTCATCTTCGGCGCGTCGGGTGGCGTCATGGAAGCCGCGTTGCGTACCGTAGTGGAATTGGTGTGCGGCATCAAGGTCGAAGACCTCTATAGCCACGCCGATATCGTTCCCGTTCGCGGTTTTGACGGCACTAAATATGTGGAAATCCCCATAACTGCCGTGGGACCGGTCCCCGGCATCCTGGCGCACCTCGTTCCGGACTGGGAATGGCTGAAGGGCGTAACGCTTAAGGTGGGCGTGTGCCACGGTACGGCCAACGCCAAACGGGTACTGGAAAACATTCGCAAAGGCGGCCAGTTCAGTGAGTGCCACTTCATAGAATTTATGGCGTGTCCGGGCGGATGCCTGGGCGGCGGTGGCCAGCCCATCCCCACAAGTCCCGCGATTCGCGCCGCCCGCGCGAACGCCATCTATTCCGAAGACGCAAGGTCCACCGTTCGCAAGTCCCATGAAAACCCTGCAGTCCTGGAACTGTACGGGAACTTCCTTACCGACGGTCCCTGCGGCAAGACCAGTCATAAACTGCTGCATACCCATTACGTGGAACGTGGCAAGTACATACCCTGAGGCGCGTTCTTCCGCAATGGGAGGTTACGGCGCGGTACTCCGGAAAGGGAGTGCCGCACGGATTGTCATTTGATACCGGATGGGGTAGACTAGATCCATGAAAGAGCCGTCAAAAATTCCACTGGTTACGACCATAAAGGAACGGTGCCGGGGGTGTTACACCTGCGTACGCGAATGCCCGGCCAAGGCCATCCGCATCACGGAGGGCCAGGCGGACGTGGTGTTTTCCCGTTGTATCGGCTGCGGCAACTGCGTACAGGTCTGCGGGCAACATGCCAAACAGGTCTACGACACTACCGCGTTGGTGGATGCCCTGCTGGCAGGTAAAGATCAGGTGGCGGCGATAATCGCCCCCAGTTTCCCCGCCGCGTTCATAGATTGGCCTTACCAAAAAGTCGTTGGACTCTTTCGTAAAATGGGATTTGACTACGTGATGGAAGTGGCTTTCGGCGCCGACCTCGTTTCAGACCGGTATCGGCGGCTGTTTGAAAAAAATA
>JAKJCY010000243.1 GCA_022706235.1 Candidatus Hydrogenedentota bacterium | reverse complement strand
GGCGACGCGGAACAAGCATGCCGCCATTGTACGCGCCTTGCTGGAAAACAAGGCGGACCCCAATACCGTTGCGTCCACTGACAACGGCATGACCCCCCTGCACCAGGCGGTTAAGTCCGGGCGTGAAGACCTCGTATTCGCCCTGCTTGACGCTGGCGCCCGGGCGGACCTTCCTGACGTCCTTGGTGTTACCCCGCTGGAACTGGCACGACAGGAAAACCTTCACAACATCGTGGCACTTCTGGAAAAGACGGCGGTACCGGAGGGCCCATCTTCATAGTTTGCGGTAATTACCAAACAGACCTTTGACGCTGCGGGGTGTTACCCATTTATTGAAGGCGCCAAGAGCGGCCACACATGACAACACTTGTGCGAATTAATCGGACATGGGAGGCCGGACGCGTTTGGAATAAGACATCAACACAATAGAGAAAGTTTTCTGTACAATGAATCAGGACTTGGAAGCGGCAGGCAGCGAAGACAAGAGGCCATCCTCTTCTCTTCGAAAGGCGTGGAAACCTATGGTTGTGGCGGCACTGTGGTTGTTGTGCCTGGCCTGGTATATGCTGCAGCCCTCTCCGGAACACGTGGAAAATGTTTATTCCCGCTGGGCATACAGGATAATCGCTTCGGTCATAACGCCAATAACCGGGGCAGTCCCTTTTTCAATTGCGCTCTTGGTGTTCGTTGCGGGGCCGCTTGTTTTCCTCGCCTTGTGGATTGCCAACTGGGTTTACCGTCAAAAGGTGAAAGGGATGTCCCGCTGGCGCGGACTCATCTGGGGCCCAAAATGGTTACTGGTGATTGTCCCGATTGTCTGGCTATGGTTCCTGCTTTTCTGGGGCATGGGTTACGCCCGCCTGCCCGTAGAAACACGGCTGAATTTTGACGATGGAACCGTTTCCGAGGCCGAATTGCGTCAAATTAAGGGAGCCCTGCTCCAAATCATTCTGCAGAACGCACCAAGCCGACCGGAGGACCGCGATATCGGGCGGGCGGTCGCGGCTGTGGCGCAGGCGATGCAGGACGCGGTTTCCGAATGGGAGGGTGGTGCAATACACCTGCCCGGGCGCGTGAAAGCGACGCCCCCAGGATTGCTCATGATGAACGGCACTTCTGGCGTTTGCGTACCCTTCACCCTTGAACCCCACGTAGACGGCGGGCTTCCCGACACCGCGTTCGTTTTTGTGGCCGCCCATGAATTGGGCCACATTGCCGGGGTTTGCGATGAAGGCGAAACGAATCTTCTCGGTTATATTGCGGGCCTGCGCGCCAAGAACCCTTTTGCCCAATATGCCGTCGCGCTTGATGTTTATCTGGACGTGGTGCGCCAATTGCCCTCCGCGGAGCGCAAGACGGCAATCGAACAATTGCCGGAACAAGCCAGGCAAGACCTGCAGCGCATACGGGAAGCGCAGGAACGATATCGCATCGACTGGTTCCAGAAATGGAGCTGGCGCGCCTATAACCAATACCTGAAGTCTCAGGGTGTTCAGGAAGGGGTGCGCAGTTACGGACGTGGCACACAACTGCTGGTCAAGGCATGGCGGGCTGGTTATTTTGATTTTCCGGAAGTTCCTGACGCCGCCGGGGAAAGCGGACCGCCCGCCGCTATGGACGCTCCGGATGGTCAACTCTGAATTCTGCGAGTGAAAAGAGCAGGCACGCTTGCATAAACGCCTTTCGTGTTCCTCGCCTGCGTGCATGCGGGAAGGGCGGACCATGCGGCGGGATTGTTTCCCTGAAGCTTCACCGGAAACGGCATCGGTTCCCCCGGCGAAACTAACCTTCCAAGGGCTCCTCGTCATCTTTCTTTTTATGCCGGGGGACGAGATGGTACCGCTTTTCCAATATCTTAAGCTGAGAGGCGATGGATTCAAGGGCCTTGTTAAATTCCCGTGTCTCCTCGCTGTATTGTTCTTCCAGGTCATAAAGTTCCGCGGCAAATTCGTAGGCTGTCTGTACAGTGAAATTCAATGTGTTCATCTTGCCGCTTTCCTCTTCGATTCTGGAAAATTTTTTCCCCACGCGTCGGGCGATTTCAACGGTCACTTCCCGGTTGCGGTGAACCGGCACGTTAAGCGAAATGGTCCCTATTTTTACGGGGACAGTCTCTTGTTCAGGGCTCATAGGTCAATGGCTCCGGATATGGTCTTGGCATACACAAGCATACTTCGGGCGTGAGCCAGGGCTTCCGCGTTCTTTTTGCGAAGCTGCTTGTTTTCCGTTTTGAGTTGCGGCATGGACTCCAATGTTTCCCGAAGTGCATTCGCCTTGTTGGTGGCAATCCAACACTCCTGGATCTTGAGTTCCTTTTCTTTCTCAGCCCGCTCCAGGCGGTTCTCGTACTCGTCGAAGTCCGCCGACAATTTTTTTATTTCCTCTTTTATCCTGTCGTACTGGTTTTGGGCGAAAGGATTCATCGCAGTTCCACTCCACACTCTTTGGTAAGTACCGCGATAATGCGGTCCAGCGCTTTTTGCGTATCCGTATCGGTCAGCGTTCGTTCCGACGACTGGAACACCAGGCTGACCGCGATGCTTTTCTTATCCGGCGGCAACGGCTTCCCGCGATAGACATCAAAAATGTTCACCTTTTTCAAGAGAGAACCGCCGGCGCTTTTAACAGACTTTACAACCGCTTCGGCAGGCAAGTCCCTGTCCATGATAACAGCGAGGTCACGTAACGAGGCCGGGTAGAGGGGAATGTCTTCAAATTGGGCAGGGGGCATGGGGGCGGCCAGCAATGGCTCCAAATCTATTTCCAGCACATAGGTGTTTTCGGGCAAATCGAAGTCGCGCGTTACGGGGGGCGCGGTCTTGCCCAACTGTCCCAATCCGGTTTTTCTCAACTTGACGATAGCGCCTTGGCCGGACTGAAACGCGCGGCTATTTAGGGCATCCAGGAGCAGTTCCCGGCGAAAAAAGTCCCCGATTCGCTGTAAGTATCCCTTGATATCATAAAAGTCAAAAGGCCGCTCGCGCAGGGCCCAATTTTCAGCGGTCACACCACCAAGCAGCAGGGCAAGATGAACAGGCTCCCTGGACAGCGATTGTCCTTCAACGGCGTGATATACCGGGCCTATTTCAAAAACGGCGATGGTGCGCGCCCCGCGTTTCTGATTATAAGCGGCCGTGCCATAGAGCGAGGGCAGCAGCGAGGTGCGCATGCCGCCGTAGTTTTCGGAAAGCGGATTTTGCAGGAGGACCATTTCGTCTTCCCTGGCAGCCTCGGAACGTCGTTCATTTTCCCGGCCGCCGAAAGACCAGTTCACGACCTCCGTAAGCCCCTGCGCAGCCAGGAAATGGCGGAGTTCCCGCACGGTGCGGTCCTGTGGCGCGAACACGTGCGCCGACTGGCGTATGGAGGGCATGGTGACCGGTATGTTGTCATAGCCGTAATGGCGGGCAACCTCCTCAATCAGGTCCGCCTCGTGCGCCACATCATGACGCCAACCGGGGACTGCAAAGGAGCATTGCTCCGGCTCTTGTTCAAGGGCTTTAAAACCCAAGCCCTCCAGAATGGCGCTTTGCCTCGTTGGGTCGATCGCCACACCGAGCAGGGCTTCCGTGCGGGCATAGCGCAGGGTAACCCTTCCCCGGTCCTGCGGCTGCGGGTATTCATCCAGGATACCCGGGGCGATCTCGGCCTCCGCCAGATCCTGAAGGAGCATGGCCGCGCGGTTCAGCGCATAAACGGCCATGTCCGCATCGGCGCCGCGCTGGAAGTTCTGGGCGGCTTCCGTCAGCAAACCCAGCTTTTTGGCCGTACGCCGTATGGAACGCGGATCGAAATAGGCGCTTTCGAGGAAGACCTGTTTTGTATTGTCATCCACCTCGCTGTCCGCGCCGCCCATGATGCCTGCCACCGCCTGGGGCATGCGGGCATCGGCAATCACCAGCATATCTTCCGCCAACGCGCGTTTTTCGCCGTCCAGGGTGGTAATCGTTTCGCCGGCCCCCGCCCTTCGCGCCACAACCCGGTTCTCCGCCAGTTTTTCAAAGTCGAAAGCATGCAGCGGCTGTCCTGTCTCGAGCAGAATATAATTTGTAATGTCCACCACATTGCTGATGGGACGCAGCCCCGCCGCGATCAATCGGGCACATAACCAGGGCGGCGACAGTTTAATCACCACGTTGCGCGCGATGCGGCCTGTGTACCGCGGGCACAGGTCCGGGTCTTCAATGGTAACCGAGGAAAGCGAGGACGCGGCCGCGCCGGATTCCTTGATCTTGATTTCGGGCAACCGCAATGGCAGACCATAATAGGCGCTCAGTTCCCGGGCAACGCCAATCATGCCGGCCCAGTCGCCCCGGTTGGGGGTCACCTCGATTTCAAAGATGAAATCGTCCAATCCGAGCACGGGGCGGATATCAAGGCCGATGGGTGTATCGGGGTCAAGAATCATCAGGCCGCTGTGGTCTTCGCCCAGCCCCAGTTCCCGGGCGGAACACATCATGCCCTGGGACTGGACGCCGCGCATTTTGCGGCCCCCGATCTTGAAACCGCCGGGCAGGGTGGCGCCCTCGATGGCCGTGGGCACGATATCGCCGGGCTTCATGTTCGCCGCGCCGCACACGATCTGCAGCGGTTCCTTCCGGCCGATATCCGTCTTGCATACGACCAGTTTGTCCGCATCGGGATGGGGCTGCATCTCCAGAATGCGGCCGACATAAATTTCACTGATTTCTTTGCCGGGTTCCGTGATCGCTTCGATTTCCAGCCCGAGCATGGTCAGGCGTTCCGCCAGTTCCTGCGGAGTCACCCGCAAGGGCACCAGTTCTTTGAGCCAATTGAGTGATATCTTCATCTTAGAATTGCTCCAGAAATCTCAAGTCGTTTTCATACAGGTGGGTGATGCTGCTGATACCGTGGCGCACCATGGCGATGCGGTCCAGACCAAGGCCGAAAGCATACCCGGAATAGGCCTCATAGTCATAGGAAACATTTTTAAACACCTGGGGATGCACCATGCCGCAGCCCAGTATCTCCAGCCACTTGCTTTTCGTTTCTCCCGTGTGCCGGTCCCGCGCGGTCCATAAGATGTCCACTTCGGCGCTCGGCTCCGTAAAGGGAAAGAAGTGCGGCCTGAAACGCATCTGTATGTCCGGGCCGAAAAAGGCGTGAATGAAATGCACCAAGGTGCCCTTGAGGTCGGCGAAGGTAATGCCCTTGTCCACGAGGAGCCCTTCCATCTGAACAAACATGGGACTGTGCGTCGCATCCAGGTCCACCCGGTATACGCGTCCGGGCGCCACAATGGCCACCGGCGGCGGGGTCCTCTCCATGACGCGTATTTGAACCGGCGACGTCTGCGTGCGCAGCACGACTCCGGGCTTCACGAAGAACGTGTCATGAGAATCCCGGGCCGGATGGTCATCGGGTGTATTCAGCGCATCAAAATTATAATACTCCGTTTCCACATCCGGGCCGAGCGCCACCTGGAATCCCATCTGCGTAAAAATGGCGATGAGTTCTTCCATGATTTGATTGATTACATGTACATGGCCGCTGGGGATACACCTTCCCGGGAGGCTCAAGTCCGCGCTCTCCTCCCGCGCCTTGTGCCGCTGCATCGCCGCATCGAGTTCTGCCTTGCGCGTTTCCAGCGCTGCCGCCACCGCATCCTTAAGTGCGTTTGCCTTTTGGCCGATTTCCTTGCGCTCTTCCGGAGGCGCCTGGGCAAGGCCCCGCATGATCTCCGACACAGGGCCCTTGCGTCCCAGAAAAGCGACCCGGACTTCGTCCAGCGCCTGCAGGGTTTCGGCGGCGGCAATCCGGGCGAGGGCCTCTTCGCGTAACGTCTCAAAATTGTGACTCATTACAGTATTCACCTTGTTTAATTCGGCGCCGGGCATCCTCGAAGTCCCTGCGCTCCTCGTTCCGCGGTATCATACAAACAGGGCGCGGCCAATGCGCACCTGGGTCGAACCTTCTTCCACGGCCAACTCAAAATCATCCGTCATGCCCATGCTGCGTTCCGGCAACCCGATGTCATCACAAAGGGAATTCAACGTCCGGAAACAGCGGCGCAACACGGCTTCCGGCGCCTCCAGCGGCGCCATCGTCATCAGGC
>JAKJCY010000242.1 GCA_022706235.1 Candidatus Hydrogenedentota bacterium | reverse complement strand
TCAACGGGATAAGAGCAGGAGGAGACGAGTTTGGACCGCGGCGCTTCGCCGATTTCCACCACGCACAGCCGACAGGCACCGTAGGGGGAAAGGCCTTCCATGTGGCACAGGGTGGGAATCGGAAATCCGAAGAAGCGGGCCGCCTCGAGTATGGTCATACCCGCTTCGACCGATACCGTCAGGCCGTTGAGGGTCATATGTATCATTCCATTCATAACGTTAGACAACCTCCACGGCATTGAATTTACAGGCGCTCCGGCAGTTGCCGCATTTGATGCATTTCGAAGCGTCGATGGAATGACGTTCTTTGCGTTCGCCGGCGATGGCTTCGGTCGGGCAATTGGACGCGCACACCCCGCAGCCGGTGCAATGCTCGTTGATGGAATAGGAAATCAGGGCTTTGCAAACCCCGGCGGGACACTGGCCATTCTTGATATGTTCCAGGTATTCCTCGCGGAAATACCGCAGCGTGGACAGCACCGGGTTCGCCGCGGTCTGGCCCAGGCCGCACATGGTGGTATCCTTAACCACCAGCGCGAGTTCTTCCAGCAACTCCAGTTGTTCCTTTCTGCCCCGTCCTTCTGTAATGTCCTCCAGTATTTCATACATGCGCTGGGTGCCTTTGCGGCAGGTGTAGCATTTCCCGCAGGACTCATCCTTGAGGAAACCCATGAAATATTTCGCCACATCAACGATGCAGGTATGATTGTCCATGACAATCATGCCGCCCGAACCCATGATGGAACCCGCTTTGGCGAGGCTGTCATAGTCGATGGGAAGATCAAAGCGGGAAACAGGGATACACCCGCCCGAGGGACCACCGGTCTGAACCGCCTTGATGCTGGCCCCGTCCACAGCACCGCCGCCGATATCGTAAACTATCTCCCGGATGGTGATGCCCATGGGCACTTCCACCAGACCCGTGTTCTTGATTTTACCCACAAGGCTGAAGACCTTGGTGCCCGCACTGCCCGAAGTTCCGGTACCGGCATAATTCTCCGCCCCTTCCAATATAATGAGAGGGATATTGGCCCAGGTCTCAACATTATTGATGCCCGTAGGTTCGCCATGAATACCCTGCTCTATGGGAAAGGGCGGACGCTGTCTCGGTTCACCCATTTTCCCTTCGATCGACCGGATCAACGCCGTTTCTTCGCCGCACACAAAAGCGCCCGCGCCTTGCACGATCTGGATATCGAAACAAAACTCCGTTCCCAAGATATGGTTGCCGAGCACCCCCTGTTCATAGGCCTGTTCCAGGGCGGTCCGCACATGCGCGATGGCCAGCGGGTATTCATTCCGTATATACAGAATCCCTTGGGTCGCCCCGGTGGCATAAGCGCCAATCAACATTCCTTCCAGAATACAGTGGGGATTGCCTTCCAGAATACTGCGGTCCATGTAGGCACCGGGGTCACCTTCATCCGCGTTACACACGAGAAATTTATGTTCCCGCCCGGATTGCTTCGCGAGCAACCGCCACTTGACTCCCGTGGGAAATCCTGCCCCACCGCGCCCGCGCAGCCCGGAGCGCGCCACCTCTTCCACCACCCATCCAGGGTCGCCTCTTTCCAGAACCTTGACAAGGGCAGCATATCCCCCATTTTCAATATAACTTTCCACGCGCACCGGATCGATTTTTTCGTTACGCCCCATGATTTTTCGAACTTGCTTGCTGTAAAAAGGCAAATCTTCCATGCGTGCTACGGACTTCCCCGTATCGGGATCCGTCCATAGCAGGTCGTTAATCACTTCCCCACAGGCCACAGCCTTTACCAGCCGGCTCACCTGTTTCACCGCGACCCGCGGGTAAAACGTGCCCTCGGGCTCCACCAGCAATGACGGCTCCAATTCACAGAAGCCGTGGCAACCGGTGACACGCACCGCAACCCGAGCAGCGGAGTCTTCATCGTGCATTTCCGCCTGGAGTGCCTCGATCAATTTTTGCGCGCCACTAGCCAGGCCGCATGCTCCGGCCGAAACGACAATGGTACGGTGGTCGGCTTTACGCCCGTTAGCGAGGTGTTGCTGAAAGGTTTTAAATACTTCCAATGAATTCAATGGCGGAGTCAATCCGCATCTCCTTTATATTGTTGTTGCTTCTTCCATTTCCTGCCCAAGAGCGGCCGCAACCGTTACTCCCAGGGAATCCGTCGCTTCTGTATCCGTTTTCCATGAGGTCTTCAATATCTTTCGGATATCGGCGGGGCGCACCTTGGTGGATGGGTCATTATCCATGGTGACAATAGGCCCCAACGCGCATGCGCCAAGACAATTCACAGTTTCAAGGGAGAAATTGCCATCCAGCGTTGTTTCGCCCGGGCGGATGTTCAATTGTCGCTCAAACTCCTCCACAACCATTTGCGCCCCACGCACGTGGCACGCGGTACCCAGGCAAACGCAGATGTGATGCTTCCCGCGTGGATGCAGGCTGAACGCCCGGTAAAACGTGGCCACTCCGTAGATATCCGCCAGAGAAGTGTCGGTGGCGGACGCCACGATGCGCAAGGCTTCTTCGGGCAGGTACCCAAATACGTACTGGATATCGGTCAACACGGCGATCATGCCGCCCCAGCCGTCTTCATGTTTCCGGACAATGTCCAGAACTTTTTCCGTATTCACCGGCGCTTCCATGGCATCTCCTTCCGGACCGTTTGTCCTAAACTTGAATCGCTTTCAACAATATTCTTCACAATGCCAAACACCACCCTCGCGCTGCCGGAACATGCAGTGCCCCCTGTTCTCACAATCCCCGCAAAGACCATAAACCCGACCGGAACCCATCAATTCGAGAACCGTGGCCTTAGATGTATCCCTATTTACAGCCTCATCGAGGCGCATAAATGATTTGCATGAAAAGATGATTTCCCCCGTGTCATTGGGGATGGCACATACGGCAGCACGCGCACATTGTGCGCACAAGGCCTCGCTTACATATTTTTTCATCTCAACTCTGCTTTCTCGGCATTCATTATTAAAACTGAGCAAATAATGTGCCAACATCAAAATACGCGTGGTACGCATTCAACTACCCTTAAAAAGCCTGGAAATTAGGCGGAGACGCGCTTCGATTGCAAGCAGCAAATGGGGAATTTTTACCCGCCGAGGAACTTTTACCCACATTCAGGGCAAAAAAAAATAGCATACCGCCGCTACGCGGTTCAGGAAGGGGAGACACCCTCTTGGGAAGAATCAGATGAAGGCGGACCGCTCAACTTAGTGCGGAGGGTTTTGCGGTCAATTCCGAGAATTTCGGCGGCACGGGTTTTGTTGCCGCCGACACTCACAAGGATGCTTTTAATGTAATCCGCCTCCACCTCGGCCAGGGTGCGATTGAGCGGCAGCTTCCCGGGAGCGGAAAACCGCATGAGTCTGGGCAGGTCGGGCACATCGATCAGGTCATGTTCCGTCATCAGAATCAGGCGCTGAATCACGTTTTCGAGTTCACGCACGTTTCCGGGCCAGTCATAATTCCGCAAGACGCGCAGCGCGTCTTCGGAAAAGCGGGTTTGGGGGCGATTGAACTCGGAGGTATAGCGGTTGATGAAGTGAGAGGCCAGCAACAGGATATCATTTTCACGCTCCCGCAGTGCCGGCATCGCAATGGTCAGGACATTCAGGCGATAAAACAAATCCTTCCTGAATATGTTTTTTTTGACAAGGGCGGAGAGGTCTTTATTCGTTGCAGCCAGAATTCTGACGTCCACCTTGCGCGCCCGGTTGGAACCCACCATGCAGATTTCTTTTTCCTGGAGTACCCGCAATAATTTGACTTGCATGGAGGCGCTGGTTTCACTGATCTCGTCGAGAAAGATGGTGCCTCCTTCCGCCGCGTGAAAAAATCCAGCCCGCGACTCGGTGGCGCCGGTAAAAGCGCCCTTTACATGGCCGAACAGTTCGCTTGCGAGGAGGGTGTCGGGAATCCCGCCGCAATTGATGGGCACGAACGGGGCCTGGGAACGCACGCTGCCGTAATGGACGGCGCGGGCCGCCAGTTCTTTCCCCGTGCCGCTTTCCCCCGAAATCAGGACGGTTGCCGAAGTGGAGGCCGCCCTGCCAATAGCGTCAAAAATTTTCAACATGGCCTCAGACTCGCCAATCATGCCGTGGGGCAGCGCGGGCGTTTGCATCCAGTAAACGCCGTGTGATCGATGCAGGCGCACCTTGTCCATGGCGCGGCGCACCGCGGTGTAAAGTTCCGCGTCAGTAAAGGGTTTGGCGAGATACTCTTCCGCACCGTCTTTTATGGCCTGGACCGCCCCTTCAATGGAAGGGTACCCGGTAATCATCATGACTTGCGTATGGTGCAAATTCTCGCGCACGTGACGAACAAGGTCCATGCCGCTGCCACCGGGCATCTTGAGGTCCGTGATGACGAGGTCCACAGTGACGGTTTCCAGTTGTTCCAGTGCGGCCGCCACATTTCCCACCGTCCATACCGCATACCCTTCCCCGACCAGGTTCCGCTGCAATATTTCCCGGGTCGTTTCGGAATCATCCACGACCAGAATTTTCCCCTTGCTGCTTTTATTGGCCATCGCCTGAATCCTCCGCCAACCGGCGCTCTGGCGTTCGCGGCAGCAGCACATCAACCCGGGTTCCCTGACCCGGCGCACTTTCAATGCGGACCGTTCCGTCGTGCGATGAAATGATACCATGCACCACCGGCAATCCAAGGCCCGTGCCCTCCCCCACATCCTTGGTGGTGAAAAACGGCACGAATACCCGTTGAAGGACCTCGGTGCTCATACCAGCGCCGCTATCTTCAACTTCCAAGCAGACATCCCCTTCCTCGACCCTGGTTCGCACGGATAAACGACCGCCATCCGGCATGGCCTGCAAGGCGTTTACGACGAGATTCACCACGACCTGGTTCAGTTGGGAGGCATCGGCAGCGATCAAAGGCAGTTCCGGATCCAGCGCATATATTACGCTGATGCCCGCCTTGGCACAGCGCGCCTCCAGAAAGAAAAGTCCCTCGCGCACCACGTCATTCAGGTTGACCACTTCTTTGCGCGGGGGTTCCTGCCGCGCGAAAACCAGGAGTTTACGGATGATTTCGCGCGCATGCAGAGACGCTGCTTCAATTTTTTTCAGGTCCCGCTCCGCCGACACCGGCACGCCGGGACACTTTCGCGCCAATTCGGCAAACCCCAGGATATTACCCAACGGTTCGTTCAATTCATGAGCAACGCCCGCAGCCAGCAATCCAAGTGTGGCCAACCGGTCCGCATGACGCAGCTGGTCCTGTAGATGAACCCTTTCCTGTTCGGCCTGTTTGCGTTCCACAACCGCCCCTACCTGCCTGGCAACAGCATTCAACAAATTACGCTCTTCCCGCAGAAAGGGACCTTCATCCAAGTCAGGTTTTTTTTCCAGGTAATGTATCTCGATATATCCTCTTACTTCTTTTTGCACCCGGATTTCCGCGCACTGACTGGAGATGCCCTCCCTGAATCCGGGCAGCGCATACGTCTTTCCATCCAGCGACAGCCTTGCACAGGTGATATCCGGGTATTGCCATGCGGGCGCCAGCGACATAACGGTCTGTCGCAGGATATCCTCAACGGAAATGCCGGGTTCCCCCGCAATATCCGCCATGCGTAGCAAACAGGTTAATTCCTTGACACGTTCCTGCAAAGCAACCATCGTATTTTTTCGGCTTTTATGTGCTGTCATGATTTCGAAGCCTGCAAGTTGATTTCTGTCCTGTACTTTAGTACTTTCCCCCAATTTTCGGGTGACCACATAGAGGTCTGCAAAAACCGGGGCGAAACCACCTTCCCCTGCTTCTCGAAAATCAACCTCGGCACCCCCGAGACACACGTCCTGCTCGGTTAAACATACTTACGTGCTTCGGGGAGATTACCCGCATCGCTGTAAATTCATTCTACCGCAATCTCTATCATAGCCTCAAGGAAATTTCAGGAGGCAAACATACCCTTTTAATTTTTGCACAGAATGATGAAACGTGTTATATTGCGATTAATCTTCCCCAAAACTACAGAATACAAAATAAGGATTTTAATGATGCGGTGCCCGATGCTTCTTTTGTTATGCGCCATCTTGTTATCGGCAAACGGCTTTGCAACAGGC